>JAGRFX010000027.1 GCA_020445805.1 Rhodocyclaceae bacterium
GTGCGCGCGCCGGTTTCGTCGGGCAGACTGGCCGACCCATGGCCAGCCACGAGCTGATCGAGACCGACGGCGTGCCCATCCGGGCGTGGATCCGCGGCGTCCAGATCGAGGACGCCGCGCGCAAGCAGCTGCTCAACGTCGCCCGGCTGCCGTTCGTGTTCCGCCACGTCGCCGCCATGCCCGACGTCCACTGGGGCATGGGCGCCACCGTCGGCAGCGTCATCCCGACGCTGGGCGCGATCGTGCCGGCGGCGGTCGGCGTCGACATCGGCTGCGGCATGATGGCGGTCGAGACCTCGCTGCGCGCCGCCGATCTGCCCGACAACCTGCACGGCCTGCGCACGGCGATCGAGGCGGCGGTGCCGCACGGCCGCACCAACCACGGCGGCAAGGGCGACCGCGGCGCCTGGCACGACATCCCGAAGCGCAACGCCGTGGGCTGGCAGGAGCTGGCCCACGACTACGCGCGGCTGGCCGAGAAGCACCCCAAGCTGGGCCAGGGCAACGACGTCAACCACCTCGGCACGCTGGGCACCGGCAACCACTTCATCGAGGTCTGTCTCGATGAAGCAGACAAAGTCTGGTTCATGCTGCATTCCGGCTCACGTGGCGTCGGCAACGCCATCGGCAACCTGTTCATCGAGCTGGCCCAGGCCGACATGCGCCAGCACATCGCCGACCTGCCCCACCGCGACCTCGCCTACTTCCGGGAGGGCAGCGAGCACTTCGATGACTACGTCGCCGCCGTCGGCTGGGCCCAGGACTTCGCCCGCCAGAACCGCGAGGTGATGATGGCGCATGTCATTGGCGCCGCCCGGCAGCTCATTCCGAAGACCTTCAGCGCCGACCTCGAGGCGGTCAATTGCCACCACAACTACGTGCAGCGCGAGACCCACTTCGGAGAAGACGTCCTCGTCACCCGCAAGGGCGCCGTCGCTGCCCACAAGGGTCTGCTGGGCATCATCCCTGGCTCGATGGGCGCGAAGAGCTTCATCGTGCGTGGTCTCGGCAATGAAGACGCCTTCTGCTCATGCAGTCACGGTGCGGGCCGCACGATGAGCCGCACGCAGGCCAAGAAGCGGTTCTCGATCGAGGATCAGATCCGCGCGACCCACCACGTCGAATGCCGCAAGGATGCCGACGTGATCGACGAGATCCCGATGGCCTACAAGGACATCGACGCGGTGATGGCCGCTCAGGAGACACTCGTGGAAGTCGTGCACACCCTGCGGCAGGTGGTCTGCGTCAAGGGCTGAAGCCCCACGCCCGCCCTGCTGCCCAAACCGACCGCATAGACCCGCAGTGCCATGACCACGATTCTTCACGACCACAGCCTCCGCCGGCCGGTGCTGAGCCGGATCGAGGACGAACTGCGCTCGATCGAGCGCAGCTGCCACGTGCGCATCCTCTTCGCCTGCGAGTCGGGAAGCCGCGGCTGGGGCTTTGCGTCGCCCGACTGCGACTACGACGTGCGATTCATCTACGTCCATCGACCCGACTGGTACCTGCGTGTGCGCCCCGGCAGAGACGTGATCGAGCGGCCAGTCGATGATGCGCTCGACGTCAGTGGCTGGGAATTGCGCAAGGCCCTGGGACTGCTGGCGCGCTCCAATCCCACCCTGTTCGAATGGCTCGGCTCACCCGTTGTGTATCGACAGGATCCCGGCTTTGCAGAACGATTCCGGACGCTGGCAAGCCAGCACTTCTCGGACACCCGAGGGTGTTGGCACTACCTGTCCATGGCGCGCAGGAATTTCCGCGGCTGCCTGCAAGGCGACAACGTCCGGCTCAAGACCTATCTCTACGTTCTGCGTCCGCTCCTTGCGGCCCAGTGGATCGCGTCGGGCCGCGGCATGCCGCCCATGCGCTTTGCCCGCCTGGTGGACGAACTGATCGACGACGAGGCCCTTCGCGATGAAATCATCGCCTTGCTGTTCATCAAGCTGGCCCGCGCCGAAAGCGACCTGGGCCCGCGCTTTCCTCGTATCCACGACTACATCGAGACCGCCCTCCAGCAGCTGACGCCGCCCACGTGGCCCGAGCGCTCGGGAAGCAGCCCGGAAGCCCTGGACGGCCTGCTGCGGGACAGCGTCCTCCTGGCGGAGTCGGTCTGATGCACCCCACCCGGCACCCAGTGCAAGCCCTGCAGTTGGACGGCTCGCAAGGCGAGGGCGGAGGCCAGATCCTGCGCAGCGCCCTGAGCCTCTCGATGCTGACCGGCACGTCGTTCACCATCGAGCGCATCCGGGCCGGGCGCGCACGCCCCGGCCTGCTTCGGCAACACCTGACGGCCGTACGCGCTGCGGCGGAAATCTGCAGCGCCAAGGTCAGTGGGGACACCCTCGGATCATCGGCGCTGCAATTCGAACCAGGGGCCATCCGCGGTGGCGACTACCACTTCGCGATCGGCTCGGCAGGCAGCTGCACCCTGGTGCTGCAGACGCTGCTGCCCGCGCTGTGGTTTGCCGATGCACCCAGCACGGTGACCATCACCGGAGGAACACACAACCAGGCGGCCCCGCCAGCGGACTTCCTGATATCGAGTTGGGCCCCGCTGGTGGCGCGCATGGGCGTCTGCCAGTCAATCGCGCTGCGGCGACACGGCTTCTACCCGGCCGGCGGCGGGGAACTGTTCGCACGCACAACGCCCGTCCCGCAACTTCGGCCGCTCGAGCTGATCGCGCGCGGTCAGCCGCGCAGCCAACGGGCGCGCGCCATCGTCGCGGCCCAGGGCCTGGACGTGGCTCGCGCCCAGGTCACCCGACTCGGTGAGTGGCTGGGGCAGTGCACGTCGCGAATTCACGAACTTCCTGCCAGCGAGGGTCCCGGTAACGTGGTGCTCATCGAGTTCATTCACGAACACGTGACCGAGATCTTCAGCGGTTTCGGTCAGCGCGGTCGGAGCGCCACATCGGTGGCCGACGCTGCCATCGCCGAGGCCGAACACTACCGCACGAGCATCGCATGCGTCGGCGAGCACCTGGCTGACCAGTTGCTGCTGCCGATCGCGCTGGCCGGCAGTGGGCGATTTACCTGCACCACGGTGTCGTCGCATTTCGAGACCAACATCGACATCATCCAGCGCTTCCTGCCCGTGGCCTTCACCATCGCCCGGCATTCGGATGGCTGCGAACTCATCGCGCAAAGCCGGTCGCATGAGGCGCTCTCAGGATAATCGCGGAGGCACTGCTGGTCGTCGCGTCCACAGCGTGTGCCCTGTGCATCCTGCTCTACGCGACCTATCTGCTCCAGGTCCAGCTGAAACGGCGGCATGCCAGAGCCGTGGGCTTCCGCGCGTGGCTCAGGCATCTCGTGGAGGCCATGACGGGCCTGTAGACCGGCGCCTGCCCCCCTGCCCCGACTGGAGCCTGCGGACGCTTGCATTGAGGATCTCCGGACAGATGCCCCCGGGCCCCGAACCGCGCAGCGCGAATCACCGGGGTATCCTTGCCGGGCGGACCCAATCAGGCAACCCATGCGCATTCACTTTCTTGGCACCTCATCCGGCGTTCCCACGCGGGAACGCAGCCTGTCGGGCGTTGCCGTCCGTGGTGGGGGCCAGCGGGGCTGGCTGCTGGTGGATTGCGGCGAGGGCACCCAGCACCGGCTGCTGCATACCCGACTGAGCCTGGCCACCCTGGAGGGGGTTTGCATCACCCACTGCCACGGCGATCACTGCCTGGGGCTGCCGGGGCTGCTGGGAACCGCGTCGATGGAAGGCCGGCAGGCGCCCCTGACGATCATCGGGCCGGCGGACATTCGCGAGCTGGTGACCCGCTCGCTGGCCCTGACCGATTCCAACCTGGGATTCCCCTTGCGCTTCATCGACGTAGCCGCCGCGGCCGGCGCGCTGCCCGACCTGGCGGGCCTGCAGCTCGAGGCGGCCCTGTTGTCGCACCGGATTCCGTCCTACGCCTATGCGCTCACCCAGCACGATGCCTACCGCCAGCTCGACCACGACCGCCTGGCCGCCGCCGGCGTGCCCCGCGGACCGCTGTGGGGGCAGCTGCAGCGGGGCGAGGATGTGACACTGCACGATGGCCGCATCGTCCGGGCCGGCGACGTGCTCGAGCCCGCCCTGTCGCCCCGGCGCATCGTTGTCGGCGGCGACAACGACACGCCGGCCCTGCTGGAGCACCTCTGCCAGGGCGCCCAGCTGCTGGTGCACGAGGCCACCTACACCGAGGACGTGGCGGCCCGGGTCGGCCCGGCGCCCATGCACAGCACGGCCGCCCGCGTGGCGCGCTTTGCCCGCGAAGCCGGCCTGCCCCACCTGATCCTGACCCACTTCAGCCCCCGCTACGGGAACGCCCACCGCAGTCCGCACATCGGCGACATCGAAGCCGAAGCCCGCGCCGAATACGACGGGGCACTGTTCCTGGCCCGGGACCTCGACCGCTACGAACTGGACGCAAGCGGCACGCTACAGCCACTGGCCTGAGCCAGCCATGGTGCGCAGGGCGGCGGGCCCGGGCGCCAGGGCATGGCCCACCCGCCACGGCCATGGTTCAATACGGCCTCGCCCACCCGGAACCGGGAGCCGACCCCTCATGCGCACCAGGCTGCTCCTTCGGATTGCCATGCTGGCGCTGCTCTTGAACCTGACCGGCTGCCCCCGGCAGCTGGTGCAGCCCTATGACAACCGACTGCTCGACGACGCCGAAACGCTCTACCGGGAGACCGCGGCCATGATCGACCGGGGCATTCGCGTCAGCCCGGCCAACGATGCAGCGCGCGCCGCCATCGCCGCGCCCGAAACGCACGCGGGCCATGCCAGCCAGTTCCGCCCCGACTACGCCAGCGCAATCTCCACCGTGGATGTGATGCTGCTGCGCGCCCTGGCCTCGCAGCAGTCCGTCAGCCCGGTCGGCGAACGGCTCCAGACCC
Source organism: Rhodocyclaceae bacterium (assembly GCA_020445805.1). GTDB lineage: Bacteria > Pseudomonadota > Gammaproteobacteria > Burkholderiales > Rhodocyclaceae > Cognatazoarcus. The sequence goes on from JAGRFX010000027.1 coordinate 4,888, forward strand.
GCATCAACAGCCTGCTCGACGAGGCCCTGCCCTCGGCCTGCGCCGAACTGCAGGCCGACATGGCCGCACTGGCCGGGCCACGACTCACCATCGCCAATCTGGTGGATCTGAAATGCCTGCTCATCCGCTGGCAGGCCCAGCACGAAGACCCGACGCTGACCCGCCAGACCCTGATCCTCAAGCAAAGCAACTGGGCCCTGCGCAAGTCGGCACTCTTCAAGGCGGTGCTGTCGATCGAAACCGCCGAGCGGGCCAAGTCCGAATAAAAGCGGGCACACGGAGGGAAGCACCCATGACGACGATCAACGGGGTCGATTTCCGGCAGGTGGGACGCGACGCGCTGGCCGCCGCCCGCGCCGTTGTGGACGATCCGGACACCTGGGGCAGCCTGAAGGATATCGTGGCCAACGTGACCGAAGGGCTGACCCGAGACGTCAAGCTGATCGCCCGCCGCAAGGACAGCGGCGAGTTCAATGAAGACGATGCGCGGGTCTTCATCGAGGACCAGAAGATGATCGCCCGAATCCGCATCCGCTCCGTGGCGATCGTCGGCCTGCAACTGGCAGAGGACATCTGGAACGCCGTGGCGGAGGTGTTCAGGGCCGCAATCCGGAAGGCGCTGGACTGGAGCGTGCTTTAGCGCGGCCATGCGCCAGCGGGATCCAGTCTGTCGAATCTGCGCGAACGGCGTCATTGATTCAGCGCCAGATATGCCCACGCCCTATGTCTGCCACGCTGAGGGTTCCCACGCGGCCTGCGGCTCGAGGATGGCAGCGGCCGCGGAAGTGCTTGTCGCCAAGCTCCACACATGACCCGAAGAAATCGGTCGTGAAGACCGGCAACTGCCGTTCAGCGCTCGTTCGAGTCCTCGTCTCCCACGTTCCAACCGAAGGGTTCGGAACAACCTTCGAAGCACATTTGGCAAACCCAGCGATCGCCATCTGGGGTCGACGAGCCTTCGCGCAATGCCTCAGGCGATCCGCCGCTCATGAGTTTTGCCCAACAGAATTCGCAATGGTCGCGGTCGCTCTCAGCGCTGGCCGGCCGCCAGCGGCGCCAGATTGGCGTTGTGTTTTTGAAATGGCTTTCCTGATCGGCCAAACGCCAGTCATTCGGGAGAAGCTTTCTGATCTTGGCTCATTTCGACCCAATGGAGCCGGTCAGAAATCCGCAAACCTGTCGTTCAACGCTTCGGTTCAGCGGCGGGGCGCGCAGCGCACCGTCCGCTGCAACCGGTTGTTGGGCCGCTGTTGCTGCACATGCCATTGCGCGAATCCATGGTGCCTACCACGCTTGATCATCGAGAACTCGGCGAAACAAGCTTGGAGAATCCCTTATGATCCTGTTGTCTTCGTCATTCGGACTGATCCGTGCCGAAGGCACTCTCTTCCTTATTGCTTCTCGCTGCGATGCGGTCGCCCACGCCGTTATGAGCGCAGGAGCATTCATTCCAATTTGCAGTGCATTCACTAGCTTGATTGGTCCTTCTCCAGCGCTCACTACAGTAACGAAACCAGCGACGAGTATCAGCACCAATAAGCCCACCCAGTAGGTTCCGCGTCGATACGTGTCGACCTTCTGAGACGCCCTCTGGCCCATGCTCGCGGCGGCAAACTTCGCAGCCTCTACGACAACGACACCCGAAGCCCCGCCAAGAAAGACTGAAATGAATCCAGATATCTCGTTCATCGATTGTTTCCTCTAAATCCGAAGAACTCCTTGAAGGTCTGCAAGAGTGAAGGTTTCGCTTCGCCCCAGAAGCGGGGAGGCATCATTGGCCGCTGAGGAGCAAATAATTTGGCATACTCGCCCTCGTGGGCCATCAGTGCCCGACCTTCTGCATCATGGCGTGAATGCTCAATCAGCGATTGATCGTAATTCTGAAGGTCTTTCAGATTCATTTGACGGTCAAATATTGACGTGGCATGCGGAAAACGATCCGCCTGCAAGTCGTCCCGAACATGCTCAATACAGCTAAGCCATGGCGCAGGAGCAACGCCCATAGAGTGCTGCCATCGATCAAAACGCCACGACCTATATGCGGGAGTTGGATAAGTGGGGCTCCGGGGGTTGCCCTCGGTATTGCTCATGTTGCCGACCAGTACAGCCTTTCTATCTTCTGCATCAATGACGATGAACAAGAGAGCAACCGCATAGGCGTGGATGAGCTGCGCGTGTTCGGGCCGCGTCACGCAGAAGCCGTAGCGGCCCAACATCAGCGGACCTTCCGAAAACGAATGTTGTTGGGAAAGATGCTTCCACTTGGCGACCATGAAAAGTGAAGCCGTGTCGTCCGCCTGCGCTTCAAGAAGTTGGTGTGTTAATGGAGAAATCGAATCAGGCCGGTCACCGGATTCTGATCGCACCCTGGGCGCCCCACGCTTGGCCAGGAACTCAAGATGCCCCCTGGTTGCGTGACCGAACTCATGAAGAAGTGCGAATTCAATGGCCTTTGAAAACAGCTCGAACGCTAGCAACCTCCGCCAGTCTTCTTCCGGAAGAAGAAGCTTGAAGGCACTGGCGTTCAGGGCTTGCAATAGCGGCGCTTGAGAGTCATAGACTAAATGGGCACCATGACCGTACTTGGGGTCATAGGGATCCGGCAACGTGGACGACGACTTAGCCCCAGGTTGGCTAAGAGTAATTGCCCCGAGAAACAGTTGCACTATGAGTTTAAGACCGATATCGATAGAATACTCCCGGCCATTCACCCATTGCACTTGCGCGAAGAATTCGTCCGTCATTCGAAGTGACAATGAGGTGCGAAAGTCGCCCCCGACTCCTCTGGTCATCTGCTCTAGGCGCCTCGATAGCACATCATTAACAGGATCAAGAAACGACCCGGCGCCGAGCAGTCGTGAGTTGGTTGGCGGTTCCTTCAGGATTGCGTTCTGCGATAGGAAGGCTCGTACGTGCCAAGCGTTGCTGAGTTCAAGGAGTTTTGCTTTGACGTCTTCACCAGCTGCACTTGTTGGCTTTGCTGAGTCTACGGTTACCATCAAGGCCAGGAGTTCAGCAAGGCGTCTGCTGTCGCTGCGAGCGATCGTGAGCATGGGGAGTTCAGTCATATCGCTCCACTCCTTGCGTTGCGGTCTGCGGCCCAACTTTGTTTTCGAGCGACAGGTTTGCCGGTTAACACGGGCGCGCTGAATAACATGTCCGGTAAGTCACTGTTCTATTGCTGAAATCCGATGCTGTGTAAAGTAAACCGACAGGGAGTACGGCAAACTGTCGACCATCTGGCGTGATCGCCACGACCGACACAACCTTAGCCGGAAAGCATACTGCTTCTGCTGGGCGGCAGCTATCTGGTGCGCCCTCCGACTGACGGCTTCTGGCCGTGGGCTGCCCGTCACTGCAACCGGCTCGGCGGCGGGAAGGCCAGCGAATCCGTCTGTCACGGTTCCCGTGGGGAAACGCCCTGGGGAACGTCGAGCAGACACTTCTCTTCGACGGCTTTAATCAGGCCCGACGGACTTTATCCCACCAGATAACGCTGTCGGAGCCCCGGGCGGGGCACCGGGAAACATCAGTGACGGATCAGCCGCCCAGCCCCGCAGGGCGGCAAATCTGACGAGTGATCCAGTCGGCCAGGATGCGCCGATCGGCCTGCGCCACGATGGGTCGCGCCAGGCGCAGCGCCTCGATGCCCTGTCGCGAGAATCCGGCCTGAACCAGTGCCCTACGGGCCGCGTCCGCGGCGGGAAAATCCAGGTCGATCCAGATCGAATCGCTCGCCCCGCCCCCGCCCGCAGCGGGTCGCTGCACGCCTGCCAGGCCGGGCGGGTGACGCATGGAGGGCAGAGGCACGGGCGGTGCGGGCGGCACCAGGCTCGGCGGATGCCGGAAACGGGTGCTGGCTGGCGGCGCCAGCAGCCTGGCCACGATCGCCCGATCCGCCGGGTCGCTCAGAGGCTCGCCCAGCACCAACTGTCGGCAGCCCGGGATCGACAGCCCCGCCCGCTGCAGGTGATGCGTGACTGGCGTCGCGTCGCTATCTCGGCTCATGGTGCAGGTGGCTCCAGCCAGGCGGACGAGCCCGGTGCATGTGAGTTCCCAAGCTAGTCCCGGCCGTGATCAGCGGCAAGGCGCAGGGGCCGGCCGGTATTGTCCTACCGCGATGCCTTCCAGCTCACACCGCCCTGTGCCGCATCCTGCAGGCGTTCGCGGAAGGCCTCCGCATCCGGCTCGGCGAGCCGCAGCACGAACGCGACCTCGGCACCATGGATCACCTCGAGCAGTTCCCCGCCAGCCTGGGCCAGCTCGCGCCGCAACAGGCCTTCCAGGGCATAGGGCACGGAGCCGCTGAAAGTTCGGCGGGCCACGATGGGGACCCGCTCGGCGACGGCCAGGGCCTGGGCCACGGCGTCGGTGTAGGCCCGGACCAGGCCGCCCGCCCCCAGGCGGACACCCCCGTAGTAGCGCACGACGGTGGCCAGCACGCCTTCCAGGTCCTGGTGGCGCAGGACCTCGAGCATGGGTCGCCCCGCCGTGCCGCTGGGCTCGCCGTCATCCACGGCTGCCGACTGGCCACCGGCCATCAACGCCCAGCAGACATGAGAGGCCGCGGGATGGGCGCGCCACAGGGCCGCCACCCGCCGCTGCGCGGCCGCGCGATCGCTCACGGGTTCCACGCAGCCGACAAAGCGGCTCTTCTTGATCAGGAGTTCGCTGCAGGCGGGGGCCGCGATCGTGCAGGGCATGGGGGACCGGCCAGTGGTCGCCCAGGGCGCGGCTCAGCCGCCGAGGGTCGGATCCAGCCGCCGCACGCGCAACACCAGCCGCTCCAGCACCGGGTCGCCGGCATCCAGCCGCGCCATCCAGTAGGCGAGGCCCGTTGCATCCATGGGCTGGGTCAGCGACGGCCCGTCGTCGCCCAGCGCGGTCAGGTCGGCCAGAACATCGTCGAGCACCTCCGGCGTGGGTGCAAGCGGAGCGTCGGCATCCGCAGCGTCGAGCGCCGGTTCGGTGCTGGCGAGACCGGGGTCCAGCGCCCCCCAGTCGAGACCGTCGAGCGTGAGGGCCTCCATCGACACGCCCGCCCCGGGCTCGGGCTGTGCCGGAAGATCGAGCGGCAGGGACTCGAGCGAGGCCAGGCCCCGCGCCAGTTGCTCGTGGGCCAGGGCGGATACGTTGGTGTAGAGGGCCTCGAGGGCGACCGCGTCGAGCACGCCGCGGCTCACAGCGGCAGCGCCTGCTGCAGGGCCCAGGCGCCGCCGATCACCAGCGGCAACGGCGAGCTCAGGCCGCGGGTCGCCGCGCTCAGCGCCTGGGCGGCGAGGTCGCGCAGGCGGGAGGTCATGGCGAGGAGGATGCGCTGCAGGATGCTGGCCGTGAAGTCCGCCCCCTTCTTCAGCTCTATGCCGGCCCAGCGCGCCGCGTGGCACATCAGGTCATAGACATAACCCGCCAGGTTCAGCACCTTGTGCATCCCGGTCAGCAGGATTTCCGAGATCAGGTCCACGGCCGTCAGGCTCAGCACCACCGAGGTGCTGACGGCTCTCAGCACGTGGGCAAACAGCTTGAAGAGCAGCGCCAGGGTCTTGGCCGAGGCGTACTGGACCCAGCCCGGGTCGTTGTCCTGGTGCAGCAGCCAGCGGGCCAGCACCGCGTTGTCGTGATCGACCCGGCCCGACAGCCCCATGGCGTCCTCCCACACCGCGTCCGCATCGCCCACGCTGCTGATGTACTGCATCATGTCGTGGTTCGCGGTGCTGAAGAGCTGCCCGGTCGGCGACGGGATGGTCATGAAGTTCGGACTGCCCGGTGCCGGATTCACGTGCACGTAGGGGAAGGGGCCGATCAGCGTGATCGGATCCAGGTCGTGGGCGACCCGATAGATGTTGCCTGCGCCGATCTCCCTTTCCATGGCGCTATGCACGGCCAGCGCGCCCACCCGCGGGCTGCCGAAGGTGTATAGCTTGACCTTCTTGCCCTGCCCGGCGAACTGCGCCGCCACCAGCGTCGCCACCGCGCCCCCCAGGCTGTGCCCGACGCAGTGGACCACGTCCGCCGCCTGCAGCCGCTTGTCGCCCGCCAGCCCCGGCGCGATGCTGTCGAAGGTGCGCTTGAAGCCCTTGTGAACCGGACCATAGCTGCCAAAGCCCACCAGGCTGGCCCGCAGGTCGGTCAGCAGATCGGGGGCACCGAGCTCCGGCCGGGTGCCACGGGTGGCCACGATGGCATGCTTCTGACCACCGCCATCGAAGTGCAGCACATAGCCGAAGCCCGACTGCGTACCGATGCCGGTACTGGCGCTGAAGACCTGGCCCAGCTGGCCGCCCTGCAGACTGCTGCCCCCCAGGGTGGGATTGACCTGTCCGGGCCCGGGCTGCTTGCCCATGTTGCCTGGCCCCAGCACCCGGTTGGCGACCACCGGCCGGCGCTCGACCGCGGCCTTCGGCGTGCCGTTGATCCAGTCCTTCAGCGTGAAGTAGGCATTGGTCGCGATGTAGGACGCTTCCATCGGCGTCAGGGTGTCATTGACGGGCATGGGTTTCTCTTGTCAGTACGGGCGTGGGAACACTGCGCCCGCGACAGCGTATGAATGCCGGGGCAATTCAGTCGGGCAGGACGGGCGACAGATCAAGGGACCACACATATCGAACAGGCTGGCCCTTCTTGCGCGCGTCGATGGCGTCCAGCCAGAGCGTGTTGCCCACGATGGTCCATCGCTCGACGTTGCCCTCGCCGATGCCCAGGGTCAGGATCGGCAGCCCGTCCGGATGGCGCGCGGAAAACAGCACCAGGTGGTCGGCGCGATTCACGTAGACCTCGGCGGCGAGGCGCAGCGCGCCGGTGTGGTAAAGGGCGAGCGCCGCATCGGCGCGAACCGGCAGCATCCCAACATAGACCGGCGGCAAACCGGCAAAGGGGTCGGGCTCGATCTGCTCGGCGATCCGCTCGAAGCGGTCGCCGGCCGGCGCATAGCGCCACAGGCCCCGGCGGACCGAGGGATTGTCGTAGCGCACGGTCAGCAGCAGGGAACCGCCCGGCATGCAGAGCACCTGCTCGGCCACATAGCCGGCCCAGGACGCCTGACCCGGGTCGAGGCGCACCTCGCGCGTGGCTTTCGCTCGAGGCGTGCCGTCTTCGGCCAGTTCCCACAGCTCGAACATGCGACTGCCTGCGCGGCGGCCATTGAGCACCAGCAAGGGGGGCTGGCCGGGCAGCCCTTCCACCCGAAAGCCGTGCCGCGTCTGGCCGGGCATCGGCGCGTCGGACCACTGGGCTGTGCCGTCCGCGCCGGCCACATGGACGTCGGTGCAGGTCGCGCCTTTCAGCGTTGCCGCAGGCGCCTCGGACGGGAAGGTCCCGCCGGCGACCAGCGCGCCCTTCAGTTCGGGCGCGACGACCGTCGCCGGGGCGTCCGACGCGCCCGACTTGCCCTTGAACGGGTTCCACATCTCGGGGTTCCTCTCGCTGCCGGCGGACCGTCCGGCGTCGCCGCCGTCGGCGCTGCAGGCCATCAACAGCATGCTCAGCCCGACCACGACGGCACGCGCGCACGCGACGGGATGGGGCTGAGCAGGGGATCTGAATGCCATGGCCCGAGTATCCCGAGGCGTCCGACAGTGTGTCAATCGAGGACCGCACGGGAGCAAGCCACCGACACGACGTTTCAAACCCTGGGCCGCTGCCCGTGGCGAGTCGGCGATTCGCCGCGGACCGTTGCGGGCCGCCGCCCTGCGGATTAAGACACTTTAATCCGGCCCCCACCATCCCTCAATCCGTACCGGCGCACAGTGTGATCCACGCACAGCAGCGTGCTGTAGCGAAAGCTGAAGAATCTGAATGAAGGAGATGAAAGATGAAAACCCGGATCATTGCCAGTGCCCTGAGCCTTGCCATCGCAACCGCTGCAGCCCTGTCGGGCAGCGCCGCCTGGGCCGCCACGGCGACCTCCCAGGCCCAGCCCGCCGACGCGGCCGCCGCGGCGCCGGCGAGTACACCGGCCACGACGGTCACCAAGCACAAGGCCGAGAAGAAGCATACGGCGAAGAAGCACGCCGAGAAGACACCGATCGCCCACAAGCAGGGCACGACCACCGACATGCCGGCCAAGCCGGCTACCGCCGACGCGTCGCGCAGCTGACCCGGCGGGTGCGGGGATCCGCGATCCTCGGCGGTCCCCGCCGCACCCGCCCCAGGAGCCCACGCCTGACGACGATGAACATCATCCGCGCCGCGCGACTGGCGCTTCTTGTGGCGGCGACCGCCGCAGTCCCGCTCGATGGTTTCGCAACGAACGCATCCCCGGAGGGTCCGCGCGGCCTGCGGATGAGCCGCAACTACGGCTGGAACCGGCTTTCGGCCAATGCCTTCGTCCTCTGGGCGGGCGTCGAGGAGCCGTATCGCGTGACGGTTCTGGCGCCCTGCCCCGACCTCCTCATCGCCGACCCGAGCGGACTGACCGCGCACCGCCGCCGGATCACGCCGGGCATTGATTTCGTCCAGCTGCCGCAGGCAAGCTGTCGCATCGGATCAATCCAGGCGCTGCCGGCCAGCATGGCCCGCGATGCGCAGCTGCTGCAGCAGCGCCGGGCGGCGCTGCGGATGATCACCGCCCGCGACGGGCACTGACCCACGATGACCCCGCGACATGAAGATCCTGCTGGTGGAAGATGACGCCTCCCAGGCCCGGTTCGTGATCCGGGGCCTGCAGGAGGCGGGGCACCGCGTGACCCACGCCCCGGACGGGCGGGAGGGCCTGTTCCTGGCCACCACGGAATCCTTTGACCTGATCGTCCTCGACCGCATGTTGCCGCGGGTCGACGGCCTCGCGGTTCTGCGCACCTTGCGGGCCTCGTCGATTGCCACACCGGTGATCGTGCTAAGCGCGCTGGGCGAGGTGGACCAGCGGATCGACGGCCTGCGCGCCGGGTGCGACGACTATCTGGCCAAGCCATTTTCCCTGGCCGAGTTGCTGGCGCGGATGGAAGCCGTGGTACGCCGGGCCACGCCGGCGTCGCCTGGCGACACGACCACGCTGTGCCTGGCCGACCTGGAGATGGACCTCCTGCGGCACACGGTCGAGCGGGCAGGCCAGCCGGTCGAGCTCACGCCCAAGGAATTCCAGTTGCTCGAGTTCCTGCTGCGACACGCCGAGCAGGTGGTGTCGAGGACCATGCTGCTTGAAGGCGTCTGGGATTACCACTTCGATCCGGGCACCAACGTCATCGATGTCCACATCTCGAATCTGCGCAGCCGGATCGACCTGGCCGGCCTCAGCCCCCTGATCCATACGGTCCGAGGTGTCGGCTACCGCCTTGGGCGCGTCGATGCAGCCCCCCGGTGAAAGTCCGCTCCGCACCGTCCCGCTGGTTTGCGAGCCCGTTTCTCCGGTTTGCCGTAGCCATGCCGGTGGTCGTGGCGGTCATCGTGCTGCTGGTCTTCCGCCCCCTCTACGAGGAAGCGGAGACCCTGATCCGCGACGAGGTGCATGGCGCCATCGAAGAAGAGCTCGCCTCCCTCGAGGATCACTTTCACGACCGGGGGATGGACAGCCTCGTCGCGGAGATCGGTCTGCGGATGGACTCCCCCCGCGACCCCGATGCCGCCTACCTGCTCCTCGACCCGGGCGGACGGCGGCTCGTCGGCAATCTCGCGCAGTGGCCCGATGGGCTCGCGGTCGGGGACGATGCCTGGTTTCGCTATCCCACCGCCGCCGGGCAATTCCTCGAGGGCAAGGTGCTGGCCCTGTTCGGCGGACATCACCTGCTGGTCGGGCGCGTTTCACCCCTGGCGCATTTCCGTGACGAGATGCAGACGCGGCTCTGGGTGGCCGCGGGACTGATCGTGCTGGTCACCGCCCTCGCGGCCGCGCTGTTCTCCGCCTACGTCCATGGCCGCCTCGCGCGCATGGCGACGGATGTGGACGCCATCCGCAACGGGCACCTCTCCGCCCGCCTGCGTACACGTACGACGGGCGACGAACTCGACGCCCTCGCGGTGCGCTTCAATGCGGCCTTCGACGAAATCGAACAGCTCTTCACAGCCAGCCGCCAGGTCACCGACGCGATCGCCCACGACATGCGTCGTCCGCTCATCCGCCTGCGGATCGCGATTGACGAGGCCATCGCCCGGGGCGACCGGTCGAACGACCCGGAGACGGCGCTGCCCCCGCTCCTGGAACAGATCGATCGACTACTCGCGACCTTCGGCGCCCTGCTCCGGCTCGGCAGGATCGAATCGGGGGCCTGGGCACAGCCGAGCCAGCACTGCAGTCTTCGAGAGATCGTCGAGGACGCCGCAGACCTCGTTCGACCGGCGGCCCAGGACGCCGGGCGGAGTCTCCACACCGCCACATCGGACGCCGTGCTCCGCGGTGACCGCGAGCTGCTCGCCCAGATGGTGATCAATCTCCTCGACAATGCGCTCGCCCACGGCCGGGGCGATATCCGCGTCACGCTGGTCGCCAGCGGCAGCGAGATCCGGCTGTGCGTCGAGGACCAGGGTCCGGGCGTACCGGCGGAGGACCTCGAGCGGATTTTCGATCGCTTCTATCGCGTCGATCCCGCTCGCGGCAGCGCCGAACACAGCGGCATCGGGCTGCCGATTGCCAGGGCGATCGCCCGTTTCCATGGGGGTCACCTCACGGCCGCCAACACCGACCCCGGCTTCTGCATGACGGTGGCCCTGCCCGCCGGGCGAGCGGGCCCTTCGCCTGACGGACCGGTTTGAGCCTGCCAGGGGCCGCTGAACAGCGCACCCGGACATCGTGGGCATCGGCCCGGCGTCGCTCCGCCCCAGGGCCGACCCGATGGTGCCAGCCGCCCCGGGGCGGGCGCTGGGCCTGCCCCGGGGCGGGCGCCTGACACCAACCACAGGCGTCAGGCGGCGAGCCTCACGGACGGCCGGCGCGACGCTACCAGCGTCGCCAGCCCGATCAGCGCGGCGAGCAGCGCCAGCGCCCACTCAGAGAGCGTCGGAATGCCCGTGGCAGCAGGCACCCCGGGGCCACCTGCGTCGATGATCCGACCATTCGGGCCTCCGACCTCGTCGTCACCCAGGCCGCCGTCGGCGATGCTGAGCGTCACGGTCCTGCGATCCGGCGAGAAACTCACCTGGCCGGCAGGGAGCACATACCAGTGCGGCGTGTTGTCGGCAGCCGTCGGCCCGTACTTCCAGTACTGCGTGCCGGCCGGCAACGGGTTCGGGAAGGTGATGCTGATCTGCGCCGTCGACCCGGCGTCGCCCCCCGTCAGCACGAAATCGAACAGGCCATAGGGGAAGGTCACGCCGCTGGGCGGCGTATCACCCGGCGATTTGGCGTGTCCGCTCACCGGGATGAAGCCGGCGGTATCCAGGGATCCGACCCCGCTGGGCGTGAATGCCCACGCGCCGCCGCCACCACCCGACACCGCGGCCGTCCCGGTGCCCGCGCCCGATCCCACGGCGGACCAGGGCGCCGAGCATGCCTGTGGTGCGCCGGAGCCGGTGCAGGTCCAGGTATAGGTCCCACTCGCCGAGTTCACCGCACTCGCCGCCCCCGCCGAGCACAGGGCTGCCCCGCTGGGAGCGAAGGCGGACGGCACCGACTGGGCGCTGCCGCAGGCGCCGATAGCACCCGATACCGGGATCGAGGCGGTGTTGGAACTCGCCAGGAAGGTGCTGGGCACGCCCCCGTAGCTCGCGGTAATGACATGGGTGCCGGCGCCCGTGAAGGTCACCGAACCCAGCGATGCCACACCTGCGCCGTTGAGCGTCGCCGATCCGAGGGCGCCCTGGATGGAATCGCTGAAACTCACCGTGCCGGTCGGAACTGTGGCCGGCGTCGTGCTGTTGGCCACCGTCACGGATACAGTCGCCGACTGGCCGGAGAACAGGGTCGCCGGCAAGGCGCCGAACGTGAGCGTGGTCGTATCGCCCGCGGCCAGACCGGTACCCGACAGGGACACCAGCGAGACCGAGGCCGCAACGTTCAGGCTGTCGCTCACATAGCTCGCGGTGCCGCTGGCGAGCCCGCCAGCCGTCGGCTGGAAGTCGAAGGCCAGCACGCAGCTGGCCAGCGGGGCCAGTGCGGCCGGAGACGACGCGCTGCTCAGCACCGGGCAGGTCGTGGTCACCGACTGGGTGAAGGCGCTGTCGCTGATCGACGGATTGCTGCCCGACCCGGGGACCGCCAGCGTCAGGCTGGTGTTGCCCAGGTTGAAGAAACTGAAGCTGGCCGGGCTGTCCATGCTGGTGACGCCCGTCGTGGCCGTGGCAAAGCCATGCACCGCGGTGGTCCAGTCGAGCTTCGTCAAGGCGTTGTTGCCGGTGTCGGCGATGGTCATCTGGCCCCTGCCGTTGATCGCGACGCCGATCGGGCCGACAAGTGCCGTGGTGTGGGTGTAGTTCAGGACCGACGGTCCTCCGCTGGCCGGCACCTGCACGATGCGATGGTTGCCGGTGTCGGAGACAAAGAGCGTGCCGTGGGTATCGACGCTGAGCGAGTTCGGCGCATTCAGCGCAGTCGTCAGCGCACTGGTATCGATCTGGCTTGCGATCCCGTAGGCGACCTTGAAGAGCTGGTGCGAGCCAGCATCAGCCACGTACAGGTTGTAACTGGCATCCACCGCGAGGCCGGCGGGAGTCGTAAAGGTCGCGCCGACCACGGGCAGGACGAATACGTTGCCACTCGGCGGTGCCACGACGATGCGTCCATTGGCGCCGTCGGCGGCATACACCCGCCCACTGGCATCGACGGCCACCTGCCCCAGGTTCCCCATGCCGGCACTCGCCGGAATGACGATCGTGGTGGTACCGTCCGGCGCCACCTTGAGCACCCGGCTGTTGCCGGCGTCGGAGACGAACACGTTCCCCTCGCCATCGACGGCGGCGCCCCTGGGGTTTGAAAGGCTGAGGGCGCCCGTCGCGACCTGCGTCGGCGTGCCCGAGCCCGGAACCAGGCGGAGCAGCCGGCCAGTGGTCGTGCCATCGGTGAAATATAGCGTGCCATCCGCGCTCACCGCCGGATTGGACGGTGCGACGAGACCGGGCGAGAGGGCGCCCATGGACTCCGCGCTCACCTTGGCGGGCGAGAACGCCGCCAGCGGCGCCGTGCCCGTGCCATGGACGAAGCCCCGGGCGACCACGGCGCCACCACCGTCCAGCAGCTCGACCGCCCCGGTGCGCAGCCCCAGCCCCTTGGCGGCGTATTGCACCTTCACGGTGCAGCTCTGACCCGAGGTGAAGGCATTGCTGGCTGCCGTCCCGCCGCAGGTGCCCGGGTCCCCATTGTTGATGGTGAAGTCTTCAGTGGTCTGCCCGGTTGCCACCACGGCGCTGTGTATGCCGGTCTGGTTCGCCCCGAACACGAAGGTGACCGCGGTCGCCGTGGTGCTTGAGCCGACCGCCGAACTGCCCAGGTTGACCGTGCCGCTGCTGAGCTTGAACACCGAGCCACCGCCGTAGTCACCCTCGAAGATGACGCCCGCCGGATCGATGACCACACCGCGGGATCCAAACGTGGACGCGTTGGTAAAAATCGTCTGCAGGGAAGCGTAGCCGCTGCTGGCCGTAATCACGTCCATGTTGCCGTTCAGCACCTCCGAGACGTAGACGTCTCCGCCGCCGTCCACGGCAATGCCCATGGGCCAGTTGAGGCCCGTGGCGATCGTCGTTGCCGAGGTGTAGCCGCTGCTGGCGGTATAGCGCTTGACCTCGCCATTCGAGGTATCGGCCACGAACAGGTTGCCATCGATGTCGAGCGCGACTCCGCCAGGGCCGTTCAGCCCGCTGCTGACCACGGCGGTCTTGGTGGCGTAGCTGTTACTGGCCAGCAGCTCGTAGATCGCGTTGTTGCCACTGTCGGCGACAAAGAGGTTGTCGCTTCCGTCGATGGCCAGATAGACGGGCGAATTGAAGCTCGGAGTAAGCTTGGTGCCCGAGGCGTAGTTGGGCGCCGGGTACTGATATACGCCCGGGACCCCGGTCTGACTGACATAGAGGTTGTTGGCCGAATCGAAGGCCAGCCCGTAGGGCGTGGACAGGCCGCTGATGACCGTCGTCCAGCTCGTGCCATTCCACCGGACCACGGAGTTGTGCAGGTTCGAGACGGCCCACAGATTGCCCAGGCGATCGATGGTGACCTGCCCCGGATTGCCCACCGAACTGCCCACGGCCGAAGCCGTCCCGAGGAAGAATGCGCCGGCCGCGGCGGCATTGCCTGGCAGCGCCGCGAAGAGCGCCAGGGCCGCCAACAGGGTCCCAAGCCATGATTTGAACTGCGCCCGGGGTGCGCGCCCCGGTCGAATCCATCCCAACCGCACCAGCCAATTGTTCCGCATGAACTGTCCTCAGTGGGCACATCGATGGGTCCAGGGCACGGGGTGGCGAAGGCATTGCGCGCATTCGGCGCCCGTCTGGCGAGCGAGCAATAGCGGCGTAGCCGGGAAAACCTTGAGTGCCTCGAATGGCCGACGGTGGCGGCCGTTGCGGCCGCCTCGCAGAGGCAGCCTCATGGGCGCTGCAGGCGCATGCTGCGCCGTCACCGACCGGATTGCGTTTCGCACCCGGCATTTGTTGCTACCCTTCGGGCATGGATGCCTCGGCCCTCGCAATGCGGCGTACGCGTGACCTTGCGCGGCGACTCCTCGTCGTGGCCCTGGCGGGCCTGCTGGGCGCGTGCGCCTACCTCGGCACGGTGGCGTCCCAGGCCGATCTGGCCAGGAAGCAGCAGTCCGACCCCGAGCTGCGCACCACCAAGCACCTGCTCGACCGGGAGACCTACTTCGTGTTCGGCACGCTCGATCACGCCCCGCCGCTCAATGCCGAGGCGCTGGCCGTGATTGCGGTATCCGACGCCTTCCGGACAGGCGAGGTGGTCGATGTGAATCACGTGGCCCAGCCCGACTCCTACTACGGTCTCAACCTCCCCGCGGGCGACTACCGGCTGCTGGTCGTCAGCGACCTGGACCACGATGGCGCCTACGAGCCGGCGGAGATCCTGGGCGGGCGCCGCGTGCGCCTCGACGCTGAAGCCGTGCCGGAGCGGGTGCTGGGCGATTTCGACATCGACCTTGGAACGCCCTTCGCCGCGGGTGGCGACCGCTTCGGGGTGGCCGTGCGCGCCAGCACCCCGCTCGAGACCTCCCTCTTCTATCCGAGGGGCTCCCTGCGCACCCTCGACGATCCCGTGTTCGGCCCCGACATGGCGATGCTCGGGCTGTACCGGCCGGCGAGCTTCATGGAGGCGGCGCCGATGATGTTCTACGCGCTGGAGGAGGACATCTCCTTCAAGATCCCCATCGTCTTCGTCCATGGCATTGCCGGCAGCGCGCGCGAGTTCGCGCCCATCGTCGCGCACCTCGACCGGCGCCGCTTCAAGCCCTGGTTCTTCCACTACCCCTCCGGCGCCGACCTGCGCCAGCTGGGCACCATGTTCTACCAGCTGTTCCTGTCGGGCACGACGATCCAGCTGCAGCAGATGCCACTCGTCATCGTGGCCCACAGCATGGGCGGGCTGGTGGTGCGCGAGGCCATGAACCACCTCACCGGCAGCGCCGGAGAGAACCATGTGGCCCGCCTCGTCACCGTGGCCAGCCCCCTGGGCGGCCACCCGGGCGCCCGCAACGCGAAGAGCGCCCCGGTGGTGGTGCCGGCCTGGCTGGACCTGGACCCGGACAGCCGCTTCATTGCCGAGCTGCACCGCAGCCCGCTGCCGGCCGGACTCGGCTACCACCTGCTCTTCGCCTACGCCGATGACCGGACCTTCAGGACCGGCGGCAACAGCGACGGCGTGGTCCCCCTGGCCAGCCAGCTGAGCCCCGCCGCCCAGCGGGAGGCCACCACCCAGCGCGGCTTCGACGCCACCCACACTGGCATCCTGGCAGACGAGGGCGCCATCGCTGAGATCCTGCGCATCGCCGGCGAGGTGCAGGTGCCCCTGCCCGCGGCACACCTCGAGGCCATGCGGGAAGGTGGCTACGACGTGCCGCTGGGCGCCGACTATTCGCCGATGGAGACCTACAGCATCCATACCCTCGGCGTGTACCTGGATGCCCTCGCGACCGGCGTGGTCCAGCCGGCCCACCCCGCCCACCGCCACTTCCTCCAGGCCATCCGTGGCGAGGTCGCCCCCGAGCAGGCCTTCGAGAGCGCGTGGATCAAGTTCCGCCAGGCCTACCCCGACCGCGCCGGGCTGCCGCGGGTGCAGCACTGAGGGCACGCCACGATAGAGGCGTGTGCGCATGAACACGCCCGCACCGACGGCCGCGGTCGTACAGTCCCGACATCCCCCTCCGCGAGGCGAAGACCATGCAAGGAACCCTGGAAGGCAAACGCATCCTGGTCACCCAGGCCACCGAGTTCATGGGTCCGATGCTCTGCGATGTGTTCGCCGAGCAAGGCGCCGAGGTCGTCCGCGACACCTCGCCCCTGATCGCGCCGGAGGCCGCCGAGGCAGTCGTCGACGCGGCCGGCCCCATTGATGTCCTGGTCGCCAACCTGTCCATATTCGCGCCCGGCACCCCGGTCGCGCAGGTGAATGAGACGGAATGGCGCACGGTGTTCGAGGCCCTGGTCGATCCCCTGCCGCGGCTCGTGAGGGCCGCCATGCCCGGCATGCAAGCGCGCGGTGGCGGCCGGATCCTGGTGATGGGCAGCGCCTCGGCCCTGCGCGGCATGAAGCGCGCATCCACCTACAGCGCCGCCCGCGGCGCCCAGCTGGCCTACGTGCAGGCGGTGGGCGTCGAACTGGCAGGCCAGAACATCCAGGTCAATGCCATCGCCCAGAACTTCGTGGACAACCCCACCTACTTCCCCCCCGAGGTCCAGGCCAACCCCCGCTTCCAGGAGCGCCTGACGCGCGAGGTGCCCCTGGGCCGCCTGGTGAGCGCCCGCGAAGACGCGAACTTTGCCGCCTATCTCTGCAGCGATGCGGCGGCGTGCTTCGTGGGGCAGGTGTTTCCGGTGGCAGGAGGCTGGGCAACCTAGGCGCGACCGACCGTGGCGGTTCGATCCCGCGTGGCGCCAGACCCCATCCCGTCCGGCAGCCCCACGGGAGCAGGCCCGTCGACGCCGCGCCATGACCGGCCAGTCGGGTGGCTGCGGGCCGGTGTGCTGCCCTCAGGGCCGGGAGGGATCCGCGACACGCCCCATGAATAGGACCAGGCCGCTCTTTCGGTCGCGGATGACGAACAGGAACGGCCGGTCGGCCTTGAATTCGATTCGCTTCACCATGGCCGCGCCGGCACGCTGCATAACGACAGCCGTGGCCGCGGCCGCCTCGGTCCCCTGCTCGTCCACCTTCACGAAGGCCTTGTGGAAGACCTTGTCGATGGAGAGGCGGTCGTCGGGACCGGGCGGGTCGGCCATGGCGGTGAAGTCGGCCTTCTCGCGGTCGAAGGCGTCCCGCATCCCCAGGGCCACCAGCGGATCCGCGAGCGAGAGCGACTCCGCCGGCGCGATCTCGAAGCGCGGAATGGCCGCCCATACCTGCTGGGGCTGCAGGGCACCGATCAGCGCATCGAAGCTGTCCGCATCGAGCGAGGCCTCCAGCGCGGCGAGGCCATCGACCGCGTCCGGCACGACCACCAGCATCGACAGAGCCCCGCCCTGGTAGGGCAATTCGACCGCGCTGATGCCGTCCCGGCGCGCATAGCTCATGGAGCCCACCCGGTTCATGGTGGAGACTTCGATCGCCTCGGACGTCGACTTCCAGAAGGCGGCGCTCCGCGTTCGCGCCGGCTCGAAAGGCGTTTCCCAATCCCCGAGGAAGTAGATCGCGTTGACGAGGACGAGGCGCGTGTCGCCGTTGATCGCATGGGCGGGCAGCAGGTCCCTGATGCGCGCCTCGGTCTGCTTCTCGACCCAGCCATTGATGTGCCGGCGTGCCAGCTCGGGCCCGATTCGGAAGTCGAGCAATTCCATCGGAGCGCCGAAGGCTGCCCGCAGCCGGTCCAGGTAGGTGTTCTCGAATTCGAAGGTCTTCTCACCGAACAGGCGGTTGGCGATCCGGAAGCGGATCGGCTGGCGCTCATCCTCGAGCATGGCGGTCAGCCTGCCCGACGCGTTCAGGAGTTCGTCGGCCCCGCCCTCCAGGTGCAGCACCGCCTTCATCTGGCTCGCCGTCGCCCCCCGGGCGCCGGCCCAGGTCATGGCCAGCGCACTCGAGATACTGGCGGGCGACAGCACCAGATTGCCGGCCTGGGTCCGCAGCTGCCGATAGAGGTCGAAGGCGAATGCGTTGCTGCCTTTGGCGAGGCGCAGCACCGGGTCGTGCGACGGCAGGGCGGTTCCGGGGTTCGACACGGCTGGGGGCATGCGGCCTGCGCCTTCGGCCGCGACAAGGCGCAGCCCATGGGATGAACGATCGGTGCCGGCCTGCACGGGGCCGCCCCATGCGGCAAGCAGTGACAGGAGCATAAACAGGAGCGGGCGCATGTCTCGAGCCTCGTCATCGGCCTGGCTCACAGTAGCCCCGCGGAGGGCCGCCCGGCAAGACGCCCCCTCGCTAGCAAGGCGGACCGAAGACATCGCGCCGCCCGCCGATCCGGGCCACTGCCGGGCAGTGCCGGATCCCGACCGTCCGTCGGCCGGCATGCACCCCGGTGTCATTCACCCTGGGCGGCCCTCGCGGATCGGCGTCGGCGCTGCAGCCCGCGATGCGCGTCGAGGACCTCAGGCCTGGTCCGGCAGCCGTCGCGTCTGGTATCGCGCCAACATCACGGCGATCCAGCCATGGGCGCTGACCACCGCGATACCCGCCACGACGAGCGCCGTGCCGAGCGCAAAACCGGGCTCGATCGTCTCGCCGAGCAACAGCGCCCCCAGCCCGACCCCGAACAGGGGCGTGAGGAAGGAGAATACCCCGAGCCGCGAAGCCAGGTAGGTCCGCAGCAGCCAGAACCAGGCGAGGAAGCTCGCAAACGACACGATGAGCGCATGGAAGGCCAGGCTCGACCAGGCCCGCGGCGTCGGGTTGAAGCTGGCCTGCCCCGACACCAGCGCGGCCGCGGTGAGCAGGACGAAGGCCGCCGCCAGTTGATAGAGCAGGGTCTGGGACACCGGCGCCTGTGACAGGCGGCTGACCCGGACTGCCACCGTGGTGGCCCCCCAGGCCACCCCCGCCAGCACCGCCATCGCGTCGCCAAGGAATGTGTCCGCGGTATCACCGGCGCGGCCGAGGAAGGTCACCGCCACGCCGCCGAACGCCAGCCCGATGCCCAGCCACTGGACGCCCGACAGGCGCTCGGCCGGCAGTTTCCAGTGCAGACCCATCGCCGCGAAGATCGGCGCCGTGTAGAGCAGCACCACGGTGTGGGCCGCGCTGGTGTGACGCAGCGCCTCGCCCACCAGCAGGAACTCGACCGCAAACAATGCCCCCACCACCGCGCCGGCGCGGCTGCAGCCGGGCGCCCAGCCCTCGCGACGTACCCACATGAGGAGTCCGACCAGCACGGCCGCAATGCCCGAGCGCAGCGCCAGCATCAGCACCGGCGGCACGTCGTCGGCCGTGCCCTTGAGCACCACCTGCTGGAGTCCCCAGAGGAAGCACAGCAGCACCATCATGCCTGCGGCGCGCCCATCGAGCGCCAGACGCTGGTCCATCACCCACTCTCCAACACAGCCATCGAGCGGGGATTATTGAACTGGCGCGCGGGATTGATATAGTGAGCAACCGCCAATCACTGGCGCGCAACGGCCAATCCATCGGACGCGGCGCCCACCATCGGCATGCCCCGTCGCCAGGCCACCCCGCTCCAGCCCCAGGGCGAGAACTTCCCCTCGGAACTCCACTTCCGCGCCGCGGCGGTGCCCGCCAACGCCATCTTCCCCAGCCATAAACACGCGGCCGGCGAGTTCGTGTATGCGTTCAAGGGGGTGATGGAGATCCAGGTGGCCGGAGAGCATTTCCTGGCCCCGCCCCAGTACGGCGTATGGCTGCCACCGGGCATCGAGCACGTGGGGCTCAATCGCAACGAGGCCAGCTACTGCTCGCTCTACGTGGGGGCACCCCACTGCGAGCGCCTGCCGGCCCAGCCCTGTGCCCTGGCCGTCAGCCCGCTGATCGTCGCCCTGCTCGACCACCTGAGGGTGCAGACCGACCCGTCGTCCGACGCGGCGGAGCAACTGCGCCTGCTGCAGGTGCTGGTCGACCAGCTGGCCCGCGCCCCTTGTGCGGGCAGCTACCTGCCCTCATCGACCGACCCGGCCCTCGCTACGGTGCTCGAGTTTCTCGAGGCGCACCCGGACGACAACCGCCCCCTGCCCGCCCTCGCCCGCCTCGCCCACACCACCGAGCGCACCCTGATCCGCCGCGCCCAGCGCGACCTCGGCATGCCGCTGTCCGAATGGCGCCAGCGCCTGCGCATCCTCAAGGCCATGCCGCTGCTGGCCGAGGGCCGGAAGGTGGAATCGATCGCGCTCGAACTGGGCTACGCCAGCGCATCGGCCTTCATCGCCATGTTCCGCCGGCTGATGAATCAGACGCCGGCGGAGTTCCGGAAGTCGGGATAACGACAAGGCCCTACCCCGTCGGCCGGGACCGGACGGACACCACAGCAACAACGCGCCTTCCAGTTCAGGGGGCGCTTCGGGTACGCTTCCGGCGTCGGGGACTGCCCGTCCATCCGCAATCGCAAGGCCAATCCATGGGAGTCGCGATGAACGACGTATTCGCTGTGACAGGTCGAGCCGCCGGTGTGCTGGGGATCCTGATCTGCGCGCTGGCCTGCGGCTTGCGGCTCGCAGGCATGTACACGATTGCCGGGGTCGAGGCCATCACGCTGCTGCAACTGGGCATCGCCGCCATCGTCACGGGCTGCTTTCTGCTGCTCTGGTCGCTCTCGCGGCAGGGCAAGGGTTGATGGGCGAACCCCATATTCGTTCGCTCAGGCATTGAGGCGCCAGGCCCAGGCCCGCAGCGCTGGTGTTACGGGCGGGAGCCTGACGCTGCCATACAAGGCGAGCCCCAGGCGCCCTCCCCGGGCTGGTTGAATCCCGCTCTCGCGCTGGCCGGCCATGATGTGCTGTCCGGGTGGCTCCGAAGTTGCTCGGGGTGCTGACGTTTTCTGGTCGCCCGATCGCCTCCATCCGTCCCTGGGCAAGCCAGGTGGCAAACCCCTCGGCGTCACCCCTTCGCAGACGTCGCACCTGTCTTCCCTCTCAAGCCACGCGTGGCAAACTGGCCCGGCGTCGCGCCAGACCATGGGCGGGGGGAGTGACCCGCGGCGCGCGGGCAGCCGACGACTCGTGTGCGGAACCGGCGCCGGCATTCGAATTCGATCGGCGCAGCAGGTGCCCGCAAACGCATTCCGCCCCCCCGCCGGGCGCACCTTCGACCTGGCCCCGCAAGCGGCACGACGATCAACGCCTCCCGCGCTTCAGGCCCGGAGGACGATCTCGATCCGGCCCAGCACACCATAGTCGGCATGCACCGAATCGCCGGGCTGGATTTCCAGCGGCACCATGCAGGTTCCGGTGGAGATGGTCTGTCCGGCGGTCAGGGTGACGTCCAGCGACGAGAGTTCGTTCACCAGCCAGGTCAGGGCGACGCGCGGGTCGCCCAGGGCGGCGCGGCCTTCGCCGTCGCGGGCGTAGCGCGGCTGGCCGTCGCTGCCGACGACGCTGGCGCGCACGCGGTGGCTGGCCAGATCCAGCGTCCGCCAGTCGCCGGGCGCCGCGGGGCCGAAGAGGAACACGCCGCAGCAGGCGTCGTCGGCGATGAGCTGGGCTTCCCCGACCTCGGTGAAGACGGTGTAGCGCGAGTCCGGCACCTCGAAGGCCGGGTGCAGCGAGGCGACGGCCGCCAGCACCTCCCCGGTGCTGCGCGGCGCGGCGCGGGGCGGCAGATCGGTACCGATGCGGAACGCGAATTCGGGTTCGACGACGCGCATGCGATTGCCGGCCAGCGACACCGGTTCGCCCTGGGCGCGCACGAAGCTGTCCAGGATGCGCCCGGCCATCGGTCCCTTCACGTTGATGTGCTGTTGCCCGGCGGCGCTGGTCGCGGCGATCTTCCAGCCGGCCAGCCGGTGGCCGGTGACGACCGGCAGCTGGGCCTGGATGGCGTGGCCCTGGGCCTTGTCGGCCGGCCTGAGCCCGGGCGGCAGGGCGTCGAGGGTGGTTCCGGCTCGTCGGTGCTGCCACAGCAGCGCTGCCGCCTGGCGGGGGTCACTCATGGTCACTCCGATGGGCTGGGGGCGTTCATGGTGGGTCGGTTGTCATTTGCCGGAAGGGCGGTCATGCCGCGTCGCTTGCCCGGCCGGGGTCGGCGTCATGCGGCTGTGCCGTGCCGCTCATGAGGTTTCCTGCAGGACCCAGTCGACGAAGGCGCTGATGGCCGGCTTCTCGCGGTCGCTGTGGCGCAGGCTGAGAAAGTGAATCGGGTGGGTCAGGGCCTCGAATTCGTCGGCGCCAAGCTCGACCAGCTCGCCCCGCTCCAGCTCGCGCAGGGCCAGCCGGGTGCTTTCCAGCGCAACGCCCAGGCCATCCGTGGCCGCGGCGATGGCCATGGCGGCCCGGTCGAAGGCGGTGCGCGGGCGGCCCGGCAGTGTCAGGCCCTGTCGCTCGAACCACTGGAGCCAGGTGACCGGGCTGAGCGTGGAGTCGATCAGTGGCAGGTGTTGGACCAGCTCCGCGGCCGACAGGCCCCCGGCCAGGAGCCGCGGCGCCACCAGCGGTGCAATGCGCTCCTCGGACAGTCCGATGGTCTCGACGCCGGCGCGCTCGGCGGGCGGCGACCCGTAGGACAGGGTGACGTCGACTTCGCGCACGATGGCGAGGTCCAGGATCTCGGCGCCGGTGGTCAGGCGCACATTAAGCGTCGGATGGCCGGCCAGGTAGTCCGCCAGCCGCGGCCCCAGCCACTTGATGGCCAGGCTGGGGGCACAGTGCACGGCCAGCACCTCATCGTGGGCCGGCAGCGCCACCTCGGCGCAGGCTGCCTCGAGGGCGTCGAAGACGCGCGACAGGCTCTGGTACAGGCGCTGCCCCTCGAGGGTGGTCTGCACGCGGCGATTGCGA
>JAGRFX010000288.1 GCA_020445805.1 Rhodocyclaceae bacterium
AGCCGGCTGCGGTGGCCAGGACCGGGGGGCAGGCAGGTCCGAAGACCGCCCGCTCGCTGTCATGGGCCGGGCGCTCGCCGGCGCAGGCCGGGCACAGGCGACGGACCAGGCGCTGGGCCACCACGCCGCGCAGGGTGGAGGCCAGCAGGAAGGGTTCGACCCCCATGTCCGCCAGGCGGGTCACCGCCGAGGCGGCGTCGTTGGTGTGCAGGGTGGCCAGCACCAGGTGGCCGGTGAGGCTCGCCTGCACGGCGATCTGGGCCGTCTCCAGGTCGCGGATCTCGCCGATCATGATCACATCCGGATCCTGCCGCAGGATGGCGCGCAGGGCCCGGGCGAAGGAGAGGTCGATGCGGGCGTTCACCTGGGTCTGGCCGACGCCGGGCAGGTCGTATTCGACCGGGTCCTCCACCGTGACGATGTTGCGGCTGCGGGTGTCCATGGACTGCAGCGCTGCGTAGAGCGTGGTGCTCTTGCCCGAGCCGGTCGGCCCGGTGACGAGCAGGATGCCGTGGGGCTGGTCGAGCAGGGCGGTGAAGGTGGCGCGGGTGTCCTCCGCCATGCCCAGGCGGTCGAGGCCGAGCTGGGCGGCGCCCTTGTCCAGCAGGCGCAGCACGATGCGCTCGCCGTGGGCGGTGGGCAGCGAGGACACGCGCACGTCCACCTGGCGACCGGCCAGGCGCAGCGCGATGCGGCCGTCCTGGGGCAGCCGCTTCTCGGCGATGTCGAGGCTGGCCATGATCTTGATCCGCGAGGCCATCGCCGCGTGCAGGGCTCGGTGGGGCTGGGCCACCTCGCGCAGCACGCCATCGCGGCGGAAGCGCACCGACGAGCTGGCCTCGAAGGGCTCGATATGCACGTCGGAGGCGCCCTCGCGCACCGCCTGGGTGAGCAGGGCGTTGATCATGCGGATGATCGGCGCGTCGTCCTGGCTCTCGAGCAGGTCCTCGACCGGCGGCAGCTCGGTCATCAGCTGGGAGAGATCCACTTCCGAGCCCACGTCGGCCACCACCTCGGCCGCGTCGCCGCCCCCCTGGCTATAGGTCTCCGCCAGGCGCGCCTCGAAGGCGCCGCGGGTGATCGTCTCAACCGTCAGGGGCATGCCGAGCGTGCGTCGCAGCTCGGACAGGGCGGTGAGGCTGGCGTCTTCGCGCATCAGGATCGACGCCGATTCGCCGTCGCTTGCGGCCACCAGCACGCCGTGGGCCTTGGCGAAGCCGTAGGGAATGCTCCCCGCGCTCATGGCTCGACGTAGGCCGGCGTGATGCGATCGTCCGCCGCCGGCGTGGCCGCGTCGGGCGGCGTGGCCGCGCGCGCCACCGGGACCACCGGCGCCGGGCTGGCCTTCGGCGGCAGCTCCGGCGGCTCCAGTTCGCCCCGCATCAGCTCGGTCCTGCCGCGGATGCCCCGCTGCTGCCCGATCACGTAGTCGTAGCGGGCATTGGTGATCCGGTCGGTGGCCTGGGCGTCGGTCAGGATCACGGGGCGCATGAAGATGACCAGGTTGGTCTTGGTCCGGCGGCGGGTGTCGTAGCGGAACAGGGCGCCGGCGATCGGCAGGTCGCCCAGCACCGGCACCTTCTCCTCGCCGGAGCCCCAGCTGTCCTCGACCAGCCCCCCCAGCGCGATGATGCCGCCGTCGTCCACCTGGATCACCGATTCCATGGAGCGGGTGTTGGTGATCGGGCCGTTGTCGGTGTTGGTGAACACCGAGGAGGTCTCCTGGTAGATCTGGAGGCGGACGATGCCGCCCTCGGTGATCTGCGGCTTGACCTTGAGGGTCAGGCCCACGTCCTTGCGCTCGATGGTCTGGAACGGGTTGGCGGGGGTCGTCCCGCCACCGGTGTTGGTGTATTGGCCGGTCACGAAGGGCAGGTTCTGGCCGACGACGATCTTGGCCTCCTCGTTGTCGAGCATGACCAGGTTCGGCGCCGACAGGATGTTGGCCTTGTTGTCGGTTTCCAGGAAGCGGGCCAGCACGGCCAGGTTGGGGATGCTGCCCAGGCCCGGGATGCTGACGCTGCCGCCGCCGATGGCAATGTTGATGCCGTTGCCCGGCAGTGAGGGCGTGCCCGAGGCGGCGTTGGTGATCAGGCCGTTGAGGCTGTTGCCGTTGGCGCTGAATGAGGTGCCGCCGATGATGCCGATGCCGCTGCGCCCGCTGCCGGCACCCGCGCCGGCCGCCCACTGCAGGCCCCATTCGGCGACCCGTTCGGCCGTGACCTCGGCGATCAGCGCCTCCACATAGACCTGCGCCCGGCGCCGGTCGAGCTGGTCGATGACGTGGCGGAGGTTGCGGTAGATGGCCTCGGGCGCCGTGATGATCAGCGCATTGTTGGCCACGTCGGCCTGGATCGTGCCGTTGCCGCCGGTGCCGGCCCCGCTCGTCGATGAGGACGAGGTCGTGGTGGTCGTGGCACTGCCGGTGGTGCCCGTGCCCGTCGGTGCGAGGCTGGTGCTGCTGCGGGGGGTGGCCGTCGAGCTGGTCCCGGACAGCACGGCCTGGAGGGTCGCGGCCACGTCCTCGGCCTCGGCGTTCTTCAGGTACACCACGTGGATGTTGCCGCCGGCGCCGGGGCGGTCGAGGGCCGCGACCAGCTGCCGGACCGCGGTGATCCGGGCCGGGTTGTCGGCCCGCACCAGCAGGCTGTTGGTGCGGGCCTCGGGCACCACCGTGACCCGCTGCGAGGCGTCCACCTGCCCGCCGGCGGTCGCGCCGAGCCCGGTCTCGTTGAGCAGCCGCGAGACCGTCTCGGCCAGGTCGGCGGCGGCGGCGTGCTTGAGGTCGATGACCTGCAGGTCGCCCTGGGGCACGTCCACCGATTCGATGATGCGGGCGATCCGTGCCAGGTTGTCCGCGTAGTCGGTGACCACCAGCGCATTGTTGGCAGGGAACGCGGTGACCGTGTTGTTGGGCGAGATCAGCGGGCGCAGCACCGGCACCATCTGCGCGGCCGATTCGTTCTTGAGCATGAAGACCTGGGTCGACAGGCCCGTGCCGGCCAGGGATCGACCGTCGCGCCCCACCGGGACCGAGTGCAGCTTGGCGTCGGCCTCGGGCACGATCTTGATGACGCCGGCCGACGCCACCGCGGTATAGCCCTGCAGGCGCAGGGCCGAGAGCAGGATGTCGAAGGTCAGCGAGCGGGGTACCGGGGTGTTGGTGACGATGTTGAGCGTCCCCTTGACCCGCGGATCGACCAGGAAATTGCGCCCGGTGATCTTGCCGATGGCCTTGATGACCGCATCGATGTCGGCATTGGCGAAGTTCAGCGAGACCGGCTCGTCGTCCTGGGCGTGCGTGCCCGGCGGCAGGGCGGCGAGCGCCGCGCCGGCGAGCAGGGCCATCAGGCTTTTCTTGATCGCGTTCATGTCAGTTCTTGTTCCGGGCGGAGGGCCCGGCGGCCGGTTCGGGTGAGCCCGCCGGTCGTGGAGCCGGTTCGATGCCGGTGGTGGCGACCGGGGGCAACTGGATGCGTTCGGTGCGGCCGCCCTGTTCGAGTTCGACGCCGTCGGCGAGGATGCGCTTGAGGCGCAGGCCCCTGGCAATTTCCTCGCCCTCGACGTAGGCCTGAGGGTCGCCGCTGCCCTGCTTCAGCAGGGCGAAGCCGGGGCCACCGATGAAGCCCGTGGCCACGCCGACCACGGTGAAGGCCGCGGTGTTCGCGGGGCTTGCTGCCACCGCGGCGGCCGGCGCGCTGCCCCCAAAGGGCTGCTGGCCGGCGATCCGCTGGGCAACGGCGCGGGGGTCGGCATCGAAGCGGACCGGCAGCGCGAGGGGGGCCGGGGCGGTAAAGCGCCAGAACAGGGTCACGGCGACGGCAGCCACGAGGGCCAGGGCCAGCAGCCAGGCCACCGGGACGGCGATGACGTGCAGGTGACGCAGGGCTGCGCTCATGGTCCGGGGAACGGGTTGGATTGCACGCGGCGATATTACTATCAGTTGAGGGTCGGGCAAAAAATCCCACACGGCCGCAGCGGGCAGTGCACCCCGCAAAAATGCAAACGCCCGCCGGGGGCGGGCGTCGCGCGGGGCGTCTGGACGATCAGCTGCCGATCACGCCGCCGTCGTCCTTTGTGATGATGACGGTCGCCGAGCGGGGCCGCCCGCCGGCGGCTTCGGGCCACTGGCTGAAGGCCAGCGGATTGGCGACGATGAAATCGGTCATGTCGGTGCCGGCCGGCGGCGTCGGTGCGTTGGGGTGGCTGCCCACCTCGCCCGGATGCTGGATGTTCACGAACATCGAGGTGGAGTCCGGGTTGAAGGTCATGCCCGTGATCTCGCAGCCGGAGGGTCCG
>JAGRFX010000289.1 GCA_020445805.1 Rhodocyclaceae bacterium
CGGGCATGGCGACTTCGCCGAGCGGGTGCCCGAGGCCGGCGGTGGCAGCCTGGCCCGCCTGGCGACCGGGGTGAACGACATGGCCTCGCGGCTCCAGGAGGCCTACCGGACCATGGAGAACCGGGTCGACGAGGCCACCGAGGAACTGCGCAACCGGACCGACGAGGCAGAGCGCGCCAACCTCGCCAAGTCCCGCTTCCTGGCGGCCGCCAGCCATGACCTCCGCCAGCCCATGCATGCCCTGGTGCTGTTCATCTCCGAGCTGTCGTCCCTGGAGCACCCGCCCCGCACCTCCCGCCTGGTCCGCCAGATCGCGGCCAGCGCGGAAGCCATGGAAACCCTGCTGGACAGCCTGCTCGACATCTCCAAGCTCGACGCCGGCGTGCTCCAGCCGGAGATCCGCCCATTTCCGCTGCAGCAGGTCCTGCGCCGGATCGAGGACGACTTTGCGCAGCAGGCCGCTGACAAGGGCCTTCGGCTTCGGGTGCGCGCATCCACCGCGTGGACGCGCAGCGATCCGCTGCTGCTGGAGCGCATCCTGGCCAACCTGGTCGCCAACGCGCTCCGCTACACCCCCATGGGCACCGTCGCCGTCCATTGCCGGCGCGCAGGCGGGGGCTGGCGGATCGACGTCCGGGACAGCGGCATCGGCATCCCCAAGGATGCCCAGGAGCAGATCTTTCAGGAGTTCGTTCAGCTCGACAATCCCGAGCGCGCGCGCCACAAGGGGCTGGGACTCGGGCTGGCCATCGTGCGGCGCCTCACCGACCTGCTCGAGCATCCCCTCCGGGTCTGTTCCGCCCACGGCCACGGCTCGGTCTTCTCGCTCCACCTGCCGCGCGCCATACCGGTCGAGATTCCGCCGGGCGAGGAACGGGTCCGCAGCCCGGGCAGCCTGGAAGGCCTGATCCTGGCGGTCGTCGACGATGACGAGCTGGCCCTGGCCGGCATCGTCAGCCTGCTGACCTCCTGGGGCTGCGAGGTCGTCTCGGGCGAAAACCTGGAGCGCCTGCAGATGGCACTCGCCCTGGGCGGGCGGGCGCCGCAGGCCATCATCTCCGACTACCGGCTGCGGGGACCCCACGATGGCATCGACGTGGTGCATCTGGTCCGCCGGCGCTACGGTGCCGAACTGCCCGCCATGATCGTCACCGGCGACACGGGCCCGGAGACCCTGCAGCTCGCCCAGCACGAAGGTATCGCCCTGCTGCACAAGCCCGTTCGCCCGGCCAAGCTGCGGGCCCTGCTCCAGCGTCAGCTCAATGCCACGCCGGAAGCCCGCTGATCGAGCCATGCAATGCCGGTGACCTTGGTTTATGATCGACCGACATCATCACGAAAACACAGGGGGGCGGGATGTCGGACGATAAAATGGCTCAGGATCCCATGGAGTTCATGCGCAACATGTGGGGCAACATGGGCTTCTCGCTGCCGGGCATGGTCACGCCGACCCTCGACGTGAACGAGCTGGACAAGCGGATCGCCGACCTCAAGGCTGTCGAGGGTTGGCTCAAGATGAACCTCAACATGCTCCAGATGACCACCCAGGGCCTCGAAATGCAGCGCACCACCATCGCGGCGGTGCAGGCCATGAGCCAGGTCGGCCAGTCCGGCAGCAGCGGCGAGCCCGCCGTCAATCCGTTTGCCGGTGCGCTGTGGCCGTGGAACCTGATGCAGGGGCAGGACGGCGGGCCTCAGGGCGTCGCCACCGAATCCGCGGTCGACAAGGCCAGCCGCCCGTCCAAGGGCGGCAGCAAGTAAGCTACTCAGTAGCGCTGCAGGGCCGCGATCCACGCCCATAGGCTGAACATCGCGGCCACCGTGGTGGCCGAGATGAGCCAGGCCACCCCCTTGCCGTCGCCGCCCATGCGCATGGCGAGAATGTAGGCCGAGGATGCCGACGGCAGGGCGGCAAACAGGATCGCGATATCGCGGTGCAGGCCCACCAGGCCGAACATCGAAACCAGTCCCCAGGCAACCAGGGGCATCAGCAGCAGCTTGACCGCCACCAGCCACAGGGAACCCGTCAGGCGCCCGCCGGTGCTGCCCCAGCGGAGCGCCGCCCCGACGGCCAGCAGGCCCAGGGCCACCGAGGCATCCGCGAGCCGGGCCAGGAACTGGCCCATTGGCGCCGGCAGGCTCCCGCCCAGGAAGTTGAAGCTCAGCCCGGCCAGGGTCGCCAGCACGAGGGGATTGCGCGAGAGTTCGCGAAAGATGCCGGCCTGCCCGTGCCGGGCCAGCATCCCCACCGCGGCCAGGTTGGCGAATGGGACCATCACCCCGCACAGGGCCCCCATCGCGGCAATGCCGTCGGCACCGTACAGCTTTCCGGCGACGGCGATCCCGATGTAGGTATTGAAGCGGAACGCGCACTGCAGGCGCGAGGCGAACCCCAGCGGAGACAGGCCCATCAGGGGCCGCCCGGCCAGACCCAGAAGGAATCCCGCAAGCATGCTCCCCAGGCCGACCGCAAACAGCGGCAGGGTGCGATCCAGCGAGAGGTCCACCCGGGCCAGGGCGTTGAAGAGCAGCGCCGGGAAGAGCACGAAGTAGACCAGCCACTCGAGGCCGGGCCAGAACCCCTCCGGCAGGCGGGCGCGCCGGTGCAGGATGGCGCCGAGCAGGATCAGCGCGAAATCCGGCAGCAGGAGGAGCAGGCTTTGCATTCGGGCGATTATCGCGCCCGGGCCACCTCGCGGCCCATTGGCGTTAACCGCAAAAAAAGACGGCCCGCAGCAGCGGGCCGTACTGCAAGCTACAACGGAGGCAACCTGCTGACGGGCGAATCGCAGGGCCCGAAGGCCTGCGTCCGCCCGGAATCTGCTGCGGCTTACTCGTAGGACCTCAGATCCTCGATCACCTTGCCATCGTTCGGCAGGCTGGCCGGCGTGCACAGGGCCACCTCGGCCCTGAGCTTGGTCACGTCGCGCACCGTGCCTGCCAGCGCCTGGCGCAGGTCGTCGGAGCCACCCGCGCATTCGCAGCGCAGCTCCATCCGGTCCACCCCGTCCGGATTCTCGACCACCAGGCGGGCCCGGGAGATTTCGGGGTGGCGGCGCAGCACCTCGGCCACCTGCGCGGGATGCACGAACATGCCGCGAATCTTGGTGGTCTGGTCCGCCCGCCCCATCCAGCCGCGAATGCGCTGGTTGCTTCGACCGCAGGGCGAGGCCCCGGCCATCAGCGCGGACAGGTCGCCGGTACCGAAGCGGATCAGCGGGTAGTCCGGATTGAAGGTGGTGACCACCACCTCGCCGACCTCGCCGCTCGCCACCGGGTCCCCGGTGCCCGGGCGCACGATCTCGACGATCACGTCCTCGTCCACCACCAGCCCTTCGCGCGCCTGGGTCTCGTAGGCGATCAGCCCGAGATCGGCGGTGGCGTAGGCCTGGTAGGCCTGGATGCCCCGCGCCGCCAGCGCGTCCCGCTGGCTCGGCGGAAAGGCCTCGCCGGACACGAAGGCCTTGGTGAAGGCGGTCCGGATGCCCAGCTCGTCGGCCTTGTCGAGCAGGATCCGCAGAAAGGACGGCGTCCCCACGTAGGCGTTGGGCTGCAGGTCGGCGATCGCACCGAGCTGCTGCTCGGTCTGGCCCACGCCCCCCGGAAAGACGGTGCAGCCGATCGCGTGGGCGGCGGTCTCCATCATCGAACCGGCCGGCGTCATGTGATACGAGAAGGTGTTGTGCACCAGGTCGCCAGCGCGGAAGCCGGCCGCGAACATGGCGCGCGCCAGCCGCCAGTAGTCCGCTCGCCGCCCCTCGGGCTCGTAGATCGGACCGGGGGACGCGAAGACCCGGGCGCAGGCCGGGCCCCAGCCGATCGCCGCCAGTCCGCCGAAGGGGCGGGTGCCCTTCTGCAGCGCCAGCAATTCGGACTTTCGGGTCACCGGCAGGGCAGCCAGCGCCGCGCGGCTGGACACCGCGGCCAGGTCGAAGCCCGCCAACCGCTGACCGAAGGCAGGCGCCTTGTCGCGGGCGTGGATGAGCTGCGCCGGCAGTCGCGCGAACAGATCGCGCTCGCGCTCGGCCGGATCACGGCCTTCCCTTGCATCGAAGAATTCCATCGGGCGGGTCCTTGCTTGCGGGTGAGTACGCGGCGGATCGGATCAGGACAGCCAGCGCTTGCGGCGGCGGTAGTGCTTGACCTCGCGGAAACTCTTGCGGCCCTCGCCCGAGAGGCCCAGGTAGAACTCCTTCACGTCCTCGTTGTTGGCCAGTTCCTTGGCCTCGCCCTCCATCACGATGCGGCCGTTCTCGAGGATGTAGCCGAAGTCGGCGTAGCGCAGCGCCACCA
>JAGRFX010000290.1 GCA_020445805.1 Rhodocyclaceae bacterium
GGCCAGAGGTTGAAACGATGATTGCGGCGATTGTGGTG
The DNA here is from genome assembly GCA_020445805.1 of Rhodocyclaceae bacterium. Lineage (GTDB taxonomy): Bacteria > Pseudomonadota > Gammaproteobacteria > Burkholderiales > Rhodocyclaceae > Cognatazoarcus. Next base: position 39 of record JAGRFX010000290.1, read on the forward strand.
CTGAGCGCCCTGGCGGGGATCTCGGGCCTGCTGCTGGGGTTTGCCGCCGTGCGCTTCAAGGTCGAAGGCGATCCCATCGTGGACAAGATCGACGCCATCCTGCCGCAGACCCAGTGCGGCCAGTGCGGCTTCCCGGGCTGCCGCCCCTACGCCAACGCCATCGCCGACGGCGACGCCGACATCAACCAGTGCCCGCCGGGCGGCGACGAAGGGGTGCGCAAGCTGGCCGACCTGCTGGGGCGCGACTACAAGCCGCTCAACGAGGAGCATGGCGTCGAGAAGCCCAAGTGCGTGGCGGTCATCGACGAGCAGACCTGCATCGGCTGCACCCTCTGCATCCAGGCCTGCCCGGTCGATGCCATCGTCGGCGCCGCCAAGCAGATGCACACCGTGGTCGAGGCCGAATGCACCGGCTGCGAGCTGTGCATCGCGCCCTGCCCGGTGGACTGCATCACCATGTCGCCGATCCCCGAGACCGTCCAGAACTGGAAGTGGAAGTACCCCACGATCCCGATCGGCAAGGCCGCCTGATGCTGAGCAAGCTCTTCAAGTTCCACGGCGGCGTCAAGCCGGACAGCCGCAAGACGACCTCGAACCAGCGGCCGATCGAGCGCCTGCCGCTGGCACCCCAGCTGGTGGTGCCGCTGCATCAGAGCATCGGCGGCACCCCGCGCCCCCTGGTGGCGCCGGGCGATCGGGTGCTCAAGGGGCAGCGCATCGGGGCAGCCGAGGGTCCGGTCTCGGCGGCCGTGCACGCGCCGACCTCCGGCGTGGTGCGGGCCATCGAGGAGCGCACCATGCCGCACCCCTCGGGGCTGCCGGCCAGCAGCGTGATCATCGACGCCGATGGCGAGGACCGCTGGATCGAGCTGGAGCCCGTGGCCTGGCAGTCGATGCCGGGCGACGAGCTGCGCGATTTCCTGCGCGACGCCGGCGTGGTCGGGCTCGGTGGCGCCACCTTCCCCAGCCACATCAAGCTGCGGCCCGGCGACAAGCCGACCCATACGCTGGTCCTCAACGGCGCCGAGTGCGAGCCCTTCATCACCTGCGACGACCTGCTGATGCGCGAGCGGGCGGCCGAGGTGATCCGTGGCGCGCTGATCATGGCGCGCATGCTGCGGGTCGAGCGGGTCCTGATCGGCATCGAGGACAACAAGCCCGAGGCCGTCGCGGCCATGCGCGCTGCGGCCGGCGAGGGTGTCGAGGTGGTGGCCATTCCCACCCTGTATCCGGCCGGCGGCGAAAAGCAGCTGCTGCGCGTGCTGACCGGGGTCGAGGTCGCCGCGGGCCGTCGCCCGGTGGAGTTCGGCCTGCAGTGCTTCAACGTCGGCACCGCCTACCGGATCGCCCGCGCCATCGACCACGGCGAGCCGCTGATCTCGCGCATCGTGACGGTGGCCGGCAATGTCGAGTCGCCCGGCAACTTCGAGGTGCCGATCGGCACGCCCATCGACGCGCTGCTGGCCGTGGGCCGGCCGCGCGCCGACACCGACCGCATCCTGATGGGCGGCCCGATGATGGGCTTTGCCCTGCCCACCACCACGGCGCCGGTGGTCAAGGCCACCAACTGCATCCTGGTGGGCAGCCCCAGCCTGCTGCCCCCGCCGCCGCCCGAGATGGCCTGCATCCGCTGCGGCACCTGCGCCCGCCACTGCCCGGCCGACCTGCAGCCCTTCGAGCTCTACTGGTACGGTCGCTCCCACAACTTCGGCAAGGCCCAGGAATACCACCTGTTCGACTGCATCGAGTGCGGTTGCTGCAGCTACGTCTGCCCCTCGAACATTCCGCTGGTCGATTATTTCCGCTACACCAAGAGCGAGATCTGGGCGCGCGAGCGCGAGAAGGCCGCCGCCGACTCCGCCCGCGAGCGCTTCGAGGCCCGCAATGACCGGCAGGAGCGCGAGAAGCGCGAGAAGGCCGAGAAGCTGGCGGCCAAGGCCGCCGCCACGCGCCAGAAGCTGGCCGAGCAGGAGGGCGAGGCGGGCGACGACACGGCCGCCAAGGCCAGCTCGCCCGCCGAAGAGGCCAAGAAGGCCCTGATCGCGGCGGCCCTCGAGCGGGCCAAGCAGCAGAAGTCGCAGGTCAAGCCCAGGAATACCGACAACCTGTCGGCCGACAAGCAGGCCGAGATCGACGAGATCGACGCGCGGCGGGCCCAGGCCGGCGCCGACACGACCGCGCCGCGGGACACGCCATGAACCACTCCCCCTACCTCCGCGAGGCCCGCAGCGTCCGGCAGATCATGCTGCACGTGCTGCTGGCCCTGCTGCCCGGCGTCCTGGCCTGGACCTGGCAGTTCGGCATCGGGATCCTGGTCCAGATCGGACTGGCCTCCCTCACCGCCGTGGCGGCCGAGAGCCTGATGCTCCACCTGCGCGGGCGGCCCGTGGCCATGTACGTCACCGACCTGTCGGCGGTCGTGACGGCCTGGCTGATCGCCCTGACCCTGCCTTCGATCGCGCCCTGGTGGATCGTCGTGGTCGCCACCCTGGCGGCCATCGTGGTCGCCAAGCACCTCTATGGCGGACTCGGCCAGAACCCGTTCAACCCGGCGATGGTGGCCTTCTGCCTGATGATCGTGGCCTTCCCGGCCCTGATGTCCCAGTGGCCGGCCGCCGGGCTCGACGTCTCGCAGCAGCTCGACCTGATCTTCGGCGGCCACCGCCAGCTCGACGCGATCACGGCGGCCACGCCGCTGGACGCCCTGCGCACCGGGCTGCGCGAGGGCGGCGCGGACGCCCGCGTCGCCGAGATCCTGCAGGGCAGCGCCTTCGGTGCGGTCGGCGGGCGGGGCTGGGAGTGGGTCGTGGCCGGATTCGGCCTGGGCGGCCTGTATCTCATCTGGCAGCGCATCATCACCTGGCACCTGCCGGTCGCCTTCCTGGCCACCATGGCCGCCATCTCGCTGCTGCTGTGGGGCATGCACCCGGAGCGCTTCGCCTCGCCGCTGCTGCACCTGGCGAGCGGCGGGACGATGCTGGCCGCCTTCTTCATCGTCACCGATCCGGTCTCGGGCGCGACCACGCCGCGGGGCAAGCTGGTGTTCGCCGGCGGCGCGGCCTTCATCGCCTACCTGATCCGCAGCTTCGGCAACTACCCCGACGGCATCGCCTTCGCGGTGCTGCTGATGAATATCTGCGTGCCGCTGATCGACATGCACACCCAGCCGCCGGTGTTCGGCCACAAGCGGGGCACGCGATGAGCGCCGAATACACCGCCACCGCCACCTCGCTGCGCAGCGCAGGCGTGATGCTGACCTTTGCCCTGGTGTTCACGGCCATCATGGCCAGCACCTACCAATGGACCCGGCCCGACATCGAGGCGGCCCGCGCCGCCGAGAAGATGAAGCTGGTCGATGCGGTGCTGCCGCCCGACCGCTACGACAACCAACCCCTTGAGGACGTGGTGCTGCTCGGACCCACGCCGGCCCTCGGGCTGGCCGAGGGCGGCCGGATCTACCGCGCGACCCGGGGCGGGGCGCCCGCCGCACTGATCGTCGAGACGGCCGCGCCCGATGGCTATGGAGGCCGCATCGACCTGCTGGTCGCGATCGGCGCCGACGACCGGATCGCCGGTGTGCGCGCCGTGGGCCATCGCGAGACCCCGGGCCTGGGCGACTACATCGACCCGCGCAAGGACCGCAACAAGACCGCCCCCTGGATCCGCCAGTTCGAAGGGCTCGCCACGGAAGGTGGCGCCGGCCTCAAGGTGAAGAAGGACGGCGGCCAGATCGACTACCGGGTCGGGGCCACGATCAGCGCCCGGGCGGTCACCAACGCCGTGGCCCGGGCGGCAGCATGGGCGCGCACGCACCGCTCGGCCCTCATGGCCGCGGCCCCCGGTGCGACCCTCGAGGGAGAACGCTGATGGACCGACAGGTGAGCCGCGAGATCGTCTGGAACGGTCTCTGGAAACAGAACCCGGGACTGGTCCAGCTGCTGGGGCTGTGCCCGATCCTCGCCATCAGCACCAACGTGGTGAATGCCGTCAGCCTCGGGCTGGCGACCATCCTGGTGATGATGCTGGCCAACCTCGGCGTGGCCGTGCTGCGCAACTTCATCCCCTACGAGGTGCGCATTCCCGTCTTCATCCTGATCATCGCCTCGCTGGTGACAGTGGTGGACCTGGCCTTCAATGCCTGGCTGCACGAGCTGTATCTGGTGCTGGGCATCTTCATTCCGCTGATCGTCACCAACTGCATCGTGCTCGCACGGGTCGAGGCCTTTGCCGCCAAGAACGACATC
>JAGRFX010000291.1 GCA_020445805.1 Rhodocyclaceae bacterium
CGGCCATCGCCATCGAAGGCACCGACGCCGGCAGCGACGCCGGCAGCGACGATCCGGCCCAGCTGGAAGCCGCCACGTGGACGCCGCTGCTCGAGGCCACCAGCCTGCAGGGCAACAGCCATCACGTGCTGAAAGCCGTCGGCAGCGGGGCTTTCAGCCACCTGCGCATCCACATCTACCCGGACGGCGGCGTGGCCCGACTGCGGGTCTATGGACAGCCGGTCGGCAGCTTCGATGACCCGGGCGCCACCTACGACCTGGCCGCCCTGGAAAACGGCGGCCGCGTGGTCGGCTGCAACGACGCCCATTACGGCTCGCCCAGCAACATCCTGCTGCCGGGCCGGGGCGTTAACATGGGCGACGGCTGGGAGACCCGCCGACGCCGGGAGCCCGGCAACGACTGGTGCATCGTCGCGCTGGGTAGCGCCGGCATCATCGAGCGCATCGAGGTGGACACCGCCCACTTCCGCGGCAACTACCCCGACCGCTGCAGCGTCCAGGCGGCGCGGGTCGAGGGCGGCACCGACCAGTCCCTCATCACCCAGGCCATGTTCTGGCCGGTCCTGATGGGCGAGCAGAAGCTCGAGATGAACGCGATCCACAACTTCAGCAGGGGTCTCGCCGACCTGGGCCCGGTGACCCACGTGCGCTTCAACATCATTCCCGATGGCGGTGTTTCGCGACTGCGCCTGTGGGGCAGGGTGGTCTCATGATCGAGCTCCCCGTGGTGCCCCTGAGCGCCGAGGCCTTTGCCCCCTTCGGCCAGGTCATCGAAGCCGGCCCGGCGGCCGAGCGGCGCATCATCAATGGCGGCAATACCGAGCGCTTCCACGACCTGGCGCGACTCGACCCCGGTCCCGAGGGGCGGGCGATCGTCAGCATCTTCCGGGGCCAGCCCAGGGCCCTGCCCTTCGTCATGAGCATGATGGAGCACCACCCGCTGGGCTCGCAGGCCTTCATGCCCCTCTCGGGACGCCCCTACCTCGTGGCCGTGGCAATGCCGGGCGAGACGGTGCGCGCCGAGGACATCCGGGTCTTCCTGGCCAGCGCGCGGCAGGGTGTGAACTACGCGGCCGGGACCTGGCACCATCCCCTGCTGGCACTGGATGGGGTGAGCGATTTCCTGGTGATCGACCGGGCGGGGGGCGGCGACAACTGCGTCGAGCAGGCGCTCGATGAGCCGGCCCGCATCACCCTTCAGACCTGAGGTGCCTGGACGGCTTCGGTGGGCCGAAGCCGCAGTCGCTGCGCTGGGGCTGGCTAGCCCTTCGACAGCTTCTTCAGGGACTGGCGGATGCCGTCCGAGACGCTGCCGTCGGGTGGCAGGTCCTTCATGGCGGCCAGCGCCTCCTTCTCGTTGTACCCCAGGGCCAGCAGCGCGTGGAGCACATCGCTGCGGGGGTCGCCGGCGTCGCTCGGGGCGCCGCCCGGCATGATGACGCCGGCAGGACGCCCCGGAAGCGCCTTGCCGAGGCGGTCACGCAGTTCGAGCAGGAGCCGCTCGGCGGTCTTCTTGCCGATGCCCGGAATCTTCACAAGCCGCCCGGCCTCCTGCAGGGTCACGGCCTGGGACAGTTCAGCGACCGACAGGCCCGAGAGCACCGCCAGGGCGGTCCGCGCGCCGATGCCCGAGACCTTCAGCAACTGCCGGAAGGTGGCACGCTCGTCCTCGGTGGCAAAACCATAGAGGAAGTGGCCGTCCTCCCGCACCGCGAAATGGGTGTAGAGGGTCACCGGCTGGCCGGTGGCGGGCAGGCCGTAGTACGTGCTCATCGGCACGTCGATCTCGTAGCCGACCCCCTGCACGTCCACGAGGATCTGGGGCGGGTTCTTCTCGGCCAGGCGGCCGCTGATGCGTCCGATCATGCGTGGCTCGGCAAAGGATGGGCTGTGGGCGTCATGGCAACAGGAGTGAGGACAGTACGGAAAGCCGCCGCCCTGCGGTGGCTCAGTCGAAGTGGGCGGCCTGGAATTCCGGCAGGGCCTCGGCGCGGGTGCCCAGTGCATCCAGCCGGGCATAGTCGTCGCGATCGAGGATCTGGGGCAGCACGTAGTGGGTGAAACGCCAGGCCACCGCCGCCGTGACGTCGGCCAGGTTCGGCACGGCCGCCCCCTGCAGCCATCCGTCGGCGGGACAGGCTGCTTCGAGCGCCTCGGCGCTCTCGCGCAACTGGCCGGTCAGGCGGGTGATCCACTCCGCCCAGCGCAGGGTCTCGGGCCGCACGACGATCTCGTAATAGAGCTGCACCGCCTTGTCGCACATCGACAGGCCGAGGGCGGTGAGCCGCAGGCACTCGGTGTGCTTCTCACCGGCCGGCGGGATGATGCCCTGGCCGGGCCGCAGGGCCTCGAAGTGCTGGATGATCAGGCCGCTGTCCATCAGGCAGCGCCCGTCATCGAGCAGCAGGGTCGGGGCACGGACCAGCGGATTGATGGCGTGGAACTCGGAAAAATCGCGAAACACCGACAGGGCCTTGTGCTCGAAGGGGATGCCGAGCCGTGTCGCGATCACGTGACAGCGACGGACATACGGCGAATCGAGCATGCCGATCAATTGCACAGGAAGATCTCCGAAGCCAGTACCGTTGCGGCCAGTGTAATCAGCGTGCGGCGGGCGGGCCAGCCCGGTCGCCGATGGGGGCCAGCCAGCGACGAACGGCATCCAGGCCGGGTTCGACCCGGACCCCGGCGGCGAGGACGTCCTCGGCTGGCTCGAGCAGGTCGGGCACCATGACCACCTGGGCGCCGGCGGCCAGTCCGCCCCGCACGCCGGCGTTGGAGTCCTCGATCACCAGGCAGGCCGACGGGCGCGCCTCGAGCAGGGTCGCGGCCGCCAGGAAGATGTCGGGGGCCGGCTTGCCCCGGGGCACCTCGTCGCCGCCCACCACGCCGTCCATGCGCTTCAGGAGTCCCACGGCCTCGAGTTTCGGCAGGGCCCGGCTGCGGCGGGTCGAGGTGGCGACGGCCCGCGGCAGGTCGAGGGCGTCGAGCAGCTCGAGCAGCTCGAGTACGCCGGGCTTGAGCGGAATGCGGCCCGACGCGATCACGGCCTCGTAGCGACGGCCGAACTCCTCGTGGTGCTCGGCCACCGGGAAGTCCTCGCCGTAGGCCCCCTTGAGCAGGCGTTCGTGCTCGCGGGAATTGAGGCCGATCATCTGCATCGCCACCTCGTGGCGCCAGGGAATGCCCATGTCGCGGCTGACATCGCGGCCGATCGCGTAGGCGATGCGCTCCGAATCGAGCAGTACCCCGTCCATGTCGAAGATCACCGCCCGGATGGCGGTCGGCGCGGCGCTCATCCGGCGAAAATCCCGGCCCGCCCGAAGGCCAGGGTTCCGGCCAGGATCAGTCCGTGGAGGTGGGCTGCGAGGATGGTCTGGCGAATGGCCGGACCCAGCTCGGCGGGCTCGTGGGCGTGGTGCAGCAGCGCCCGTCCGGCACGGAAGGACAGCACCAGCGTCATCGCGGCGGCGGCGCAGGCCTGGGGCAGGGCGCCCCGGCCCACCTGCAGCACGAGCCAGCCGTAGGCCACCAGGGCCAGCACCAGATAGCCCCAGCGGGCACTCTCGACCCCCAGGCGGACCACCAGCGTGCGCTTGCCGACCGTGGCGTCCGCCTCCCGGTCGGGAAACTCGTTGATGTAGAGCAGGGCCGCCACCAGCAGCGCGAATGAGAGGCCCGCGATGGCGGGCAGCGCGGCGAACTGGCCCCGCTGGACATAGTCGCTGCCCAGCACCACCAGCAGCCAGCCGGCCGCGATGGCCGCCTCGCCCAGGCCCCGGCCCATGAGCTTGAGGGGGGGCGCCGAATAGGCCCAACCGATGGCGAGGCCGGCCATGCCGATGGCAATCAGGCCGGGCCCGCTCCGCCAGGCCAGCCATAGGCCCGCCGGGATCACCGACAGCAGCAGCGCCGCGCCGAAGCGCGCCATGTGGCGCTGGCTGATCACGCCGTTCTGGATGAAGCGGCTGCCGCCGGTGAAGGGGAACAGCCGCGCGCTGTTGATGGCGTCGCCCCCGTTTTCGGCGTCGCAGGCGTCATTGACCACGTTGACACCGGCGTGGGCCACCAGCGCGAAGAGCACGGTGACGAGGGCCGTCAGCGGCGCCACGGCGACGCCGCTGCGCCAGGCCGAGGCCAGCCCCACCAGGCAGCCCACCAGGGTGATGCTGAGGAAGGCCGGGCGGGTGGCGGCGAAGTAGCGGGCCGGGGCCGAGCGGAAGCGCTCGGGCCGGGGCTCGCGGTCGGCGGCGAGGGTCGGGGCGTCGCTCACAGC
>JAGRFX010000292.1 GCA_020445805.1 Rhodocyclaceae bacterium
TCTTCGAGGTGCTGGTGGAGGCCGTGCGCCACTGCTCCCTGGGCCAGATCACCACCGCGCTCTACGACGTGGGCGGCCAGTACCGCCGCAGCATGTAAGCGACCGACACCTCCCCCGCGGGCCGGCCACGGCCCGCCTTCCTGCGGCCCGCGCGACGGGCCGTTTTCTTTTCCGGGGTAGGGCGGCTAGCTAGTGTCCGCCCTGGTGTTCGATCACAGCCTCCACATCCTCGAGGCGGGCCTCGAGGGACTGGACGGCTTCGCGGCGCTCGGCGTCGCGGTCCGGGCGCGGCGGCAGCAGGCGACGCAGTGACAGGCATTCGAGGTAGGCCGCGCGGGCGCTGGTGACGTCCTCGGCGTCGCTCAGGGCGTCGCCGAGGCGGTCGAGCGCCACGGCCAGGTCGCGCAGCACCCGAGGGCTGTCGCCGAGGCGCTCGCGGATCTGGCGGCGCAGGCGGACGCTCTCCGAGAAGGCCTCGACCGCGGCGTCCACCTGTCCCTCCCGGAGGTCCAGTTCGCCCAGGCGGTTGAGGGCCACCGACAGATCGCGCAGGGCGCGCGGCGCGTCACCGCCGGTCTCGACCAGTCGATGCCCCAGCTGGAGGCTCTCGTCGAAGCTGGCGCGTGCCAGCGGGAGCGCACCGCTGGCGAGCTGGGCCTCGCCCAGTCCATTGAGGCACAGGGCCAGGTCCCGGTAGCTCTGGGCGGTGGCGTCGGGTCGCCCGCACAGCTCGGCGAACAGGGCGTGGGCGGTCGAGTAGCTGGCCACGGCCTCGGCCTGCTGGCCGCAGGCGCGCTGGGCGTCACCGGCGCGGGTGCGGCCGATGGCCAGGTCGCGCAGCAGCATGTCGCTGTCGTCCCCCTGGGCGCGGCGCTGCTCGAGCAGGTCCAGGTACTCGTGCCAGGCAGCCAGCGCCGCCTCGGGCCGGCCGGCCTCCCGCTCCGACTCGCCGATGGCGCCCAGGGCGATGGTGAGCTCGAACACGGGGCGGGCAGAACCGCCGGGCAGGTCGCGCAGGGTCCGGAACAGGGACAGGCTCTCGCGGAACGAGGCCAGGGCGGGATCGAGGGTGCCGACCGAGCGCTGGGCCTCGCCCAGGTCGTGGAGGGCGATCGCCAGGTCGCGCAGCGCCTGCTGGGTGCCCGCGGTGCCATCGCGCAGCAGGCGGAACACCGCCACGGCATCCGACAGGGCCTCGAGGGTGGCGCCACCTTCGGGGTCCTCGTCCTCCTGCAGGGCCTGTCCGGTCTCGGCGAGGCGGATGGCCAGCTCGCGCAGGGCCTTGAGCTGGGCCGGCAGGGCGCGGGAGTCGCGCAGGCAGGGCATCAGGGCCAGGTGGCTGCGGGCCCGCCACAGGGCGGGTGCCCAGTGGTCGATGGCCGCGCCTTCGGGCAGCGGCAGGTGGAAGATCAGGGGACGGGCGCAGCAGGCCGCCAGGGTGTCGTGGTGGCCGTCGAGGGCGCAGAGCAGCTGCTCGAGGCGTTCGGGCCAGGCGTCGTCGTCGGCCGCCCCGCCCAGTTCGATCCACAGGGGTGCGGTCCAGCCGTCGCTGGAGAGGGCGTCATCGCCCGGCACGGCGGCGCGCAGCACCGCGTCGAGGGCGGTCTCGGCGGTCACCGGTCGCAGCCACTTGAGCTTGCAGTCCCGCGACAGGCAGTGGGCCGAGAGGCGCTCGACCAGGGCCCGGAAGGCGGCGAGGTCGCCGCCGAACAGCAGGTAGCTGCCCGCGCTGACCGGCGCGTCGAGGCAGGCCAGCAGGCGTTCGAACACTGAATCGAGCGGGCCGGCGGGAGCGACGGGGTCCTGGGGGCTGTTCATGCGGGGCGACGGGCTGCGCCTGCTGGGGCGACGGCCGCGGGGTCTCCGGTGGGCATGGGGCTATTCTGCGTCATCGCGCCTTGTAACGGCGCGACGGGTCAGGGGCTTGAGTCCGGCTCGCTCAGGCCCGCGCCTCGCGAGCCGGGCAGAGATGCGCGAGCAACGGCTGCCAGGGAGCGCGTTGTGCGGCGTCGGCAAGAGGGCGGGTTGCATCGTAGGGCAGCACGAAACCCGGCTCGTCTTCGCCGAGGGGGTCGGCGCTGGCGATCTGGCTGCGCAGTACCGACAGGTCGGCCTCCGATGCGTCGCGTCCCATGCGCGCCCTGATCCGCTCGGCCAGCAGCTCGGGCGGTGCCTGGAAGTCCACCAGCCCGAGTGGCACGCCGAGTTCCCCCGCCAGGGCGTGAAAGCGTGCCCTGCGCGTCCGCTGCAGGAAGGTGGCATCGACGAGCGCGGTCCAGCCCGAGGACGCACACAGGGTGGCCAGGTGGGCGAGTTGCTCGTAGGTCGCTTCGCTGGCGTGGGCCGAGTACTTGTCGGGCTGGCTGGCGTCGCCCACGCCGAAGAGGCGTCCGCGTTCCACGTCGGCCCTCAGCCGGATGCCGTCGAGGTGGCCGGCGAGGGCCAGCGAGAGGCTCGACTTGCCGGCCCCGGAGAACCCGTGGGTCAGGACCAGGGCCGGGCGGCCGGGGCCGCGCTGGCGGTCGGCGATGTCCAGGTAGGTGGCTGCGCGCCGCTCGGCCCGCTCGGGAGCCGCGCCGGCCCCGTGCGCCTGCATCAGCTCGACCATGGCGCGCACCAGGGCCCGGTAGGCCACGTAATAGCGCAGCACCCGCAGGCCGTCGTAGTCGGCGGTCGCTTCCAGGTAACGGTTGAGGCAGGCATTGGCGAGTGGCGCGTGGCCGCGCGCCTGCAGGTCCATGAGGAGAAAGGCCAGGTCGTCGATGACGTCGATGAAACGCAGCGAGGCGCTGAATTCGATGCCGTCGAACAGGCGCACCCGGCCCTCGCGGACGATGATGTTGCCGCAGTGGAGATCGCCGTGGCACTCCCGGACCCGGCCCGCCTGGCGGCGCGCCGCGAAGACGCAGTCGAGCCGCTCGCCCTCGGCCTCGATCCACTGGCTGACATCGCGCAGACGATGCTGGCTGTCGGCCCTGGGGACCAGCGCCGAGAGGCTGGCGCAGACCTCGCTGGTGGCATTGCGGATCTCCTCGGGGAGCCCATGCAGCGACGAGCCCCGGCCACGCCGCAGCGACTGGTGGAAGCCGGCAACCGCGCTGGCCAGGGCTGCGGCCAGATCGGCGGGGAGCGGTCGCTCGAGGACCGTGGTCAGCAAGCCGTCCGGAGCGAAGCGCCGCATATGGACGGCGTAGTCGATGACCGGCCCGCGACCGTCGAAGGCGGCCTCCTCGGCCGGTCCGGTGATGGGCAGCACGTCGAGGTAGAGCTCGGGCGCGGTGCGGCGGTTCAGGCGCAACTCTTCCTGGCAGAAGAAGCGGCGATCCTCGAGGGTGCTGTAGTCGAGAAAGTCGAGCCCAACCGCCTTCTTGATCTTGAAGGCCTCCTGGCCGGCCAGCAATATCCAGGAGATATGCGTTTCGATGAGCCCGGTTTCGGCTGCGTCGGGCTGATTGGCTGAGAGGCGCCTGCCCAGGGCCTCGATCATCCGCAGTTGCACTGCCGCGGAGGATGTCGTGTTTGGCGTGTCCATCGGTTTCAGTTGCGCGACACAGATTCGCGCACTCCGCATTTCACGATAGGCGAACCGCAAGGAGACCCCTTGAGCAGGGTCAAAACCCCATTTGGCGGGCCCTTGTCACGACGCTGGCGGCTGATCTAGATCAAAGCCGGTCAATGACCCTGGCGTAGTCTGGAACTGTCAGATCACCGATCGGAGGCAGCCATGGGCAAGCGGAACATCCATTGGGTCTGTCTGGCGGTGGCCCTGCTGGGGCCCTTGGGCAGCGCAGGGGCAGCCGAAGTGATGGGGGCCGGACCCTCGGAGTTCGAGTCGCGCTGCGCGGTGTGTCACGGGCTCGACGGCCGTGGCGACGGACCCTACGCGCCGCTGCTGATTCACCCGCCTGCCGACCTCACGGTCCTCAGCCGGACGGCCGGCGGCACGTTTCCGGCGGATCGGGTGTACCGGGTCATCGACGGGCGCGAGTCGATCGCCGCCCACGGCCCGCGCGAAATGCCGATCTGGGGCCGGGAACTGCTGGCCGAGTACCAGACGAGCCGCGTCGAGATCGGCGATCCGGAAACCTATGTCCGGACCCGCATCAACGCGTTGGTGGATTACCTGCGAGGCCTGCAGGCACCCTGAACGGCCGGGCCCGCCCGGGGCCCGGCGCGACGCTCAGCGGTAGGCCGGCTCGTTGCGGTTGTGGATGATCCAGATCAGGTTGCCGGAGGTGAAGTCGCCCACCGAGCCGCCCGCGAAGATCAGC
>JAGRFX010000293.1 GCA_020445805.1 Rhodocyclaceae bacterium
GTGGAGGATGCCGCGTTCGTGAGCGTACGCCAGCGCCCCGGCAACTTGGAGACCGATGGTTGCAGCTTGTTTCCAATACTCGCGGCGGCCACCGACACTCAACAATCCGTGGCACTGTGCTACTTGAGCGACATGGGGCACGTCGCCGATCGGCAACTTGCCCGCGACGGTATTCTCACTGCTAGCGTTTTCAGCGTCTGTGCGTGATTCGCTCGCCGCGCCGTGAGACGTGTCGATCGGGGGGGCGGCCGGCGGGCGACTATCGAACCGCCGGATGTCCACGATGTTGGACGAGGGGGACGAAGTGGACGAAGTGGACGAAGTGGACGAAGGGGAAGGCATGGTGATTTGGCCACGTCTTGAGCTCGCGCTGCTGTCCGCTTGCCGGCAACGCAATTCATGTAGCAGTTGGTCTAACCCTACGCCTTCGATGAATTGCATCGCGTAGAAAAGTCGACCATCCTGCTCGCCCACGCCAAACACGGGCACGATATTGGTATGGTGCAGTTTCGCTGCCGCAGCAGCCTCGCGACGAAACCTTGCCTCATACTTGCTGTTTTTCGCGAAGTGGGCTGGCAACAGTTTCACTGCGACTCGACGGCCCAATGACAATTGCTCCGCCTCGTAGACAACCCCCATCCCTCCGCGTCCTACTTCCCGCAACAAGCGAAAGTCGCCGATCTGCCCTAGTGGCTCGCCCGGCGACTGTTGACCGCGCTGATTGCCACTGCACCCGATTCGCGCCTCCTCAAGTTCCACGCTCAGAGGAAACAGCTGCAGAATCTCGGTTGCGAGATCGGGGTGGTCGTCCGAGTATTCGCGAACGGTGGGATTCTCACCACGGCGTTGGCGTTCGAGAAACTCCTCTGCAAGCACATCCAGCCGGTGCCGTTCTAGCGACGAGGAGTCCATGGCGGTGTTTCACCTGCGAGCAAGGATTGAGGGAGATTGCTAGAGTGGCTGGCCGTTTTTAACCGTCATGAACGCCGATATGAAGGCCCTTGAGAACGCCCTTATGCCTCGCCCCGAATCTGGCCAAGTGTTGAACGCAGCCGACCCAAGGCCCGGACAAAGCGATTGCTCGCCGCTTGCGGGGAAATCTGCAACACCGCGGCCGTCTCTGAGTTGGTGAGGAGTTCGAGCGAACGCAGGGTCAATACCTCTCGGTCCAGCGGGTCCAAGTCGTTCAACGCGTGCTCCAGTTGCAGCACGCGTTCGCTTCGCGACGCGGCCTGGCTGGGGGAAGTCAGTGTGCCGGCCAGTTGCACTGCCAGCTCCATGGAACTGGATTCGGGAAAGGGCCCTGAATAAATCGAAACTTCTCTGCCGGCGTCCCGCATCTGGGCGCCGAGGTGGTGTCGGTGCAGCTGGGTAAGCCTTTCGGCGACGACCATGCGCAGCCATAGAAACGGCGGAAGATCGTCGCGAGTCAGGTAGTTTTCGAGTTTTGCCAATGCATCCACAAACGCGTCTTGCAGAATGTCGTCGGGATCGACGCGGCCGCGGATGCGGCGATCCATACGCAAATCCACCATGCGGTACAGCTGTGCTCGGTAGTGATCAAAAAACTTCACAAAAGCCTCGCCCCCGCCATCCTTGGCAAGTGACAACGCCAACACGGATTCATCGAGTGTCATCAATCGCCTCGTACTTACCTGCCTGGGGACACCCAGTTTACACAGCGGCCTCCCTAAATTCCCCTTTCGGTACCGCAATCCAACCAAGGCAAGGCCGAATTGCTCTACGCGCTCCGTGAAGCTTAAGCCTCATGCCGCCCACGTTGCCGAAGTGCAAACGCAACAAGGGATTACGTAAATCACGGTGTGATCCCTTGTGTTGTTTCTTGGCCTCGGCGATACCGGCGAGCGGTCGTGCCTCCATCGCAGGCGACCCTTGTGAGACCCGGTGAGCGGTCGGGCCTGAAACAAGCGATTTGAGGGGGCGTTCCGGAGAAATCTGGACTAGCGCGCAGCGGACTTGAGCTTCGGTGTAATCTGTTTCCATAAAAGCCAAGAGGCTCGGGTTGGCAGAGGGCTAGGTAATGGAGTCGGCGAAGCATGACGCAAAGCAGCAAGGAACAGCAGCGATTGATCGGGCTCTACGAGAAGCTCGATCCTACGCTTCGAGAAGTTGTCCAAGTGGCGGCGGTCTCCGATCCGTTGTCGCGGAGGGATTTGTTCAAACTGGCTGGCGAAGCTGGCGTGAGTCAGGAGGATGGCCTCAAGCCGCAGTACAAGAACGACCGCGATGCGGTCGATGCAGCGATTGAAAGTGGCATTCTGGAATTCGTTGCCAAGCCGAACGCCAGCCCTCTTCAGGCTGCGGTGCTGCTCCAGGATTTCGCGTTTCGACAGGCGTTTGCGAGCGGCCTGGCCGAACGCGTGAGAGAGCAAATCGATGGCGGGCGACAGCGCAGACGTGGTTATGCCCTCGACGAGGACAAGGCCGTGCGAGACATGCGTTTCGCATTCTATGCCGACAACTGGGATGAATGGCAGGAATTGGGTCTTTATCATTCGTTCCGACCGTATCTTCTCGATCCGTTCTGCAAGCGGACTTTCGCAGCACTGTCGCCAAAGTTTCAGAGCGACTTCTTCATTCGCACCGCTCTGGGGCTTGTTCATTTCGGAGATTCGCGCCGTTGCGAGTTTGCAGCGAGTGTGGGCGAGCTGGTCGGCGGCATGGAGAACCTGCCCGACGACGTCATCCTTGCGGCGACCGATCTGCTGACGGCTCAGGGAAACATTGCCGGACTGGTGGAACTGGCGGCACGCGCAGAGTCGCATCCGGAAATCGAAGGCTGCGTGGCGTTTCTGCGCGGCGACTTTGAGACCGCGCGAAAGCAGTTCGAAGCCGTCGATCAGCAGCGCAAGGGCACCGGAAAGCGCGCTGGAAAGCGCACCGCGAATCGGACGACGAACTTGCGAGGATTCCCGATCGTGTTGTTTACGCTTCTGCTGCTGAGGGAAAACTCGGCGCAGTCCCAGCAGCACGTCAAACAACTCGTCAAAGTCATGGACAAATGGGCCACCGCTTGGCACATGGTCAGCATTCCGCTCGAACAAGCGCTGTTTCAGCAGGTGCATCCACTGAGCGGGACGCGCATGGCCTTGCACAATGTGGAAAGGATGTCTCCCCTGAGTCTGCTGATCAGTGGCTGGGTTTGGAGCTGGTTCTTCGCCGATCACGAACCGCCGATCTCGAAGCAGGCCTGCGAACGGTTGATCGACATGTACCGCGACAGCAATCTCGCTTGGATGGCGGCTGAGTTTTCCGCGATTGCGACGCGCATGTCGGCCGGACGTTCCAAGGCAAAGGGATCGACAACGCCGGCCGAGGAAGCTCATTCGCAACTCGGCACGGTCTCCCTCGTCGATTTGATCCAACCCGCGCCGGCGTGGGAAGCCGGCCTTACGGCACTGGAGAATCTCGCGCAGCCCGCGAAGTCAGCGGCCTCGACTCCGGGCACTCCCGTCGCCGATGAGCGATTGATCTGGGAGGCTGAGTTCGGAAAAGTGTGGGTCTTCGTGACTCCGTTCATTCAGAAGCATGGCGCCAAAGGATGGAGCAAAGGCCGGAAAGTAGGACTCGAGCGACTCTACGACCAGTGGCAGACACCCGCGTTCGACTTCCTGACCGAACAGGATCGGACGATCTGCAGTGCCCTCCGGCAATACAGCGAACGGGACTATTACGGCTACAGCGAAACTCGTCACGAGTGGGATCAGGCGAAACTCATCAGCGGTCTTGTCGGCCATCCGCATGTGTACCGGACCGGACAACGCGATGAACCGATTCAGGTTTACGCCGGCCGGCCGCAATTGGCAATCAAACGATCGGGGAAGCAGATCCAGCTGGTCGTTGAACCATGGCATGGCAACGAAGATGCTGAGCTGATCGTGTCCCAAGAGGGTTCGCATCGCTACTCCATCGTGACTTTCTCCAATCAACAACGGGAAGTTGCCAACCTGGTGACGCGTATCCCGTCAGTGCCTGTCGAGCAGCAGGATCGAGTGTTCGAAGTCGCTCGGACGCTGG
Organism: Rhodocyclaceae bacterium; assembly: GCA_020445805.1. Taxonomy (GTDB): domain Bacteria; phylum Pseudomonadota; class Gammaproteobacteria; order Burkholderiales; family Rhodocyclaceae; genus Cognatazoarcus. The sequence goes on from JAGRFX010000293.1 coordinate 4,039, forward strand.
CGTCCATCATCGATATTCAGTCGGATCTCGAAGGAACTCCGTCGACGGGCGAAGAAGTCAAATCGTCCGCGCAGATCGTCGTCCAATTGACTCCGTACAACGATGGATTGCGAGCGGAATTGTTCGTGCAGCCTTTTGGCGAGAAAG
>JAGRFX010000294.1 GCA_020445805.1 Rhodocyclaceae bacterium
GGACATGGTGGGTTCTCCAGCTACCAGATGGTCAAGAGGCGAAATTCTATCGGATTTGCAGCGGCTCAGAAATGCCGGGTGGCGGTTAGAATGCCGGCCATGGAACGTACCTGGAAACCCAATGTGACGGTTGCCGCGGTCGTCGAGCGCGAGGGCCGCTTCCTGATGGTCGAGGAAGAGACCAGCGAGGGCCTGCGGCTGAACCAGCCGGCCGGCCATCTCGAGCCCGGCGAGTCCCTGGTCGAGGCGTCGATCCGCGAGACCCTGGAGGAGACGGCCCACGCCTTCCTGCCCGAGTCGCTGGTCGGCATCTACCAGTGGCCGCGCCCGTCCGGCGACATCACCTACCTGCGCTTCGCCTTTGGCGGCACGGTCGGGGAGGTGCTGGCCGGCCGGACACTGGACAGCGGCATCGTGCGCGCGCTCTGGCTCTCTGAGGCGGAACTGCAGGCCTGCGCGGAAAGGCACCGCAGTCCGCTGGTGCTGCAGTGCGTGCGCGACTACCTCGATGGCCGGCGGTATCCACTCGAGTTGATGCGCCACTACGACGCATGAGGCGGCTGCTGGCCTGTCTGCTGGCGGCGACGCCGATGATGGCTGCGGCGACGTCGGTCAGCATCTGCTTCAACTACGGCTGCCTGTCCGAGGGCGCCGTCGAGCTGGATGCGACCCTGCTGGCCGGCATCCAGGCCAGCCTGGCCGAAGCGGCCGGTCCCGCTGACGAGCGGGCGCGCCTCGCGGCGGCGGTCGGGCGCCTCTACCGGGCCGCGGGCCGCAGCCTGCCGATTCACGCCGACCGGGCCGGCGACTACCTCGACGAGGGGGTCTACGGCAAGATGGACTGCATCGACCACGCGACCTCCACGACCCGGCTGCTGCAGGTACTGGAGGACGAGGGCATGCTGCGCTTTCATCGCGTACTGCCCCAGCAGCGGCGCACGACCTTTCTGATCTTCCAGCATTTCTCGGCAGCCGTGGAAGAGCGGGGAGGCGCCGGCGATGGCCCGGGCGCGCGGTACGTGATCGATTCCTGGTTCGTGGAACATGGCGAGGCGGCCGTGGTACTGCCCTTGGAACCCTGGCTTGATGGAGAAGGACCGAATGTCCAGTAGCGAAAAGGTGGATGGGGCCGGCATGACCGTGGTGGTCGGCATGTCGGGCGGAGTGGATTCGTCGGTCGCGGCCCTGCTGCTGAAACAGCAGGGATACAAGGTCGTCGGCCTGTTCATGAAGAACTGGGAGGACGACGACGACGACGAGTACTGCTCGACCCGGGAGGACCTGGTGGACGTGGCCTCGGTCTGCGACCGGATCGGCATCGACCTCGAGGTGGTCAATTTCTCGGCCGAGTACAAGGAGCGCGTGTTCGGTGACTTCCTGCGCGAGTACGAGGCGGGACGCACGCCCAATCCGGACATCCTGTGCAACTCGGAGATCAAGTTCCGCTGCTTCCTCGACCACGCCATGCAGCTGGGCGCGGAGCGTATCGCGACCGGCCACTACGCCCAGGTCCGCGAATGGACCAACGACGGCCGCAGCGAATTCCAGTTGCTGAAGGCCGAGGACGGCACCAAGGACCAGAGCTACTTCCTCTACCGCCTGAACCAGGCGCAACTGTCGAAGACCCTGTTCCCGCTGGGCGGGCTCTACAAGCGGGACGTGCGCAAGATGGCCGGGGAGGCCGGTCTGCACGTCCATGACAAGAAGGACTCCACGGGCATCTGCTTCATCGGCGAGCGCCCCTTCCGCGAGTTCCTGATGCGCTACCTGCCCGCGCGCCCCGGCGAGATCCGCGTGCTCGATTCCGACAAGGTCATCGGCCAGCACCAGGGCCTGATGTACCACACCATCGGCCAGCGCAAGGGCCTCCTGATCGGTGGCATCAAGGGCCTGCAGGATGACGCCGGCGAGCATGAGGCCTGGTACGTGGCCAAGAAGGACGTGGCGCGCAACGTGCTGTACGTGGTGCAGGGCCATGACCACCCGGCGCTGCTGCGCGAGCGCCTGCGCGCCGCGGACCTGTCCTGGGTGTCCGGCCACGCGCCGCGCACCCACTGGGTCTATACCGCCAAACCCCGCTACCGCACGCCGGACATGCCCTGCGAGATCGATGCCCTGTCCACGGAAACGGCCGAGATCGCCTTCGCCCAGCCCCAGTGGGCGCTGACGCCGGGGCAGAGCGTGGTCGTGTACGAATCCCGGGTGTGCCTGGGCGGGGGCATCATCGCCGCCTGAGGCAGGGCCGCCCGTCGCCGCTCCTGAACGTCGCGCCCCGGGTGGGGGTCCCACCGGTGCCGCAATCCTGCGGCACGCATGGGAGACGACCATGGAACAGCGTACGCGCATGCACGATGGCATCGTCGGCGCCCTGATCCTGCTCGGGGCACTGCTGGCGGCCTTTGTCCATCCCTACTGGCTGCTCGTGCCGGGCCTCATCGGGCTTCTGATGGTGCAAAGCGCCTTCACCGGCTTCTGCCCGGTCTATTTTGCCCTCGACAAGTTCGAAGGGCGACCAGGACACGATCTGTCCCACCACGCCCACTGATTCGGGCGCGAATGTCGAGCGACGGCACCTTCGGGAGCCGTTTTTCATGTGTGGTACGTGCGCCGCGCATTTGTAAGCGCTGGTGACAGGTGCCTCACCCGCCCGGCACGGAGCGATCCACGTCCTGGCCGACCGTCGCGGACCGCAAGGGCGGACGGCCGTCGTTGCACTTTCTTACGCCGGGTAACACCCCCGGGCAGATCCCGTTCGCGTCCGGCCGACAGAATCGGGTCGTCAAGATATCGACTGGGAGTACGACATGATCCGAAAGACCTGTGCGGGGCTGGCGCTGCTGGCGCTGATGCAGCCGGTACTGGCCGGCGGTGACGTGGGCAGCGCCCTGGGCGGCGGACTGGGTGCCGCGGCCGGGGCCGCGATCGGTGATGCGGTCGGTGGCCGCAATGGTGCCGTCCTCGGTGGGGCCGTGGGCGGCGCCGTGGGTGGCGCGGCCGGCAGCGACGGCCGGGGCAAGACCAGCGCCATGGTCGGTGGCGCCATCGGCGGCGCGGCCGGAACGGCGGCCGGGCAGTCGGCCGGCGGCGGCAGTGGTGGTGTGCTGGGCGCCGGCATCGGCGGCGCGATCGGTGCCGCCATCGGCAAGGACATCGGCTCGGACGGCGGCAGTCGCGAGCGGGTGCGCGAGCGGGTCGTCTACCGGGGTGACGATGACGACCGCCATCACGTGCGCGAACGCGTGGTCTACCGCGATCGCGACCGCCGCCACCACCGCGGCAAGGGGCACGACAAGGGCCGTGGCCGGGGCCACGACCACCACGACGACTGAGCGGCCAGGCGCCCGCTCAGGGCGCCTGCAGTTCCTTGGGAATCGGGAAGGTCACCCGTTCCGGCACGCCTTCCAGCGTGCGCACCGAGCGGGCCCCGAGGACCGACAGCCGTTCGATGACCTGGTCCACCAGGACCTCCGGCGCCGACGCACCGGCCGTCACGCCGACCCGGCGGACCCCCTCGAGCCACACGGGGTCGATGCCGTCCGCGTTGTCCACCAGGTAGGCCGGCACGTTGCGCAGGGCGGCGACCTCGCGGAGGCGGTTCGAGTTCGAGCTGTTGCGGGAGCCGACCACCAGGACCAGGTCCACCTGGGGCGTCATGAGCTTGACGGCGTCCTGGCGGTTCTGGGTGGCGTAGCAGATGTCGTCCTTCTTGGGGCCGACGATCTCCGGAAAGCGCGCCCGCAGGGCCCCGACGATGGCCGAGGCGTCGTCCACCGAGAGGGTCGTCTGGGTCACGTAGGCGAGCCGGGCCGGGTCCTTCACCTGCAGGCCGGCCACGTCCTCGACGCTCTCCGCCAGCAGGATGCCGTCGTTCACCTGGCCCATGGTGCCCTCGACCTCGGGGTGGCCCTTGTGGCCGATCATGACGATCTCGCGCCCCTGGTCGCGCATCCGCGCCACCTCCAGGTGCACCTTGGTCACCAGCGGGCAGGTGGCGTCGAAGACGCGCAGGCCGCGGGCCTCGGCTTCGCCGCGCACCGACCGCGCCACGCCGTGGGCGCTGAAGATCACCGTGCTGCCGGCCGGGACCTCGTCCAGTTCCTCGACGAAGACCGCGCCCTTGTCGCGCAGCGAATCGACCACGAACTTGTTATGCACGACCT
>JAGRFX010000295.1 GCA_020445805.1 Rhodocyclaceae bacterium
GTCGGCGAAGCAGGGCACCCCATGGGGCCAGGCCTGCCGCCAGGGAACGGCCTCGCCCGCGAAGGTGGTGGTGTGGCTGGCCGGGCTGGCCGCATCGGCGCGCACGGCGCGGGAGGCCCGCCGCAGGTCCAGCGTGCCGCCCGGCAGGCCCGGGTGCTCGGCACGCGCCAGCCGGTCGCCGACCGGAAAGTCGCCGTCGGCGAGTCCGAAGACGCTCTCGGGCAGCAGGGTGAGGCCGGCCCGGGGCGTGACGGCGACCCGCCGCCACCCTTCGCAGAGCTCCACCTCGATGCCCGCCACCTGCTCGGCCATCTCCTCGACCGCCAGCGGGGTGCCCTTGCGCTGGCGCCAGCGCACGGCCTGGCCCACTTCGGCCCGCCGCCCCTCGGGCAGCGGCGAGACCAGCTGGACGTCGAGCAGGCGCGCGATGTAGGGCAGCACCCAGGGCTGGCAGCCGCGGGCCAGGCCCTCGGCATCGGTGGCGCCCTCGGTCTCCGGGAAGATGTCGTAGTAGCGCTGGAGCAGCGTGCGGTAGAGAGCGTCGAGGGTGTCGCCCCAGGTGGCCGCGAGCAGCGCCAGATCGCCCGGCTCCACGCTGCCGTCCGGCAGGTTCCGGGTGTTGTCGCGCTCGCGATGGACCGCCGGCAGCTGGCGGTAGATCAGGGTGCCGAAATCCATGGCCCGCTCGCTCATAGGGCGAAATCCTCCACCGTCACGCGCACGGCCGCCATGTCCGCCACGTGGATGCATTGCCTCGGCGTGGCGTGTACCGCCCGGATCCGGCCATCGGCATCGCGTACCACGCGGGCCGCGCGGGCGGCATCGGCTGTCGACAGCACCAGCAGCACATCGGAGTTCTCCACCCCGGTCACGCCGTCGACGAGGGCGAAGACCTCGCCGCGATGGAGGGCCTGTGCGAGCTTCCGCCGGGCCAGGGACAGGGCCTCGGCCAGCGCGGCGGCCACGTCCCCGGCCACCGCGTCGGCCAGGAAGGCCTCGGGACGGATGCGGACAGTCACCTGCAATTCGACGCGGACAGGCTCGAAGGGCTGCACCGTCACGCTCACGCCGGGCAGGGTGTGTGCTGCCAGGAAGGCCTCGAGGCTCGCCGCGAGGGCCGGCGTGAAGCTGCCGCCGCCCGCCGGCACGACCACCACCTCGACCTGCTCCCGCTGGCCGAGGCCAGCCTGCGCCGCGAAGGCCGCGGCCTGGGCGACGCCGGCATTGGCCTGGGCCAGGGCCGCGAAGTCCGACAGCGACACCGCACGCTCAAGGGCCAGCAGGGCCCTGGGTGCGTTGTCGCGCAGGCCATCCACCGATTCGCGCTCGCCGCCGCCGCTGGCCGGCATGGGCTGTCGCACGGCGGCCACCAGTGGATCCGGATGCACCGGCTTGACCAGCAGCCCGGCCGCCAGATTGCCGGCGGCGCCGGCGCCCTGTCGATAGCGCACGGCCACGTTGTTGCTCCCGGTGGGCAGCCGCCGGCCATGGCGACCGTCGCCGAACTCGATCCACAGGGTGCCGTCCTCGGTCTGGCGCACCTGGTAGTCGCTGTCGGCCGGGCCCGAATCGCGCAGGCTGGCGCGCTGGCGCCAGATCTCGCCTGCGACCGTGACCTGCAGGTCGGCACGCACGCCGGTGGGCATGATCGGGTCGGCCACGAAGCTCGCGTCGTTCACGTCGAGCAGGAAGCGCTGGCGGTTGAGGGCGCCGTTGCCACTGCCCAGCAGCTTGAGGGGGCGGGTTTCGCCATGGCCGGCCAGCACCACGTTGGCCGCGATGGACAGGTTGCCCGCGGTGCTGCCGGTCGGGGGCGGATCGGCCAGGCGCAGCCATGGCGCCTCGCCGGATGCCTCCCGCTCGGTCACCTGGCTGGTGACCGCGCTGCCGCCGCCTTCCACCACCACCGCGCGACCCACCACGAGGGCCTCGGGCAGCGTCTCGAGGTCGATCCGGCTGTCCGCCAGCGGGGTGGTGTTCACGTTGGCGTCGGCCAGACGGGCCACGCTCGTGAAGTGTCCGAAGACCCGTGTCGACGCCAGGTAGAACGGACCGTCGCCCCGGTCGTGCCAGCCATCGACGGTCTCGAGCCGCGCCAGGGCGTCTTCGGCGTCGACCCCGACGTGGCGCAGGCGGGCCCAGGCCAGGCAACCGCCGCGGGTCACCACCGCCAGGTCGCCGGGGGCCAGTTTGCCGGGTTGCGCCACCACCAGGGGCTCGCTGAGGCGCCCTTCCTCGCTCTTCTGGAGGAAGGTGTCGGGGCGCCACGGACCGGGCGTGCGTGGGGCCACCAGCAGGGCCTGCGGATTCTGCAGCGACAGGTCGATGCTCGTGTCGGCGTCGTCATGGTCGGGCGACCAGGCCAGCGTCACCGCGGTGTAGCCCGCCAGGGGCTGGAGGCGCTGGCTGGCACCGGAGGGCGGGAAATAGTCGGCGTTCACGCACTCGTACACCGGCAGGTATTCCCGCAGCGGATTGCCCTCGTGGCGGATGTCGGCGAGCCAGCGTCCCGACAGCCAGCTCCAGTCGCCGGCCACGAACAGGGTGCGGATCTGCCAGCCCGGCCGGGGCGGCGGGGTGGTGGGCGGGTCGATGCTTCGGCTGTTGCCGCCCAGGTGGGCGATCGGCACCTCGATGGGCGTCATCACGCTGGCCTCGGCCAGGTCCACCTCGCCGAGCGGCGCATGAAACACCAGGTGCTCGGCCTGTACGGCCTTGACGCGCCGGTAGCGCGGCTTGGCGCCGGGCCGGCCGATGGCCACCAGGTCGCCGGCGGCGAGGCCTTCGAGGCTGCCCGCCATGCGCAGGCTGCGCCCGACCACCGCGCCGGTCGTACGGGGGGAGCGCGCCGCGAGCTTGTCCTTGGGCAGCAGGTGGAACAGGGTGTGGCCGCGCAGGTAGCCGTCGGCCCGCGACACCGGGGGTGCCAGGTAGACCGTGGTGGTGTCCTCGCCGCTATCGACGCCCACCACCAGATGGGCCTGGAGGTGACCGTCACGCTCGTCTTCGAGCACCAGGGGTTTGCCGCTCTCGAGCTTGTCGAAGCGGCCGGCCAGGGTGAAGCGGGCGCCGGACAGCCGCAGGGGATTGCGGTCCCAGCCGGCCGGACGCAGCGCGTTGAGCGCGGCGTCGCCCTCGAGCGCGGCCAGGGTCTCGAAGAGGATCGGCTTGCCCCCCTCGGGCGGCGTGTGCTTGAGCTGGAAGCCGGCGGCCAGCAGGCCGGCCGCGCCGGGCTTGAAGTCCACCGCCAGTTCGGTGAAGGCCGACGCCGGCGGGTGCGGCGCGTAGTCGAGCATGGCCGTGAGCCGGCGCAGGCTCTCCCACTGGGTGGCGGTGCCGATCCAGCCCTCGTTGGCGACCGCGTCGGTGGCCTCGAGCAGAACGTGGGCGGCGCGGGCGAAGGCGCGGTTGAGCTGCCACAGCAGGTCGTCCGGATCGCGCGCGTAGAGCGCCTCCATGGCCGCCCTGGGGTCGGTGCCGTCTTCGGGCACGGCGGCGGGCCAGTCGGGAAAGTCGCTGGCCAGGCGGGCACGCAGGCGCTCGAGCAGCACCGCCGCGTTGGCGTCGGCGTAGCGCACCCGGGCCAGCCCGGCCCGGTTCCAGCGGGTCAGGTCGCGGCTCATCCTTTCATCCCTCCGTGCAGGGCGAGGCGCAGGTAGCCGCGCTCGGGCGCGCCGGGCAGGTTGTCGCAGATGGCGACCTCCAGGCCCTCGAGGGCGATGCGGCCGCTGCCGGACTGGTCGGCAAAGCGGTCGCCGAGGCGCTTGAAGCGGTTCAGGCAGACGTTGTCGACACCGCCGATGGCCACCACGGCCTGGATGATGTCGCTGGCCCACAGGTCTTCGCCGAAGCGCAGTCGCCCCGGGGCGAAGAAGGCGCCGGGGCCGGTCCCGAGGGCCTGCAGGACCGCGTCGCGGACCTCGCTCTGATAGTGGTTGCCGGCCACCTGGATGGAGAGGGCGATCACCACGCCCACCTCCACTGCCCGCGCCAGCTCGACCGGCTGGCCGACCAGCCGGTAGGCCGCCAGATAGGGCAGCAGGATCGCGCGCAGGCTGGGGCCGTCGGCCAGCGGCGGGAGGGACAGCGCCCGCTCGGCGTGGAAGGCCGCGGTGGCCTCGGCCAGGGCGGG
>JAGRFX010000296.1 GCA_020445805.1 Rhodocyclaceae bacterium
TCACGCCCCGCTTCGATCGCGCTGCCGGCAACAGGGCGCCCGGCTGGAAGTCGTCTCGCAGGATTTTCCCCGACACATGTGCTGGTTGCATTCCTGCTGCTGGTCTCGCTGGCACCCGTGGTGCTGCCCGAGTTCTACGTCACGCTGCTGAACTACATCGGCCTTTACGCCATGGTGGCCCTGGGCCTGGTGCTGCTGACCGGCATCGGCGGCCTGACCAGCTTCGGCCAGGCGGCCTTCGTGGGCCTCGGCGCCTACACCACGGCCGTGCTGACCACCGCCGATTCGCTGCCGGCCTGGCTCGCCTGGGCAGGCGGTTCGCCCTGGCTGGCGCTGCTCCTCGGCCTGCTGCTGACCGCCCTGGTGGCGCTGCTGGTGGGCTCGCTGACCCTGCGCCTGTCCGGCCACTTCCTGCCCCTGGGCACCATCGCCTGGGGCATCAGCCTGTACTTCCTGTTCGGCACCATGGAGACCCTGGGCGGCCACACCGGCCTCACCGGCATTCCGCCGATCGCGATCTTTGGCTGGACGCTCGACGAGGGCCGCGAGATCTACTACCTGATCTGGGCCTTCCTGCTGTGCGCCATGTTCACCACCCGCAACCTGCTCGATTCGCGCGAGGGCAGGGCGATCCGGGCGCTCAACGGCGGCATGGTGATGGGCGAGGCCATGGGCATCGACACCTCCCGCTCGCGGATGGTGATCTTCGTCATCGCCGCCCTGCATGCGGCCGCCTCGGGCTGGCTCTACGCCCACATGCAGCGCTTCGTGAACCCGACCCCGTTCAGCGTGCACCTGGGCATCGAATACCTGTTCATGGCGGTGGTCGGCGGCGCCGGCCAGGTCTGGGGCGCGCTGGTCGGTGCCGGCGTCATCACCATCATGAAGCAGTGGCTGCAGGACTGGCTGCCGCGGGTCTTCGGCGCTGCCGGCAACTTCGAGGTGATCGTCTTCGGCGCGATGATGGTGCTGATCCTGCACCGGGCCCGCCAGGGTCTGTGGTCACTGCTGGCCCGGCTGGTGCCCATGCGGCACGTGGCGCGCGCGGTGCCGGCGGGCGAAGCCCTGGCCCGCAAGCCCATGCCGGCCCGCGGCGAGGTGATCCTCGAGGCCCGCGGGGTGACCCGGCGCTTCGGCGGCCTGGTCGCCAACGACGGCATGAACCTGGAGGTCCGGGCCGGCGAGATCCTGGCCCTGATCGGTCCCAACGGGGCCGGCAAGAGCACCATGTTCAACCAGCTCTCGGGCGTCGATACCCCGACCTCCGGCGAGATCCTGTTCCGCGGCCGCAACGTGACCGGCATGGCCTCCCGCGAGGTGGCGCGCCTGGGCATGAGCCGTAGCTTCCAGCACGTCAAGCTGCTGCCGGCCATGAGCGTGCTCGAGAACGTGGCCATCGGCACGCACCTGCGGGGCGGCAGGGGCGTGCTGCCCAGCGCCTGGCGCCTGGAGCGCGACGAGGAGCAGCGCCTGCTGGCCGAGGCGGCCCGCCAGGTCGAGCGGGTAGGCCTGGCCGAGCACCTCTTCGACGAGGCCGGCTCCCTGGCCCTGGGCCAGCAGCGGACCCTCGAGATCGCCCGCGCGCTGGCCTCCGACCCCTGCCTGCTGCTGCTCGACGAGCCGGCCGCCGGGCTGCGCCTGAAGGAGAAGCAGGCCCTGGGCGATCTGCTGAAGAAACTGCGCGCCGAGGGCATGGCGATCCTGCTGGTGGAGCACGACATGGACTTCGTGATGGGCCTGGTGGACCGGGTGGTGGTCATGGAGTTCGGCCGCAAGATCGCCGAGGGCCTGCCGGACGAGGTCCAACGCAACCCGGCGGTGCTCGAAGCCTACCTGGGGGGTGCCGAATGAACCGCGTGGACCGAAGCATCCTCTCGGTGGACCGGCTCACCGTGGCCTACGGCAAGGTCGAGGCCCTGTGCGAGGCCTCGCTGACCGTCGGCGAGGGCCAGATCGTCACCGTCATCGGGCCCAACGGCGCCGGCAAGACCACAATGCTCTCCGCCATCGCCGGCCTGCTGGCCTCCCGTGGCGAGATCCACTACGCCGGCCGGCTCGAGGTCTCGCCCGACGTGGAGCGCATGGTGGCGGGCGGCATGAGCCTGGTGCCCGAGAAGCGCGAGCTCTTCGGCGAGATGAGCGTCGAGGACAACCTGGAGCTGGGCGCCTTCCACCGCTACCGCAGCGGCGTGCGCGGCTGGCGCGACACCCTGGACGAGGTCTTCGCCATCTTCCCGCGCCTCAGGGAGCGGCGTCGCCAGCAGGCCGGCACCCTGTCCGGCGGCGAGCGCCAGATGCTGGCCGTGGGGCGGGCGCTAATGGCCAAGCCGAAGCTGCTGATGCTCGACGAGCCCAGCCTGGGCCTGGCCCCGCTGATCACCCGCGAGATCTTCCGCGTGATCACCGAGCTGCGCCGGCGCGGCGTGTCGATCCTGCTGGTCGAGCAGAACGCCCGCGTGGCCCTGGCCGTGGCCGACTACGCCTATGTGCTCGAGACCGGCCAGGTCGCCATGGAAGGCCCCGCCGCGCAGCTGAAGGACGACCCGCGGGTCATCGAGACCTATCTGGGCCTCGGTGGCAAGCACCAGGACATGCTCGCCACATGAACACGCCGACCCCAACGCGCCGGCCGGCACCGCGAAACAGCGGCGGCCCCACGAGATCAACGCATCGATGACAGCGTCCGCGCGCAGCGCGGCACGTCGATAAACCCCAGAGGAGACAAGGAAATGAAAATCAGGAAGGGCAAGCTCGCAACGATCCTGGCCGCCATGCTGCTGGCCGCCACCCAACCGGCCCGGGCCGACATCACGGTCGGCGTGTCGCTGTCGTCCACCGGCCCGGGCGCCGCGCTCGGCATTCCGGAAAAGAACGCCGTGGCGCTGATGCCGGCCGAGATCGGCGGCGAGAAGGTCAATTACGTGGTGCTCGACGACGGGACCGATCCATCGGCCGCGACCAAGAACGCCCGCAAGCTGGTGACGGAAGACCAGGTCGATGTGCTGGTCGGCTCCTCGGTCACGCCGTCGTCGCTGGCCATTGCCGAGGTGGCCGTCGAAAGCCGCACCCCGCAGATCTCGATCGCGCCGATCAACCTGCCGCCGGAGAAGAACACCTGGGTATTCCGTACCCCCCAGCACAACAGCGTCATGGCCGGCGCGCTGGTCGCCCACATGAAGAAGGCCGGGGTCAGGAAGCTCGGCTTCATCGGCTACTCCGACGCCTACGGCGAAGACTGGCTGACGGCCATCAAGCCCCTGCTGGAGCAGGCCGGCATCGCGCTCACCACCACCGAGCGCTTCAACCGCACCGACACCTCGGTCAGCGGCCAGGTGCTGAAGGTGGTGGCCTCGCGTCCCGATGCGGTGCTGGTGGTGGCCTCCGGCAGTCCGGCTGCGCTGCCGCAGACCGCGCTCAAGGAGCGGGGCTTCACCGGCCAGATCTACCAGACCCACGCCGCCGCCAACCCGGCCTTCCTGAAGGTGGCGGGCGCCAAGGCCGAGGGCACGATCATGCCGATCGGACCGGTGGTGGTGGTGGACCAGATCGCCGACAGCCATCCCTCCAAGGCCGCCGGTGCGGCATTCGTGAAGGCCTACGAGGCCAAATACGGCGCCGGCAGCTTCTCGTCCTTCGCCGGTCATGCCTACGATGCCTACCACCTGCTCGCTGCGGCGATTCCGGTGGCCCTCAAGAGCGCCAAGCCCGGCACCGCCGAATTCCGCCAGGCCCTGCGCGACGCGCTCGAGGCCAGCAAGGACGTGGTCGGCGTGCATGGGGTCTTCACGATGACGCCGCAAGACCACTTCGGGATGGACGAGCGGGGTCGGGTGCTGATCCAGGTCGTGCAGGGCGGCTACAAGCTCCTGCCGATGTAAGGAGGCTGCGATGACGACCCCCGGAGCGGGCCTCGCGCCCGTATCGAATCCCCGATCATCGATGTTCGTCGAGCCCCTGGTGATGATCGAGGCGCGTGCCGACGGCACCCGCGTCCTGCGCTCGGGCATCACGCTGCCCGAGCAGTACGGGCGCTGCGTCGGCGAGTGGCTCGAACACTGGGCCGACCAGGCACCGGAGCGGCTGTTCCTGGCCGAGCGCGGTGCCGACGGCGAATGGATCCAGGTGAAT
>JAGRFX010000297.1 GCA_020445805.1 Rhodocyclaceae bacterium
GTGGCTGCTGCCTTCCGGCCCTGACCAGGTTCACCGCGCTGCAATGCGAGGAGACCCGCCACGACGCATTGTATCAGCTTGCTTTCGAGAGGGCATTTCTTGCGGCCTCGAACAGCGCCTCGTCGTCGCCCGGGGCGGCGCGGAAAGACAGACGTCGGCGCGCACCGGCCGCATCCCGCAGGTCGACACCCTCCCTGTCGAGGCCCAGCAGGCGCCGTCCGGCCACGCATGGGTCGCCCTGCAGGCGCGCCAGCAATGCAGCCTCGGCCTTTTCGGCCAGCGGCTCGCTGCGCCACTCGGCCGCCTCGATCCAGCCGGCGCGCGCGAAGCCGCCGACCAGCCGGACCCGCGCCACTTCCAGCCGATAGAAACGGAAATCCCCGAAACCCAGGAAGCCACCCGCCTCCGGGTGGTAGCGCACGTAGCGGTCCTGCTGGGCCGGCGTGACCGAGGCGGTTCGCAGTTCCCCCACCAGGGTGACCCTCGGCTGGGACTGGGGGTCCGCATCGCCCAGCGCCACCATCAGGCTGACACGGGCATTGGAACCCAGGTTGCGGCTGTGCTCGGCCAGCCGCGAGAGCAACAGCAGGGGCGCGCCCTGGCCATCCCGGGCGAAGGGAGCGTGGGAGACGAACGGAAAGCCCGGCATCCGCGCCGACTGGGTGGCGAGCGCGACAAAATCGGCCGAGGCCAGCACCAGCCGCGCCTCGCGGGGGTCGAGCTTCATGGGGCAGCCGCCAGACGCTGGCGTCGCGTCTCGAACAGGCAGACGCCACTCGCCACCGACACGTTGAGGCTCTCCACCGAGCCGAACATGGGAATCCGCACCCGCTCGTCACAGGTCTCGCGGGTCAGCCGTCGCAGGCCCTGCCCCTCTGCACCCAGCACCCAGGCGATCGGGCCCTTCTGGTCCACTTCATAGACGCTGCGCTCCGCATCGCCATCGGCACCCAGGGTCCACACGCCCGCCTCCTGCATTTCGCGCAGGGCGCGGGCCAGGTTGGTCACGGTCACGTAGGGCACATGGTCGGCCGCCCCGCTGGCGACCTTGACCGCCGTGGCATTGAGACCGGCCGAGCGGTCCTTGGGTGCGATCACGGCATGGGCGCCCGCACCGTCGGCGACGCGCAGGCAGGCCCCCAGATTGTGGGGGTCGGTGACCCCGTCCAGCACCAGCAGCAGCGCCGGCCCCTCGAGGGTGTCGAGGACGTCCGAGAGCTTCAGCTCGCGGCGACGGCTATCCACGCGGGCTACCACGCCCTGGTGGTGGTGGGTGCCCACCAGGCGCTGGAGCTTCTCGTTGTCGGACGGGATGATCCGCACCCCGGCGCTCTCGGCCTGGGCGATCAGGTCGCGGGCGCGGGCGTCGCCCCTGCTCGCCGCGATATGGATCTCCAGCACGCTGTCGGGCGACTGGCGGAGTTTCGAGACCACGGCATGAAAGCCGTAGATGGTTCTGGTGGGTGCTTCAGCCACGCTTGCGGTTCCTTCCCTTGTCCTGAGACCTGCCCCTGCGCCCGCCGCCGGCGCCCTCCGGCTCCCGCCGACGCGCTTCGCGGGCCGTCTTTCCGGTCCGTTCGGTGACCCGCTGGGGTCCTTCGAGCAGCCGGAAGTCGATTTTCGTCGTTTCCAGGTCGACGCGCACCAATTGCACACGCACCCGGTCGGACAGGCGGTAGGCCAGCCCGGTGCGCTCGCCCTGCAGCTCGTGACGGGTCTCGTCGTAGTGGAAGTAGTCGCTGCCCAGGTCCGAGATGTGAACCAGGCCCTCGATGAACACGTCGTCCAGGGCCACGAACAGGCCGAAGGGCACCACGGACGAGACACTGCCCGTGAACTCCTCGCCGACCCGGTCCTGCATGAAGTAGCACTTCAGCCAGTTCTCTACGTCGCGGGTGGCATCGTCGGCCCGCCGCTCGGTCATCGAGCAGTGGGTGCCGATGGCGTCCCAGTCGCCGGGCACGTACTTCTCGTGGCTGAGCACGGCCTTGATGGCCCGGTGCACCAGCAGGTCCGGGTAGCGCCGGATCGGCGAGGTGAAGTGGGTATAGGCCTCGTAGGCCAGACCGAAGTGCCCGGCGTTGTCGGGGCTGTACACGGCCTGGCGCAACGAGCGCAGCATCATGGTCTGGAGCAGCTGTGCATCGGGCCGCTCGCGGATCTTCTCGAGCAGCCGCGCATAGTCCTTGGCCTGGGGGTCGTCCCCGCCGCCGAGCGACAGGCCGAATTCGCCCAGGAAGGTCCGCAGGCGCTCGAGCTTCTCCTCGGTCGGCCCCTCGTGCACCCGGAACAGCGTGGGCTGGCCCCGCTTCTCGAGGAAATCCGAGGCGCAGGTGTTGGCCGCCAGCATGCACTCCTCGATCAGGCGGTGGGCGTCATTGCGATGGACCGGCACGATGCGTTCGATCTTGCCCGCGTCGTCGAAGATCATCTGGGTCTCGGTACTCTCGAAGTCGATCGCGCCCCGCTTGTGACGCGCCTTCAGGAGCACCCGGAAGACCGCATCCAGCTGCTTGAGCTGGGGCAGCAAGGCGGCCAGCGCCTCGCATTCGGCCGCATCCTCCTCGTACAGGGCCGCGGCCACCCGGTTGTAGGTCAGGCGGGCGTGGGAGAACATCACGGCCGGATAGAAGCGGTAATCCTTGACCTGGCCCGTCATCGAGATCGACATGTCGCAGACCATGCACAGGCGGTCCACCTCGGGGTTCAGCGAACACAGGCCGTTGGACAGCTTCTCCGGCAACATCGGAATGACGCGTCGCGGGAAGTACACCGAGTTGCCGCGATCATAGGCGTCCCGGTCGAGGGCCGAGCCGGGCTCGACGTAGTGCGATACGTCGGCGATCGCCACGATCAGCCGGAAGCCCCGGCCCTGGCGCTCGCAATACACCGCGTCGTCGAAATCCCGCGCCGTTTCGCCGTCGATGGTCACCAGCGGCAGGTGGCGGATGTCCTCGCGGCCGGCGCAGTCCTTCTTGCGAACGGTGCGCGGCAGCTTGCGGGCCTCGGCCTTGCCCTCCGGCGAGAAGTCGAAGGGCAGCTCGTGCTTGCGCAGCGCGATCTCGATCTCCATGCCGGGGTCGGCGTAGTTGCCGAGAACCTCGCTGACCGCACCGATCGGCTGCGCATGCTTGGTCGGCTGCTCGATCAGGTCGACGACCACGATCTGCCCCGGCGTCGCCTTCTTGCGAGTGCGACCGGCCACCTTGGCGATCAGGATGTCCTGGGCGATGCGGCGGTCCTCGGGCACGACGATGGTGACGCCGTGCTCTTCGATGACCCGCCCGACAATGCGCCGGTTGGCCCGCTCGAGGACCTCGACCAGCTTGCCTTCCGGGCGACCGCGGCGATCGACCCCGACGATCCGGGCGATGACCCGGTCCCCATGCAGGACCTCGCGCATTTCCTTCGGCCCGATGAAGAGGTCCTGACCGCCATCGTCGCGGATGACGAAGCCGTAGCCATCGGCGTGTCCCTGGACGCGCCCGCGGATGAGGTCGGCCTTGTCGGTGATCAGGTAGTCGCCACGGCGGTTGCGCATGATTTCGCCGTCGCGCTCCATGGCGGCGAGGCGGCGGTGAAAGTATTCGCCCTCGCGCGGCTCGATCTCGAGCAGCGCCGCGAGGGCCTCGAAGCGCATCGGCACCCCCCCTTCCTCGAGCAGTTGCAGGATGTATTCCCGGCTCGGCAGGGGATGGTCGTAACGCGTCCGTTCGCGCGCCAGGTGAGGATCGGCGGCACGAACGCCACTGCCCTCCCCGGCTTCATCGCGGGGCTTTTTCTTGGTTTTCTTGCTGGACATTGACAATCGGTCCTTTGGATTTATAATGCGCGCCTCTTGCCCAGATGGCGGAATTGGTAGACGCGCTAGCTTCAGGTGCTAGTGTCTGTATAGACGTGGAGGTTCGAGTCCTCTTCTGGGCACCAGGCTTTCTTGATTATCCCTGTCGAAATGGATTCTTCATGGAGCTTGCGCATGGAACGCCGCAGTTCCGTGGGGTCTCGGGGCGGCCGGAATTTCAC
>JAGRFX010000028.1 GCA_020445805.1 Rhodocyclaceae bacterium
AGACGCTCACCGCCGCCTCGCGCCAGGCCCTCAAGATTCAGCGATGGAGGAACTCCGTGCGCAACCACACCGTCGTGATCGGCTACGGCACCAAGGGCAAGACGGCCGTCGCCGCCATGGTCGGTGACGGGGTGCCGCCGGGCGAGATCGTCGTCGCCGAGGGCAGGGTGCAGCACGCGGCATCTGGCCGTTCGGCCAGCTTCGGCGAGCTGGCCGAGGCGGCCGCCGCGCTGCAGGCGCCCACCGAGGTGACGCTCAAGGACCCGGCCAGCTTCCGCCTGATCGGCAAGCGGGCGCCGCGCAAGGACGCCACGGCCAAGACCACCGGCAAGGCGGTCTTCACCCAGGACATCCACCTGCCGGGCATGCTGGTGGCCGTGGTGGCGCATCCGCCGCGCTTCGGCGCCACCGTGAAGTCCTTCGATGCCTCGGCGGCGAAGGCGATCCGCGGTGTGGAGGACGTGGTCGCGATTCCCCAGGGGGTGGCGGTGCTGGCGCGGGACACCTGGACCGCCAAGAAGGGCCGTGACGCGCTCAAGGTCAGCTGGGACGACTCGAAGGCCTTCCGCAAGAGCTCGGCCGAGATCATGGCCGGCTACCGGGCGGCGGCGAAGCAGCCGGGTCTGGTGGCGCGGGGCGAGGGCGACGCCGCGGGCGCGCTGGCGGGCGCAGCGACAGTCCTCGAGGCCAGCTACGACTTTCCCTTCCTCGCCCATGCCGCCATGGAACCCATGAACTGCGTGATGCGGCTCGGACCGGAAGGCTGCGAGGTCTGGAACGGCGAGCAGCTCCACACCGGCGACCAGTACGCCCTGGCCGGACTGCTGGGCCTCAAGCCCGAGCAGGTGAACATCCACATGCTCTATGCCGGCGGCAGCTTTGGCCGGCGCGCCTGCAAGGACTCCGACTACGTGCTCGAGTGCGCCCAGATCGTCAAGGCGATCGGCGGGCGGGCGCCGGTCAAGCTGGTCTGGCTGCGCGAGGACGACATGCGCGCCGGCTACTACCGGCCGATGTTCCACCACGCCCTGCGCGGGGGCCTGGACAAGGACGGCAATGTGGTCGGCTGGCAGCACCGGCTGGTGGGCCAGTCGATCCTGATCGGCTCGCCCTTCGAGAAGATGCTGGTCAAGGACGGTATCGACCAGGTGTCGGTGGAGGGGGCGTCCACGCTGCCCTACGCGATCCCCAACCTGCAGGTCGAGCTGCACACGCCCACCGACGTGCCGGTGCCGGTGCTGTGGTGGCGCTCGGTGGGGTCGACCCACACCGCGGTCTCCACCGAGACCTTCCTCGACGAGCTGGCCGCAGCGGCCGGCAGGGACCCGGTGGCGCTGCGCCTGTCGCTGCTCGGCGCGCATCCCCGCCACGCCGGCGTGCTGCGCCTGGCGGCCGAGAAGGGCGGCTGGGGTACGCCGCTCAAGCCCGGTGCCGACGGCGTGCGCCGCGGTCGCGGCATCGCGGTCCATGAGTCCTTCCACAGCTATGTGGCGCAGGTGGCGGAGGTCAGCGTGGCGAAGGACGGGTCGCTGACGGTGGACCGCATCGTGGCCGCGGTGGACTGCGGCATCGCCATCAACCCGGACAACGTCCGGGCCCAGGTCGAGGGCGGCGTCGGCTTCGCCCTGGCGGCCTTGCTCCATGGCGAGATTACCCTCGAGGACGGGGTGGTGCAGCAGGGCAACTTCGACGGCTACCCGGTGCTCAGGATCCACGAGATGCCGGTGATCGAGGTGCACATCGTGCCGTCCTCGGCGCCGCCGACCGGGATCGGCGAGCCGGGCGTGCCACCGGTGGCCCCCGCGGTCATGAACGCCATCGCCGCGGCGACGGGCAAGCGACTCTACCGCCTGCCCCTCGACACCTCGGCGCTGGCCGTCTGAGGGGGGCGCCATGGACAGCATGGACAGGGAGGTCCTCGAGGCCGCCCGCCGCTGGGCGGCCGAGGGGCACCGCTTCGCCCTGGTCACGGTGGTGCGGACCTGGGGCTCCGCGCCCCGTCCGCCCGGCGCCTGGATGCTGCTGCGGGCCGATGGCCGCGTGCAGGGCTCGGTCTCGGGCGGCTGCATCGAGGACGACCTGATCGCCCGCATGTCCGCCGGCGAGTTCGGCGGCTCGGCACCGCAGGTGCTGCGCTACGGGGTGACCCGCGACGAGGCCTTCCGCTTCGGCCTGCCCTGCGGCGGCACGCTGGAACTGCTGCTGGAGCCGGCACCGGCCCTGGCCGACCTGGAGGCCATGCACCAGCGCATTGCGGCCGGCGAACTGGTCGAGCGGGCCGTCGATGTGGCGACCGGCGCGGTGCATCTGGCCGGGGGGCGGGCGGGGTCGCCCCTCTCCTGGGATGGCGCGCGGCTGGTGACCCAGCATGGCCCCTGCTGGCGTCTGCTGCTGATCGGTGCCGGGCAGATCTCCCGCTACCTGGCACCGATCGCCCGCTCGCTGGGGTTCGAGGTGCAGGTCTGCGACCCGCGCGTCGAGTACAGCGAGGAGTGGCGCTTGCCCGAGGCGCCGCTGGTGCCCGGCATGCCGGACGATGTGGTGACGGCCATGGCGCCTGACCCGCGGACCGCCATCGTGGCCCTGACCCACGACCCCAGGCTGGACGACATGGCCCTGCTCGAGGCCCTCAAGTCGGCGGCGTTCTATGTCGGTGCGCTGGGCTCGAAAGCCAACAGCCGCAAGCGTCGCGAGCGCCTGCTGGAGTACTTCGACCTGTCGGCCGAGGAGGTCGGGCGCCTGCGCGGTCCGGTCGGCCTGCCCATCGGCAGCCGCACGCCACCCGAGATCGCGGTGGCCGTGGCGGCGGAACTGGTGGCGGCGCGCAGTGCCCAGCTGGGGGCCCTGTCGGCCGCCTCGACGGCCCCCTCCGATGTGGCCTGCGGTGTCGGCTGAGCCGATCGCACTCCTGCTGGCGGCGGGCCGGAGCCGCCGTTTCGGGGCCGACAAGCGCTGGCAGGTGGTGGATGGCGTGCCCATGGCGCTGGCTTCGGCGCGCGCCGTGCTGGCCGCGGTGCCGCGGGTGGTGGCGGTCGTGCGCGCGGAAGACAGCGCCCTGGCCGGCGCCCTCGCCGAGCTGGGTTGCCACCCCGTGACCTGCCCGGACGCGGACCGGGGCATGGGCCTCAGCCTGGCGGCCGGCGTGCAGGCCAGCATCGACGCGGCCGGCTGGCTGGTGGCCCTGGCCGACATGCCCTGGGTGCAGCCGGCCACGCACGCTGCCGTGCTCGGGGCCCTGACCGCCGGCGCTTCGGTGGCGCGGGCCTGCCACGGGGGGCGGGCAGGCCACCCGGTCGGCTTCGACCGACGCTGGCGTGATGCGCTACTGGCCCTCGACGGGGATGAAGGGGCGCGCCGAATCGTCCAGCGGGCGGGCCCGGCGCTGGTCCACTGCGAGGTCGGCGACCCGGGCTGCCTGCGTGATGTGGACCGCCCGATGGACCTCGGGCGTGGGGCATTCAGCGACGCCGGCCCCGTCTGCTCCTAAACTGGCAGGGTCGGCGAGGGCCTCGGCCCCGCAGCTCAGATCGAGAGTTCCGCCATGCCCACCCACCGCTTCGTCCTGGCCCACGCCGGACACCCCCGATGGCAGATGGCCCTGGAGTTGTGCGCAGCCCAGCTCCATGGCGCGATGGTCTCGCAGGAGACCGCGGTCGCCTATCCGCTGGGGTTCTGCTACCTGACCGACTACTACGCAGCCGACGCGGACGCCATCCTGGCTGCCCTCGGATCGCGCTTCCCCGACACCGAATGGGTCGGTTCCGTCGGGGTCGGGGTCTGCGCCAATGGTCAGGAGTACTTCGACCGCCCGGCCATGTCCTTGATGCTGGCGCCCCTCGCCCCGGCCGATTTCCGGATCTTCTCCGGCCGGCGGCCTCTGGGTCGGGACCTGGACTTTCAGGCCCATACGGCCCTGGTCCATGCGGAGGGGGCGACGCCCGATCTGCAGGAACTGCTGCTGGAGCTGGCGGACCGCACCACCACGGGCTACCTCTTCGGCGGGCTGGCCGCCTCGCGCGAACGCAGCTTCGCGATTGCCGGCGAGGTGCTCTCCGGCGGTCTGTCCGGCGTGGCCTTCGGCGCCGGGGTGGAGGTCATGTCCCGTGTCACCCAGGGCTGTCAGCCGGTGGGGCCGGCGCGGCGCGTCACCGAGTTCCAGGGCCACTTCCTGATCGGTCTGGAGAACCAGCCGGCGCTGGCCTGCGCCCTGAGCGACCTGGGCCTGCCCGAGGACGTGGACCAGGACGAACTGGCGCGGATGCTGGCGGCGACCCTGGTCGGGATCTCGCGCGGGCACGACGACAGTGCGCCGGCGCCCGGGCGCTTCGGCACGGCCACCCTGGTGCGCCACATCCTGGGGGTCGATCCGGAGGCCGGCGTTCTGGCGATCGCCGAGGAGCTGGGGCCCGAGATGGAACTGAGCTTTTGCGCGCGCAATCCGGACGCGGCCCTGGCCGACCTGCGCCGGGCCGCCCGGGAGCTGCGCGACGCGGCCGCGGGGCGACGCATCGCCGGGGCGCTCTATGTCAGCTGCTCGGGTCGTGGCGGAGATCACTTCGGGGCCCCGAACGCGGAACTGGTCGCGATCCGTGATGCGATCGGAGACGTGCCCCTCGCCGGCTTCTTCGCCGGCGGCGAGATCGCCCGTGACCGGCTCTATGGCTATACCGGTGTCCTGACGCTCTTCCTGGCGCCCGTCGCGGCACGGCCTTGACCGTCGGCCGGCGGGCCGTGACACTGGCTGCAGAACAGGTTCCCCGGAGGAGACATGGATTTCGATTTTTCGTTTGGCCGGCCCGCTGGCGGTGCCCCGCGCGAAGAGGCGCCGTTCCGCATTCTGGTCCTCGGCAATTTCGGCGGTCACGGCGGCGTGCCGCTGGCCCAGCGGGTGCCGATGGCGGTGGACATCGACAGCATCGACCAGGTGCTGGCCCGGATGGCCCCGGCGCTGTCGCTGGACCTGGGCGATGCGCGGGTCGCGCTCGACTTCTCCTGTGTCGAGGACTTCCACCCGGACGAGCTCTATCGCCGGGGCGACCTCTTTGCCGGGCTGCGCGGCCTGCGCCAGGAACTGCGCGATCCGGCCCTCTTCGCCCGCGCCGCGGCGGCGCTGGGGGCGGCCCCGGCGAGCCCTGCGGCTGCCGAGGCCGAACCTGAGGCCGGGTCCGACATCGAGCGGCTTCTGGGACGCAAGCCCAGTGGCCCTGCGACCGCGGCGGGCGCCGCGCCGGCGGCCCAGGGCATCGAGGCCCTGATCCGCAATGTGGTGGCGCCCCACGTGGTCCAGGCGAACCCGCAGCAGGCGCAGGTCATCGCCGCGGCGGACGAGGCCATCGCCGACCACATGCGCCGCCTCCTGCATCACCCGGATTTCCAGGCCCTCGAAGGGCTGTGGCGCAGCGCCGAGACCCTGGTGCGCGAGCTGGACTGCGGCGAGTCGCTGCAGCTCTACCTGATGGACTATGCACGCCACGATCTGGTGGCGGACATCTCCGCCCATGCCGACAACATGGCGGCCTCCACGATCCAGCGCCTGCTCTGTGGTCGCGAGGCCGAGGGGGCCGAAGGGCGGCGCTGGTCGCTGGTTGTGCTCGACCAGAGCTTCGGGCCGGACGCCGGCGAGATGGCGCTGCTGACCCTGCTGGCGGCCATCGCGGCCAAGGCCGGTGCCGCGCTGCTCGCGGGTGCGTCGCCGGATCTGCTGGGCTGCGGGTCGGCCAAGGGGCTGTCCAGCGCCAGCCAGTGGCCGGAGGCGGACGACCCGGCCTTCGCCGCCTGGAACGCCCTGCGCGCCAGCCCCGTGGCGGCTGCGGTCGGGCTGGTGCTGCCCCGCGTGCTGCAGCGCCTGCCCTACGGCCAGAGCACCGATCCGGTCAGCGCCTTCGATTTCGAGGAGCTGGCGGCCGGGCGCGCCCACGAGCGCTACCTCTGGGGGCCACCGGCGCTGGCGGCGGCGGTGCTGTGCGGACGCGCCTTCCAGCAGTCGGGCTGGGACATGGACCTGGACGACGAACTGGAGCTCGGCGATCTGCCGAGCCATGTGTTCCGTGAAGACGGCGAGGCCCGCCAGCAGCCCTGCGCCGAGGTCCTGATGAGCGAACCCGCCGGACAGGCGGCGCTGACGCGCGGCGTGATGCCGCTGCTGAGCTACCGCGGGCGCAATGCCGTGCGGCTGCTGCGCTGGCAGTCCATCGCGGCGGGCGGTGTTTCCCTGGTGGGGCCCTGGCTGCGCGACTGACCCCGGCTGAGGGGCGGCGGCCGACCCGATTGCGCCCGCCCCCTCAAGTTCCGATCGTTGCCTCCGATACCTGAGTCAGAACAGGCCTGAGCCTGTGAGCCCGCTGCCTTTCAGCGGGCCTGACATACCGGAGGGGGCATGAAGAACAGGATTCAGCCAACCCGAGTCGAGCGGGTCATGCGCGAGCATGACTTCATCGTCTCGAAGACCGACCTGAAGGGTCGGATCGTCTACGGAAACGAGATCTTCATCGAATTCTCGGGCTTCGAAGAGTCCGAGCTGCTCGGTTCCCAGCACAACATCATCCGCCACCCGGACATGCCGCGCGGGGTCTTCCGCTTCCTCTGGGACAGCGTCGGCTCGGGCGAGGAGATCTTCGCCTACGTCAAGAACATGGCCAAGGACGGCAGCTATTACTGGGTGATCGCCAACGTGACGCCCGACTACGACACCGCCGGCAACATCTGCGGATACCTGTCGGTGCGGCGGGCGCCCAATCGCAATGCGCTGCCGGTGATCGAGGATCTCTACCGCCGGATGCTGCAGGCCGAGCAGGCCGCAGGGCCGCGGGACGCCTGCGAGGTCTCGCTGGAATTGCTTGGGAACGTGCTGAAGGAAAAGGGAGTGAGCTATGAAGAATTCGTACTCTCCGTCTGAGGGCGAGAGCGCGGGCGACGATCGGATCGCGCGCCTGCAGGACGTCGTGCGGGCGGTGGCCGAAGGGCGCCTGACCTCCCGGATCACGAACATCGGCGAGAAGGACGAGATCGGCGAACTGTGCTGGCATGTGAACAACATGCTGGATCAGCTCGAGAGCTGCTTCCGCGAGCAGCAGACCGTCCTCAAGAACGCCGGCGACGGCCACTACGGTCGCCGGGTACAGACCGCCGGCCTGCACGGCGAATTCGCCAAGGCCCTGGAGCGCAACCAGGCCTCCATCGACATGCTGGCGGCCAACGCCAAGGCCAAGGCGGAAGCCGAGCGCATCGAGCGCGAAGCCCAGGAAGAGATCGCGGCGCTGATCAGCGCGGCGGCGCGGGGCGACTTCTCGCAACGGATCGAGCTGTCTGGAAAGCAGGGCTTCTTCCTGACCCTCGCGAACGACGTGAACACCCTCTTCGAGACGACCGAGCAGGGCCTGTCGGATGTCGCCAAGGTGCTGCGCGCGATTGCCGAATGCGACCTCACCGAGCGCATCGAGGCGGAATACGAGGGCGTCTTCGGCCAGCTCAAGGAAGACACCAACCTGACCAAGCAGACGCTGCACGAGATGATCAAGGAGATCCAGTCGGCAGCGAGCTCCATCAACATCGCCGCCAGCGAGATCGCCGACGGCAACCAGGATCTGTCCCGCCGGACCGAGTCCCAGGCCGCGAGCCTGGAGGAAACCTCCTCGTCGATGGCCCAGCTCAACTCCACGGTTGCGGCCAATGCCGAAAATGCTGGCCGGGCGCGCAAGATGGCGGACGAATCCCGCCAGAGCATGTCGCGCAGCGGCGAGGCCATGGCGAGGCTGGTGAGCACGATGGGGGAGATCGAGGGTTCGTCCCAGAAGATCGCGAGCATTGTCAGCCTGATCGAGTCGATCGCCTTCCAGACCAACATCCTGGCCCTCAATGCAGCGGTCGAGGCCGCGCGTGCCGGCGAGCAGGGCCGCGGCTTTGCCGTGGTGGCCAGCGAGGTCCGCAACCTGGCGCAGAAGTCGTCCGATGCGGCCAAGGAGATCAAGACCCTGATCGAGCGCTCGAAAGAGAGCGTGGCGACCGGCGGCAGGGAGGTCGGGCGCATGGAGGGGGTCGTCAAGGACGCCCTGGCCGCCTTCGAGCAGCTCAACCGGGTCGTTGCCGAAATCGCCGAGGCCAGCAGCGAGCAGTCGCTGGGCATCGACCAGGTCACCATTGCCGTGTCGAAGATGGAGGAGGTGACGCAACAGAATGCCGCCCTCGTCGAGGAGGCGGCTGCGGCGGCGGACAGCCTCCGCGAGCAGGTGGATGGCCTGGATCAGACCACCCAGCGCTTCCGGCTCGAACGCAAGAAGAAGCAGCGGCGGCCCATGCGCATGGCTTCGGGCATGTAGCTCGGCGCTGCGCATACAGCGTCCACGGGGGCGATCCGCGAGGGTCGCCCCTGGCATTTTCAGTGCGCCATCCACGGCGCCTGCGCTACAGGGGCAGCAGTACGCTGATCGCCGCACCCCGCCTGCGGGCCCGGTCCACCTGAACATGTCCTCCATGGCGGTGCACGATGCCGTGAACCACGGCGAGGCCCAGCCCGGTCCCGGTGGCCGGGTCCTTGGTCGTGAAGAAGGGCTCGAAGAGGCGCGCCAGGGCTTCGGGCTCGATGCCGGCCCCGTCGTCGCTGACTTCGATGCGCAGGTAGCGGTCCGTGAGTGGCGCGTGGCAGGAGTCGCAGCGGGCCGAAGCCGGCAGCGCCGGTTCGTCCACGCGCAATTGCACGGTGCCACCGGACGGCATCGCGTCACGGGCATTGAGGCAGAGGTTCATCAGGACCTGCTGCAGGCCGCCGCGA
The DNA here is from genome assembly GCA_020445805.1 of Rhodocyclaceae bacterium. Lineage (GTDB taxonomy): Bacteria > Pseudomonadota > Gammaproteobacteria > Burkholderiales > Rhodocyclaceae > Cognatazoarcus. The sequence continues at coordinate 8,768 of JAGRFX010000028.1, forward strand.
TCGATCATCAGTTCGGGGATCGCTGCCGGCACCAGGGTCTCGACCACGATGTTCTTGGGGAGGGCCACCGCCAGCAGGGACGCGAAGTCCGCCAGCATCGCTGCGAGGTCCAGCCGCACCGTCGCATGTTCGCCGCTGCGACCGAAGGCCCGCAACTGCGCGACCAGGTGACGTGCCCGTTCGCCGGCCTTGCGGATCTCGTCCAGGTAGCTGCTGACCCGGACCGGGTCCTTGCCCGAGGAGAGGATGCGGGCGCCCAGGTCCGAGTAGCCCAGGATCGCGACCAGAATGTTGTTGAATTCGTGGGCCATCCCCCCGACCAGGGCGTCCAGCGTGCGCATCCGCTCGACCTGGGCCAGGCGGGTGTCCGCCTCGCGCTGGGCGCGCGCGGCGGCGCGCGCCTGGGTGACGTCTTCCTTGACGGCTACGAAGTGACGCGGCTGGCCGTTCTCGTCGCGGACCGGCGAGATGGTCACCGCCTCGACCAGGGCCCGGCCATCCCGCGTCCGGTTGGTCAGCTCGCCGCGCCAGGTGTCGCCGGCCAGCAGCGTCGCCCACAGGGCCCGATAGACCTTGTCCGATGTCTGGCCCGATTTGAACAGGCGCGGGTTGCGGCCGATCAGTTCCTCGCGGGTGTAGCCGTAGGCGCGGCAGCAGGCCGCATTCACATATTCGATGTCACCGTGCGGGTCGGTGATGACGATCCGCGCGTCGGTCTGCTCCAGGGCGCGCGACAAGGTCCGGATCGCGTCGTCGTGCTGGCGCAGCAGACCGATATCCACCGCCAGCCCGACAAAGCCTGCCGGACAGGCGTCGGTTCCAGGGTGCCGTGCCACATGCTCGATGAACCACCGTGTCTCGCCCGCCCGGTCCCGCAGGCGGAACTGGACCGGTTCGCTCCGGCCGCCCCGCTTCATGACTTCGTAGGCCTGGTCGAGGCCTGCCACATCGGCGGGGTTCACGGTATCGAGCCAGGTGGCTCGTTCGTCGACACCGCATACCTCGCGCCAAGCCTGGTTGATCTTGCGGCGCGGGCTGCCGTCGGCGGCATACCAGAGCGGCACGGGGAGGCGGTCGATGAGGGTTTCGCAGACCTCGCGGGAGGTCTGCTTGTCGACCTCGGAGACCGGGTCGAGGAGGAGCAGCATTCCCTGCTGGCCGTCTGCCAGCGGCCTGCAGCGGCAACGGATGGCGAGGCCGGGGGCGGGGCCTGCACCGAGCCGGAAGGTTTCGTCGAGCCCGTGTGCGGATCGACAGGCCGCCGCCAGGGGGTGCGACTCGGCGGCGAGCGGCGAGCTGTCGGGCCATTGCCAGTGCCAGGGGGGCGCAAGGACCGATGTCTCGACCCGGCACGCCGTCGCGCCCAGCAGACCGTGGGCGCCTGCATTGGCGGTAAGTACCCGGCCCGTCCGGTCAAGGAGCAGGGCGGCGTCCGGGAAGGCCGCCAGGAGGGCTTCGGCGGTCGGCGGGCGGAGCGGGGTTTGGGCAGGAGCGGGGGGCATGGGCAGCTCGGATTGAAGACGAACGGGTGAAACCATGATCAAATTGTGGCTACTGTCCTCCGCCAATGCCACATGCCGACGCACGTCACGCGCCGCGAGGCTAGAATAGGTCCCGGCTGAGGCGTGCGCCATCCGGAAATGTGCTGTGGCACGGGTAGTTCCCCGGGGGCGTGGCTGGCGACGTGAGTGGAGTGTCGGATGGCAGCGGGTCAGGAGCTTGAAAGCAGCGGTACCGTTCATATCGTCGATGACGATGCGCAGGTTCGTGGCTTCATTTCGGAGGTGATGACCAGCATCGGCCTCCAGGTCGAGGAGTACCTGTCCGGCGACGACTTCATGGGGCGGTTCGATGCCGCGCGCGTCGGCTGCGTCCTGCTCGACATCCGCATGCCGCGGGTGACCGGTCCCGAGGTCCATGACTGGTTGTCGGAACGCCACCCGGGCGTACCCGTGATTTTCCTGACCGGCTACGCCGACGTGCCCACGGCGGTACGGGCCATGCGGCAGGGCGCCTTCGATTTCCTCGAGAAGCCCTTCAATGTCCAGCAGCTGATCGAGCGCGTGAACGAGGCCATGCGCCTCGCGCGACGCGAGGACCAGCAGCGCAAGGCCCAGGAGTCCAGCGGGCTGGCCAGCCTGACCCGGCGCGAGCGCGACGTGCTCAAGGGCATTGTCGCCGGTCAGCGCAACAAGTTGATTGCCGCCGAGCTCGGCATTTCCGAGCGAACGGTCGAAACCCACCGCGCCAACCTGATGGTCAAGATGAAGGCTCAGTCCGTCGCCGAACTGGTCACCATCACCCTGGCCGCCGATCCGGATCTGCTCGAGCGCTGAGTCCCGGCCCGGGGATGTCCCCGCGGAGTTGCCCGGTCGCCGCCGGCGGGCGTCCGGCCGCCACGTCGTGGCTCCCCTCCATGCGCACGGCCCCGCGCCCCTCGGCTTCGGGGATTCTACGTATGCCCGCGCGGAAGTCCTCATTGCCCTTGCAGGCGCCGGATTGATAGCGTGTCGGTAACGCAAGGATCAGGGCTGATATGGACGGCTTCGAACTGCGCTTGCCCCCACCCAACCTCTGTCCGACCGAGGCGGTCGGGTTCCTGCGCAAATCTGAATTCGGCATGCGGCAGATCCCGGACCCGGTGCGGACCGATTCCGGTCCGTCAGGCACAAGGCCAGACAGGGGCGCAGTCATGAATGCCGTCGATTCCATTCCGTGGGTTCGCCACGTGATACAGGGGGAGCTGTCCTTTCATTCGGCCGAGCGGCAGGAGGCCCGTCTGCTCGCCCTGCTGAAGCCGGGGACCCACCTGGAGATCGCCTTCTGCGGCGTCGAGCGGATCGATGCGGCCGGTGTCCAGCTGCTGATCCTGGTGCAGCGGGAAGCCACCCTGCGCGGCTGCCGGGTCAGCCTGGTCGGTGATTCACCGGCGGCGGCCGACGCCATCGAATTTTGCAACCAGGCGGCGCAACTCGGTGCTCTGCCTTCGAGGCCGCGCCACGGCTGAGCCTGGCGGTCCGTGCTTCGTCGCCCGGAATCGTCCGTACGTCCGTGCGCCGGCGAGGCGGGGCGACGGGCGCATTCTCGACTGTGTATCATTGTTCGCTTAATGGGCCGGACTTCGGCCGCAGCCTGCGACTCATCGTGATTGCATATCGAATCGTTCCGGTCACACCGTTTCAACAGAACTGCTCGGTCATCTGGTGCGAGGCAAGCCGCCGGGGCGCCATCGTCGATCCGGGCGGCGACATCGACACCATCCTGCGTGCCGTCGAACAGGAAGGCATCACGGTCGAAAAGATCCTGATCACCCACGGGCACATCGACCATGCGGGGGCGACCGCCGACCTGGCGGAGCGGCTCTCCGTCCCTGTCGAGGGGCCCCAGCGCGAAGAAAAGTTCTGGATCGATGCCATGGAGCAGCAGGGGCGCATGTTCGGCGTCGGCCAGGGGCGGCCCTTCGAGCCGGACCGCTGGCTGAACGACGGAGACTCGGTGCAGGTGGGCGACGAGTCGCTGCAGGTCATCCATTGCCCCGGCCATACGCCCGGGCACGTGGTCTTTTTCAGCGATTCCACCCGGCTGGCGCTGGTCGGCGATGTGCTGTTTGCCGGATCCATCGGCAGGACCGATTTTCCGAAGGGCGATCACCAGACCCTGCTGGCGTCCATACGAACGAAGCTGTTGCCCCTGGGCGACGACGTCCGCTTCATCCCCGGCCATGGACCCATGTCCAGCTTCGGAGAAGAAAGACGGTTCAACCCCTACGTCGCGCGGCCGATGTAGGGGGTGGATGAGACAGCTCGAACAAGAAAAACTGACTGGGTAGACCAAGTGCGAATTGCGATAGTCGAAGACGATGTGGTCCAGGGTGACGCCCTGGAGCAGTGGTTCAAGGAGCAGGGGGCGGACGTGCACCTGTTCAGGGAGTCGCGGGAGTTCGTGCGGATTGCCGGGCGCGAGAGTTTCGATGTGGCGCTGGTGGACTGGATGCTGCCCGAGATGACGGGCCACGAAGTCCTGCGCTGGCTGCGCGAGGACCGCTGCAACGACACGCCGGTGGTGTTCATCACGGCGCGCAATGCCGAGGAGGACATCGTCGAGGCGCTCAATGCGGGTGCCGACGACTACCTGGTCAAGCCGGTGCGAAAGCTCGAGCTGATGTCGCGCATCGACGCGGTGCTGCGTCGGGCGCGCCCGCATGCCAAGAGCCAGCGGATCGAGGTCGCCCAGTACGCCTTCGACCTGCCCAGCAAGCGGGTCACCATGGACGGGGAGCCGGTCGAACTGACCGACAAGGAGTTCGAACTGGCCGTGTTCCTGTTCCGCAACCTGGGGCGGCTGCTGTCCCGCGGGCACATGCTCGAGGCGGTCTGGGGGCAGACGGCCAACCTGGCCACGCGGACCGTCGATACCCACGTCAGCCGGGTCCGAAGCAAGCTCAACCTGCGGCCGGAAAACGGCTTCCGTCTGGTGCCGACCTACAACTACGGCTATCGACTCGAGCAGTTGACGGAGGGCGGCGAAGACGCCGCCTCCTGAGACCGGCGGCCGGCGCGGCGCTCGGGCGCAGCCGGCTGCTTCGGGACGGACTGGCGGGTCTTCCGTCCCGCCACGTTCGATGTCAGCGCTGCTTCAGCAGATCGCGGATTTCCCGCAGGAGGACCACGTCCTCCGGATCCGGCGCCGGGGCCTCGGGTTCTGCAGGCGCCTCCTCCTTGCGCTTCAGCCGGTTGATCGCCTTGATGGCCACGAAGATGGCCATGGCGATGATCATGAAATCGATGACCGTGTTGATGAAGACCCCGTACTTGATCAGGGGGGCGCCGGCCGTCTCGGCGGCTTCCATGGTCTCGAAGGTCGTGTCGCCCAGGTTGATGTAGAGATTCTTGAAATCCACGCCACCGATCAGCATCCCGAGGACCGGCATCACCATGTCCTTGACCAGTGAGGCGACGATCTTGCCGAAGGCGCCGCCGATGATGACGCCGACGGCCATGTCGACCACGTTGCCCTTGACTGCAAATTCCTTGAATTCCTGGATGAAGCTCATCTGACTCTCCTTGTGCCCGCTCTGCCGGGCGATGGTTCAAGCCGGTGCGGCTTTGGACGTCATATAGCAGAACCCGCGAGCCTGTGGCAGTGACGATGCGTAAAATATACCGAAGGCAAGTCCGGGGCCTCCCGCGGCCTGTCCACGACCAGACGGAAACGGGATGAGGGCTTCACTACCAGTCGATTTGCGGGCCATGGCCGAGTGGGTGGCCGTGACCACCGTGTGCGCCCTGATCGCGGGCTTCATCGCCTTCTTCGGGTGGATGTGGCGTATCGATCAGGCCCTCTACGACGTCTCGATGGCGAGCCTCAAGCAGCAGGTCGATCCGGAGGTGGTCATCGTGGCCATCGACGAGAAAAGCCTCGCGCGACTGGGTCGCTGGCCCTGGTCTCGGCGGGTCCATGCCGAACTCATCGACCGTCTGCGAGAAGCCGGCAGCGGCCCGGTGGCCCTCGACATCCTCTTTTCGGAGCGCCAGGAAGAGGCCTCGGGCGATCAGGTCCTGGCCGAGGCCATCCGCCGCCACGGCCAGGTCGTCCTTCCCTGGGCCGGCAACACGAGCATCGGTGCAGCCTATGAACTGGGCCGCGAGCCGCTGTTCGCCCGGGATGCCGCAGCGCTGGGCCATGCCCATGTGGAGTTCGATCCCGACGGCATCGTCCGCAGCGTCTATCTGTGGGAGTCCAACGGCGAGGTCATGCTGCCCCAGCTGGGGCTGGCGCTCCTGATCCTGGTCGATCCACCGGCTGCCGCCCGCTACGTGCTGGACGGCAGCCGCCCGGCGGGGGCGTCCCCGGCCAGCCACTGGCTGAGGATCCCGTTTTCAGGCCCGCCGGGCGCCCATCGGCGTGTTTCCTTTGTGGATGTGCTCGACCGGAGCGCAGATCCGGCCCTCCTCAAGGGCAAGGTCGTGCTGGTCGGCGCGGTGGCTCAGGGCATGGGGGACGTGGTGCCGACGCCGACCTCGGCCTATACACGCCCGATGCCGGGCGTCGAGGTGAACGCCAACATCTTCTCGGCCCTGCGCGGCGACAGGACCATCGAGGTCGCCTCGCCCCTCGGTGCGGCCATCCTGTCGTCGCTGGCGGTCGTCGTCCTGATGCTGTCGATGGTGCGCCTGTCGCCCCGCGAGAGCCTGCTGGTGGCCTTTGCAATCACGGGGGCCGTGGTGCTGGCCCCGGCCGTGGCTCTGACCAACTGGCATGTGTGGTTGCCGCCTGCCGGAGCCTTGATCGGGTGCATGGCGGCCTACCCCCTTTGGAGCTGGCGCAGGCTCGAGGCCACCCAGCGCTATCTCGACGAGGAGCTCGACGCCCTGATGCGCGAGGCCGGCCGGTGGCGACCGGTGGCCGGCGAGGGGGACAGCGGCGGAGAGCGCTCTGCCGATCCGGTCTATCGGCGCCTCGCCCGCCTGCGGGAGACCGCCAGCCGGCAGCGGCAACTTCGTCACTTCATGCTCGACACCCTCGAGGGCCTGCCCACCGGCGTGGTGGTGATCGGCGCCGGAAGCCAGTTGCAGCTGCATAACCGGCGCGCCGGCATCCTGCTCGGCGCGGAAGGGGCGGACGAGCTGCTGCCGGTGTTGCGTGCGCTCAAGTGGCCCGCCGACATCCCCCTGGAAGACGGCCTGCCGGTCGCGCGCGAGGAGCCAATCTCGGTGGAGGTGCTGGGTGCCGAGGGTCAGACCCTGCACGTGACGATCGCGGCGCTCCATGACCGACGCAGCCGAATGCACGGGGTCGTCCTGTCGATGGACGACATCACGCAGATCAAGCAGGCGCAGGCCCGGCGCGAGGCAGCCATGCAATACCTGTCCCATGACCTGCGCTCCCCGCTGTCGTCGATCGTCACCATGGTCGAGGCCTTCGAGGACGACCCGCAGATGGCGCACGGGGTACCGCGCGACGCGATGCAGCGGGTCAGCCTGTATGCCAGCGCAGCCCTGGAGCTGACCGAGAACCTCTTCCGCCTGGTGCGTGCGGAGGGCGTCGATGTCCGCCGTTTCGTCATGTACGACCTGATCCAGATCGCGGACGACGCGATCGAGGAGGCCTGGGCCCTGTCGCGCGCGCGGGGCGTGCACATCAGCCGGGCGGAACTGCCCGACGACGAGTATCCCGTGCTGTGCGAGCCGAGCCTGCTCAAGCGGGCCGTGCTGAACCTGCTCACCAATGCGGTGAAGTACAGCCCCGAAGGCAGTGAGGTCCGGCTACGTATCGAGCGGGAGCCCCGTGGCTGGCGCCTCGAGGTGCACGACGAGGGCGACGGCATCGGGCCGGAGGATCTCCGCCTGCTGTTCCAGCGCTTCGGTCGGCTCGAGAAGACCACCGGCCGGCGAGTGGCCGGCCTGGGGCTGGGCTTGATGATCGTGAAAACCGTCGTCGAGCGCCACGGGGGCAACGTCGAGGTCGTCAGCGAGCCCGGCCTCGGCAGCATCTTCTCGATCCGGCTGCCCTTCGCCCGCCAGTGAATCAGCGCCGCGCTGAATAGGTCGGCAGGCGCCAGTTCCAGCGCAGCGCGAACAGCCGGGTGACGAGGATGAAGCCACCGCCCGCCAGCGCGGCAACCGGAGGGCTGGCCCCGGCCGCGGTCAGGCCGGCCAGCAGCAGGGCGCCCAGCCAGGCGGGTGTCGCGTAGAGGGTCCCGGTAAAGATCAGCGGCTCCTCGTTGCACAGCACGTCCCGCAGGATGCCGCCCACCACGCCGGTCACCACGCCCATGACGCTGGCGATCAGCCAGTCGTGGCCGAGGGCCAGGGCGATCTTGGTGCCGCTGACCGTGAACAGGGCCAGGCCCAGGGCGTCCGGCAGGAGAAAGAGCTGGGGCGGCAGCCGCCAGCGGCGGGCGGCGCCGAAGGTCAGCATGCCGGCCGTGATGGCGCAGATCAGGAAAGTCCGGTCGGCGATCCAGAAGACCGTGCGGTCCAGCAGCAGGTCCCGCAGGGTGCCGCCCCCCAGGGCCGCAGCCAGGGCGACCACCACCATGCCGAACATGTCGAAGGGCTTGCGTCCGGCCTCGAGGACGCCGGACGCTGCATTGACCGCGACGCCGGCGAGGCCGATGCCATAAACGAGTGAGTCGATTCCGCTCATGATCCACGCAGGCTAGCACGGCGGCAGGGGACCCCGCTGCAGTGGCCGCGCGCCACAGCGCTGGGTCGATGGCATTGCCACGTCAGCGACACCGGTCGCCCCCGTCGCAGGACCGCAACCGGTCGATCGACCCTAGAATGCAGCTACTAAATCGGTGAGGCCGCGCGTGCTAGCGTCGAGCCTCGCACACCGACCCAAGAACTGTCCGGCCCGCCAGGGCCGAGAGGAGACCGCATGTCACTGCCCGAGCGCTTCCGCGGCGTCATGAGCCTGCCGGTGATCGCCGCGCCGATGTTCCTGGTGTCCGGCCCCGAGCTCGTCAGCGCCTGCTGTCGGGCCGGCGTCGCCGGCACCTTCCCGGCCCTCAATGCACGGACGCCGGAAGCGCTCGATGCGTGGCTGGGGGCGCTCGACGCGGTGGCCGGCGATCCGGCCTGCGCGCCGTACGGCGTGAACCTGATCCTGCACCCGTCCAACCCGCGGGTCGCGCCCGACCTGGAATTGCTCGTCAAACATCGCACGCCCTTTGTCATCACCAGCCTTGGCAATCCGGCGCAGGTGGTCGAGGCGGTCCATGCCTACGGCGGCCTGGTGTTCTCCGATGTCGTCCATGCCCACCACGCCCGCAAGGCGGCTGCGGCCGGCGTGGACGGCATCATCGCGGTCGCCTCCGGGGCGGGCGGCCACGCGGGCGTGCAGAGCGCCTTCAGCCTGGTGCGCGAGATCCGCGCATTCTGGGAGGGCACCCTGATCCTGGGGGGCGCCCTGTCCGACGGGGCGGCGGTCCGGGCGGCCGAGGTGCTCGGCGCCGACTTCGCCTACATGGGCACCCGCTTCATTGCCACCCGCGAGTCGCAGGCCCAGGACGCATACAAGCAGATGGTGGTCGATTGCGGGGCGGGCGACATCGTCTACACCGACGCCATCTCGGGCACCAACGCCAACTTCCTGTGGCCGAGCCTGGAGAAGGCCGGCTATACCCGCGAGCAGCTGACCCTGTCGCTCGGCAAGGGCAAGCTCAAGAGCCTGGCTGACGAGGCCCGCGCCTGGCGCGACGTCTGGAGTGCCGGGCACGGGGTCGCCACGATCGGCGATGCCCCGCCGGTGGCCGAACTGGTCGCGCGGCTGGCCGCCGAGTATCGCGCCGCGTGTGCCCTGCCGGTGAGCCCCGCCAGCCGTCCCTGAGCGCCTGACTGGCCGGCGCGCCGGCCGCGTCCGATAATCGGGCGCATGTTCGCCCAGGTCCTGCTCAGCGGAATTGCCAACGGATGCGTCTATGGTCTGGTGGCCCTGTCCTTCGTCCTGGTCTTCAAGGCCACCGAGACCGTCAGCTTCATGCAGGGCGAACTGCTGATGGTCGGGGCCTTCGCGGCCGTCCTGCTGGTGGAGGGGGCCGGGTGGCCGGTCCTGCTGGCCCTGCCGGTGGCTGTCCTGGCCCTGTTCGCGCTGGGGGCGCTGCTCGAGGCCGTGGTCCTGCGGCGGGCGCTGGGCCGGCCCCACCTCACCGCGGTGCTGCTGACCTTCGGCCTCGGCCTGGCCCTGCGGGGCGGGGTCACCATGGTGCCCGCCGCGACCCATCAGCTGCATCGCCTCGACCTGCCCCTGCCGGGTGTGATCGCGATCGGGCCGCTGCAGGTGGCGGGTGCGCACCTGGCGGTACTGGTCGCCACCGGGCTGGCATGCGCGGCGCTGGCCGCCTTCTTTCGCTTCACGCGGGCCGGCGTGGCGCTGCGGGCCTGCTCGGAAGATCCACGCGTGGCGGCCCTGATGGGCATCTCGCCGAGCCGCATGCATACGCTCGCCTGGGCCCTGGGGGCCGCCCTGGCCGGCGTCGCCGGGGTGCTCCTGGCGCCGCTGACCCTGGTGCATCCGGGCATGGGCCTGATCGCCCTGAAGGCCTTTCCCGCCGCCGTCATCGGGGGGCTGTCCAGCCTGCCCGGCGCCATCGCCGGCGGGGTGCTGGTCGGCGTGATCGAAGCCCTCTCGGGTCTCTATCTGCCGGAAGGCGCCAAGGAGCTGGCCGTCTATGGACTGATGCTGCTGGTGCTGCTGATGTTTCCGCAGGGGCTCGGTGGCCGGGGGGCGACACGGTGAGGCGGGTCGGAATCGCCCTTGCCCTGTTCGCCCTGGCCTTGTCCGGCGGCGGGTGGAGCCACGGACTGGCGCAGCTGGCGATGGTGGCGACCTGGGCGCTGGCCGGACTCGGGCTGGTGCTGATCGTCGGCCAGACGGGGCAGCTCTCGCTGGGGCACGGGGCGATGATGGCCGTCGGGGCCTATGTCCAGGCGTGCCTGGTTTCGATCGGGATGCCATCGCCCCTGGCGCTGCTGCCGGCCATGGCGGCGGGAGGGCTGCTGGGCCTCCTGGCCAGCCTGCCGGGGCGACGGCTGGGGGGCCTGGCCTTCGGCATGAGCACGCTGGCCATGGCCCTGATCGTCGAGGAGCTGCTGGTCCGGCTGGTGCCCTGGACGGGGGGCGCGGCCGGCCGGGTGGTGCCCCCCTTCGTGATCGGACCCTGGACCCTGGGGTCACCCGGCGGCCAGGCGGCCCTGTCCGTCGCGATGCTGGTGCTGGCCTGGCTGGTGTGCCGACGGCTCATTCATTCCCGCCTCGGGCGCGCCTGGCGGGCCAGCCGCGAGGACGAATCCGCCGCTGCCGCGATCGGCGTGTCGGCCGGCGCCGTGCGCCAGCAGGCATTCGCGGCCGGCGGTGTCCTGGGCGCCCTGGCCGGGGCCCTCTCGGCCCACTGGCTGGGCTATCTGAGTCCCGAGCAGTTCGGCATCGGGCTGTCCTTCGAACTCTTGATGATGGTCTTCGTCGGCGGCGTCCGGGCGCCGGCCGGCGCTGTGCTGGGCGGCCTGGTGATGGTGGCGCTGCCCCAGCTGATCGCCACGTTGCGCGGTGCCGTGCCCGCGCTCGGCAGCGGCGCCGCCGGGCTCGAGCTCCTGCTGTTCGGCGCGGTGCTGGTGCTGATCGTGCTCGCGCGGCCCGCCGGACTGGCCGGCGGCGGGCGATAATCCCGGCCTCATGACATTCCGCGAGAGATCCCCATGCGACGCCTCCTGACGGTCTTCATCGCCCTCGCCGCACTGTTTGCCGGCCCGGCCCCTGCCGCCACGCCCGGGGTCACCGACGACAGCATCCGGATTGCCACGATCCAGGACCTGTCCGGGCCGATCGCGATCCTTGGCGCGCCGATCCGCGACGGGATCGTGATGCGCCTCGACGAGGAGAACGAGCGGGGCGGGGTGCATGGACGCAAGCTGCGAATCGCCGTCGAGGACAGCGGCTATGACCCGAAGAAGGCGATCCTCGCCGCCCGGCGCTTGCTGGGCGACGGCCAGGTGTTCGCGTTCCTGGGGAATCTCGGCACGCCGGTCGTGATGGCGACGATGCCCCTGATCGTCGAGGCCGGGCTGCCGCACCTGTTTCCCTTCTCGCCGCACCTGGCGACCTACGCGCCGACGCATCCCCTCAAGTTCCAGCTCTTCGCCCCCTACCGCGACTACATGGACGCGGCGGTTCGTCATCTGGTCGGCCAGAATGGCTACCGCCGGGTCGGCTTGCTCTACCAGGACGACGACTACGGGCTCGAGGTCATGCGGGGGGTCGAGTCCGGGCTCGCCAAGCGGGGCCTGGCACTGGTCGAGCGGACGGGCTACAAGCGGGGTACCACCGATTTCGCCAGCCAGATCGCGCGGCTGCGGGCGGCCGACTGCGACCTAGTGGTGCTGGCAACGGTCGTGCGGGAGACCGTGGCGGCTGCGCAGGAGGCGCGCAAGGTCGGCTGGCCGGTGGACATGCTGGTGACCGCTTCGGGCTACTCGGCCCAGACCCATGAGCTGGGCGGCGCGGCGGTCGAGGGCCTGTACGGTGTCAGCGTCATGCCCCACCCCTATCCCGAGGGCGCCGACGGCGCACTGAATGACTGGATCCAGCGCTACCGCACCCGCTACGACGCCGATCCCAATGTCTGGAGCGCCATGGGCTACGACGTGGCCGATACCTTCATCCAGGGCCTGCGGGCGGCCGGGCGCGACCTGGACGTGGCGGGCTTTGCCCGGGCCATGGCCTCGCTGAACACCACGCCCGGCTTCCTGGGCGGGCCGACCTACCACTTCTCGCCCGAGGATCACCTGGGCAACCGCCGCGGCCGGATGGCGCGCATCGTCTCCGGCCGCTGGCAGCTGGTAAGCGACTACCTCGAGTAGGCGCACTCAGGCCGCAGTTGCCCGGCAGATCGCCTCGATGTGGCGCTCGTCGGTGCCGCAGCAGCCGCCGACCACCATCAGCTGGGGCATCCGGCGGACCAGTTCGGCGTAGCGCCGGCCCAGGTCGGCCGGGTCGCCGATGTCGAGCTCGGTGCTGGCGTCGAGTTCGGCGTGGCTCTTGCACGAGGCATTGGCCCGGATGCCACGGATGCGCGTGGCCCAGGCGCCGGCGTCTGACAGCAGATGGGCGAAGTGGGTCGGGTGCGCGCAGTTGATCATGTAGTAGGCCGCCGCGCCGCCGGTGGCCGCGTCGGTGGCCACGATCGCATCCGCCAGGGCCTCGCCCGAGGGCAGGCGGCCGTCGGTCTCGACCGTGAATGAGATGACGACCGGGATGGCCGCCTGCTCGGCCGCCTGGACGATGCCGACCGCCTCGGCCACGTAGTTGATGGTGTAGGCGCTGACCAGGTCGGCCTCGGTACGGGCCAGCACCTGGATCTGCTCGCGGTGATAGTCCCGGGCTTCGGCGGCACACATCTGCGCCCCGGCCAGGTAGCCATCCCCGCGCGGACCCAGGCAGCCACTGATGAGCATGGGTTCGCCGGCCCGTTCGTGGCGATCGCGGATCCCGGCCAGCAGGCCGATCGCTTCGCGGTTGACGCGGGCCAGCGCCTCGGGGTCGTAGCCGAGACGCGCGCCCCAGTCGCGGTTGGCGCGCCAGGTGGGTGCCTCCAGCAGCAGGCCGCGACCGTGCCGATTGGCCAGCCGGGCGTAGTCGCTGTAGTAACGCTCGAGGCGGGCGCGACCCGCCTCGCTGTCGAGGAGGGTGAAGGAGGCGAACTCGGGCAACTCGATGCCGTCGAGAAAGATCAGGGTGGTCTCGAGGCCGCCGTCGGTCAGCAGGCTCTGGCCTTCGAGGCGGGCGAGGTCACGTCGGTGCGTGTTCATGGTGGGTCTCCGGGGGTGTGGGTAGGGGTCGCGCCAGGGCTGGTGCGATGGCGCCCAAGGTAGTCCCGCCTGCCACGACCGGCTAAAGTCGAATGGGACGGAATAGGGACGAATCGGCCATGGGCAGTCATCCAGCGCCAGTCGACGTGGCGATCCTCGCGATGCCGGAGACGACGGCATCGGTGATCTACGGCATGTACGACCTCTTCCGCTCGGCAGGCCGCGACTGGCAGTGGCTGACCACCGGCGTGCCCGGCGAGTCGTTGATCGCACCGCGGGTGGTGAGCGTCGAGGGCGTGCCAATGCAGGCCGGCAACGGCGTCACCGTGGTGCCCGACGGCGACCTGGAGAGTGGCCCGGCTCCGGCCGTGGTGTGCATTCCCGAGGTTCTGCTGGCGCCGGACGAGGATCTGCACCACCGTTTCGCCCGGCCCGCGGCCTGGGTGAGGGCCTGCCACGACCGCGGCGCCATCGTCGCGACGGCCTGCTCGGGTGCCCTGCTGCTGGGCGAGGCCGGACTTCTGGCCGGGCAGGATGCGACCACCCATTGGGCCTATTGCGAGGCCCTCGAGCGCCTCTATCCCGGTGTCCGCGTTCATCCCCGGCAGGCCCTGGTGGCAGCCGGGGAGGGGCAGCGGCTGGTGATGGCGGGGGGCGGAACCACCTGGCTGGATCTCACCCTTTACCTGATCGCCCGCCTCATCGGGGTCGAGGAGGCCATGCACGTGGCGAGGGTCAATCTGGTGGACTGGCACGCCGCCGGGCAGCAGCCCTTCGCGCGACTCGCGGCCTCGCGCCAGAGCGAGGACGCGCTGGTCAGCGACGCCCAGCTGTGGATCGCCGACCACTACCAGGCCGCGGCCCCGGTGGCGGCCATGGTGGCGCGATCCGGGATTCCGGAGCGCTCGTTCAAGCGGCGCTTCGCCCGCGCCACCGGCATGTCGCCGCTGGATTACGTCCATACGATGCGGCTCGAGGAGGCCAAGCAGATGCTCGAGACCTCCGATGCGCCGGTGGAGGCCGTGGCTGGCGAGGTCGGGTACGAGGATGCGAGCTTCTTCAACCGCCTCTTCAAGCGCAAGGTCGGCCTCTCGCCTGCCCAGTACCGCCGCCGCTTCGGCGGGCTGCGCCAGGCCCTCAGCCGGGGATTCGCGGCGCCATGAGCCGCGGCGCGGTGGATCGGGTAGTCTGTATGCGATCACTGGAGCCCCCGTGCCGATGACGCCCCCGCAAACCGTTGCCGTTGCCCTCACCGGGGCCTCCGGCATGCCCTACGGCATTCGCCTGGTCGAGACCCTGCTCGCGGCCGACCGCCAGGTGTGGCTGCTCTATTCGCAGGTCGCCCAGATCGTGGCCCGCCAGGAGATGGATCTGGCGCTGTCGTCGCGCCCGGACGAGGTCGAGGCTCAGCTCGGCGAGCGCTTCGGCGCGCGGGCGGGACAACTTCGGGTCTTCGGGCGCGAGGCGTGGTTCGCGCCGCCGGCCTCCGGCTCCAACCCGCCCGACGCGATGGTGGTCTGCCCCTGCACCATGGGCACCCTGGCGTCGATTGCGGCCGGCCTCTCGGACAACCTGATCGAGCGCGCGGCCGACGTGGTCATCAAGGAGGGGCGGCCGCTCGTGCTGGTGCCGCGCGAGACCCCCTTTTCGGCGATCCACCTCGAGAACATGCTGAAGCTCGCGCGCCTCGGCGTGTGCATCCTGCCCGCCAATCCCGCCTTCTACACGCGCCCCGAATCGGTGCAGGATCTGGTGGACTTCGTCGTCGCCCGAATCCTCGATCAACTGCGTGTTCCCAACGATCTTGTCCGCCGATGGGGCCAAAGCGACTGAAGCGACAGTGTTTTCTGCGACGCAACAAAAGTTTGACTGAGGAGCGTTCGCGTTTGGCACCGATCCTGCTAAAGAACCTGTGAAGTGCGGCAGGAAGCCCGCAGTGAGGTTCCCATTGCCGAAGCATTTTGCGCCTGCACATTTCGGATCGATCACGTGAGTGATCAGGGTTTTCCACAGCATCGTTCGCGTTGTAAGCGGGTGATTCAGTTGTTTAAATGCGGGTAGTTGCCGGCCTGGAGGCCGGCACTGCCGTGTTCCGGCTGCATGCCGTCCGCGGCGCAGATCGGGTAACCCGACGTATCCCATGAGGAGGAGAATCGATGAGTCTTAAGCGGATGTCCCTGGTTGCGGCGACTGCCCTGGCGGGCCTGGTCGTCACGGGAACGGCGAATGCCGGTGCAACCTTCGATGCGGTCAAGAAGAAGGGCTTTCTGCAGTGTGGCGTGACGACGGGTCTCCCCGGCTTCTCGGCCCCCGATGAGAAGGGCAACTGGACAGGGATCGATGTGGACACCTGCCGGGCGGTCGCCGCGGCCCTCTTCGGTGACGCCCAGAAGGTCAAGTTCACGCCCCTCAACGCGAAGGAGCGCTTCACCGCACTGCAGTCCGGCGAGATCGACATGCTCTCGCGCAACACCACCTGGACCTACACCCGCGACACCAGCCTGGGCCTGAACTTCGCCGGCGTGAACTACTACGACGGCCAGGGTTTCATGGTCAGCAAGAAACTGGGCGTGAAGAGCGCCAAGGAACTGTCCGGCGCCGCCATCTGCATCCAGGCCGGCACCACCACCGAGCTGAACCTGGCCGACTACTTCCGTGCCAACAAGATGGAATACACGGCCATCACCTATGACACCTCCGAGGAGACCATCAAGGGCTTCGAGGCGGGTCGTTGTGACGTGCTGACCTCGGACCAGTCGCAGCTCTATGCGCTGCGCATCAAGCTGCCCAAGCCGGACGACGCGGTCGTGCTGCCCGAGGTGATCTCCAAGGAGCCGCTGGGCCCGGTGGTGCGCCAGGGTGACGACGAGTGGTTCAACCTGGTGCGCTGGTCCCTGTATGCCCAGCTCAACGCCGAGGAGCTTGGCGTCACCTCCAAGAACATCGACGAGATGGCGAAGGGCACCGACCCGAACGTCAAGCGCCTGCTCGGTGGCGAGGGCGTGGCCGGCTCCTTTCTGGGCGTCGATGACAAGTGGGCCTACAACATCGTCAAACAGGTCGGCAACTACGGCGAGATGTTCGAGCGCAACGTCGGCCAGAGCAGCCCGCTCAAGATTTCGCGCGGCCTGAACGCGCTGTGGAGCAAGGGCGGCATCCAGTACGCGCCGCCGGTCCGATAAGTCGGGCGAAGGGCTGGCTTCCGTCAGGGTGCCAGCCCTTTCTTCGTTCACCCGTCATTACCCGGGGGCACCACCATGAGCGGCACCGAGACTGTCGGTAATGCGCCTGCCAAGCCCAAGTTGACGCGCGACCCCAAGGTCAGGGCGCTGGTTTTCCAGATCCTGGCGGTCCTGACCGTCATCGCGTTCTTCGTTTACATCGTGCACAACACGCTGCTCAACATGGAGCAGCGGGGGATCTCGACCGGTTTCGGCTTCCTCGATCGTGCATCGGGCTTCGCCATCCTCCAATCCCTGGTTCCCTACAGCGAGACGTCCTCCTACGGGCGGACCTTCCTCGTCGGCCTGCTGAACACCATCCTGGTCTCGGTGCTGGGGATCTTCTTCGCGACCCTCATCGGCTTCCTGGTCGGGGTACTGCGACTCTCCAAGAACTGGCTGGTGAACCGGCTGGCGATGGTCTACATCGAGATCTTCCGGAACATTCCGCTGCTGTTGCAGATCGTGTTCTGGTATTTCGCGGTGGCCTTCAACCTGCCGTCGCCGCGTCAGAGCCTGGCCTTCGGCGAGGCCGTGTTCCTGAACAACCGTGGCATGTATGTGCCCGCGCCGGTCTTCGGAGAGGGCTTCTCCATGACGGTGGCCGCCTTCGTCGCCGCCGCGATCGGGGTGGTATTTCTGGTCCGCTGGGCGCGACGCCGCTTCGAGGCGACGGGGCAGACCTTCCACACCGTCTATGCCTCGCTCGCCCTGCTGCTCGGGCTGCCGCTGCTGGTCTTCCTGGTGACCGGGGCGCCGCTGCACTGGGACGTGCCCGAACTGAAGGGCTTCAATTTCCGGGGCGGCCTGACCATTATCCCCGAGCTGTTCGCGCTGACCCTGGCCCTGTCGATCTACACCGCGGCCTTCATCGCCGAGACCGTGCGTAGCGGCATCCAGGCCGTGTCACACGGGCAGACCGAGGCCGCCAGCGCGCTCGGCCTGTCCCATGCTCGGACCCTGCGCCTGGTGATCATTCCCCAGGCCATGCGGGTGATCATTCCGCCCCTGACCAGCCAGTACCTGAACCTCACCAAGAACTCGTCGCTGGCCGTGGCAATTGGCTACCCGGACCTGGTCGCGGTGTTTGCGGGCACTACGCTGAACCAGACCGGCCAGGCCGTCGAGATCATCGCCATCACCATGGCCGTGTACCTCACGCTGAGCCTGTCGATCTCGCTGTTCATGAACTGGTACAACGCCAAGATGGCCCTGCGGGAGCGCTGATCGATGAACCAATCCTTCGTGCCATTGCCCGACCAGCCGCCACCGGCCAATTCGGTCGGTGCCATCGGCTGGATGCGCAGCAACCTGTTCTCCACCTGGTACAACACGCTGCTCACCGTGGTGGCCCTGTACCTGCTGGTGACCGCGCTCCCGCCGCTGATCAACTGGCTGTTCGTGAGTGCCGACTGGATCGGCGAGAACAAGGAGGCGTGCACGTCAGGTGGCGCCTGCTGGGTGTTCGTCGCCAACCGGCTCGACATCTTCATCTATGGCTTCTACCCGTCGGACCAGACCTGGCGGGTGGATCTGATCTTTGCCGGACTGTTCCTGCTGACGGCGCCGCTGTTCTTCAAGCACTTCCCCTACAAGCTGCTGCTTGGCGGCTTCATCCTGTTCATCTACCCCTTCATCGGCTTCGTGCTGATGAGCGGCGGCATGTTCGGGCTCGAGCCGGTCGAGACGGCCAAGTGGGGCGGCTTCACGCTGACCCTGCTGCTGGCGGGGGTGGGGTGCATGGCAGCGCTGCCGCTCGGCGTGCTGCTGGCCCTGGGACGGCAGGCGGGGAACATGCCGGCGGTCAAATCGATGTGCGTGCTGTTCATCGAGTTCTGGCGGGGCGTGCCCCTGATCACCGTGCTGTTCATGTCCTCGGTGATGCTGCCCCTGTTCCTGCCCGAGGGCGTGAACTTCGACAAGCTGCTGAGGGCCCTGATCGGCA
>JAGRFX010000002.1 GCA_020445805.1 Rhodocyclaceae bacterium
CGCTGCTGCTCGCCGCCCGAGAGCTGGCCGGGGAAGTGCGCCAGGCGCCGCCCCAGTCCGACCCGCTCGAGCTGCTCGCGGGCGCGCTCGCGGGCGTCGCGCCGGCCGGCGATCTCGAGCGGCAGAGCCGCGTTGTCGAGCGCCGACAGGCTGGGCACGAGATGGAAGGACTGGAACACGATGCCCAGCTTGTCGCGCCGCAGATCAGCGAGCTGGTCCCGGTCGAGGGCATCGAGCGGCTGCCCGTCGAGGACCACCAACCCGGCCGTCGGCCGCTCCAGCCCCGCCAGCAGCAGCAATAGCGAGGTCTTGCCGCTGCCCGACGGGCCGGCGATGGCGACCCGCTCGCCGGCCGCGATGGACACATCGACGTCGCGCAGGATGTCGATGCGCGCGTCACCGAGGGGATAGTGCAGGCTGACGTGGTCGAGACGGATCATGCGGGTTTCCGTTGGGGTACCCCATCACGGATCGCGGGCGGCGGGAATGGTTCATGACCCGCGGCTGCGCAGATGCCGGCCGGTGTCGCCCGCGGGCCACAAGGCTGATCCCGATCACGACACCGCAACCTCGGGCTTGGTACGCTGTCGGCATGGCTCCCCTGCACATCCCCCATGCCGCCATCCGGTCCCTGAGGCGCGCGACGCTGCTCACCGCCCTGGCGACCGCGCTCGGTGGTTGCGCCTACCTGGGCACCGTGGTGACCCAGGCGGACCTGGCCCGCAAGCAGACCGAACATCCCGAGCAACGCAACGTGAAGCACATGCTCGACCGGGAGACCTTCTTCGTCTTCGGCACCCTGGACCATGCCCCGGCGCTCAACCCGGAGGCCGTCGCGGTCATCGCGCTGTCGGGCACGAGCGGCGAAACGGTCGATGTGAACCACGTGGCGCAGCCCGATTCCTATTACGGGCTCAACCTGCCGGCCGGCGACTATCGGTTGCTGGTGGTCAGCGACCTCGACCGGGACGGCTTCTATGACCCGACCGAGGTGCTCGGCAGCCGCCCGGTGTCCCTCGACGCCGAGGCCACGCCCGGCCGGGTGCTGAGCGACTACAACATCGACCTGTCCGCACGGGGAAGACCCGTCGACAGCCGTTTCCGCGTGCCGGTGCAGAGCAGCGCGCCGCTGGCGACCTCCCTCTTCTACCCCAAGGGCTCGCTGCGCAGCCTCGACGATCCGATCTTCGCGCCGGACATGGCCTCGCTGGGGGTCTATGCGCCGGCCTCCTTCATGGAGGCCGCGCCGATGATGTTCTACGCGCTGGAGGAGGACGTCCCGTACAAGATCCCGATCGTCTTCGTCCATGGCATCGAGGGCAGCGTGCGGGATTTCGCGACGATCATCGCGCAGCTCGACCGCAGCCGCTACAAGCCCTGGTTCTTCTACTATCCGTCCGGCAACGACCTGGGCCAGCTCGGGGCGATGTTCTACGAGCTGTTCCTGTCCGGCTCCACGATCCAGCTGCAGCAGATGCCGCTCGTGATCGTCGCCCACAGCATGGGCGGCCTGGTGGTGCGCGAGGCCCTCAACCACCTCACCGGCGCGCCCGGCGAGAACCGCATCGCGCATCTGGTCACCATCGCCAGCCCGCTGGGCGGCCACCCCGGCGCGAGCAGCGCGCGTCACGCGCCGATCGCGATTCCGTCGTGGCTCGACCTGGCCCCGGACAGCGACTTCATCGCCGGCCTGCACCGCCAGCCGTTGCCGCCGGAGCTCGACTACCACCTGCTCTTCGCCTATGCCGACGACCGCACCTTCAAGACCGGAGGGACCAGCGACGGCGTGGTGCCGCTGGCGAGCCAGCTCAGCCCACCAGCCCAGCGCGAGGCCACGGCGCAGGTCGGCTTCGATGCCACCCACACCGGCGTGCTGGCCGACGACGCGGCGATTCGAGAGATCCGGCGCATCGCCGACACGGTGCGGCTGCCGGTGCCGGACGCGCACCTCGCGGTCTTGCGGCGGGGCGGCTTCGACGTCGAACTGGGGCCGGACTATTCGCCGATGGAGGCCTACCTGATCCACACCCTCGGCGCCTACCTGGACGCGCTGGCGGCCGGCGAAATCACCCCCATCGACCCCGCCCACGCGCATTTCGTGCGCGCCATCCAGGGCGAGGTGGCGCCGGAGCAGCCCTCCGAGACCGCGTGGATCCGGTTCAGCCGCGACTATCCCGATCGATCCGCACTCGCTCGGGTTCCCCGCTGACGATGGTGCCTGCCCGTGCTTCACGGCAGGCCCGCACCGGTTCAGCGCAATCCGCCGGCCGAGGGGTTCCCGCCCCGCTCATGAGTCGGCTGCGCCACGGCTTGGCCCTGCGCGCCGGCTTCCGCCTCGAATGCCCGCGCGTAGCGCCGTGCCAAGGCGGCGCAGGCCATGAGCTGGATCTGGTGGTACAACAGCGCCGGCAACAGGATCAGGCCGAGGTCGGGGCGCACGCCGAACAGCAATCGCGCGATCGGGATGCCACTGGCAATGCTCTTCTTCGAGCCGCAGAACACGGCCACCACCTCATCCTCGCGGCGAAAACCAACACGCCGCGCAGCGAAGCGCGTCAGCGAGAGCACCAGCGCCAACAGGCCGGCGCATACCAGAAGGGCCTGGAGCACCATCACCCAGCCCTGGCCCGACCAGATGCCGGCGGCCGCCGAGTCGCTGAACGAGCAGAACACGATGAGCACGATCACGCCCCGGTCGAGCCGGTGCGTGAGGCCCTTGTGGCGCACCATCCAGCCTTGCACATGGGGCCGCAGCAACTGGCCGACGATGAAGGGCAGCAGCAGCTGCACGCTGATGCCGAGGATCGCGCGGCCGATCGGCAGCCCCTCGCCCGCCACATGCAGCACCTGGCTGATCAGCAGCGGCGTGAGGACGATGCCGATGAGATTCGACAGCGTGGCATTGAACACCGCGGCCGCCACGTTGCCTCCGGCCATGGCCGTGAAGGCCACCGAGGACGAGATGGTCGAAGGGAGCATGCACAGGAACAACAGGCCCACCATCAGGCCCGGCTCGACGCGCCCTTCGAGCAGCCAGGCCAGCGCCAGCCCCAGGACGGGGAAGAGCGCGAAGGTGCACAGCTGCACGAAAAGATGCAGGCGCCAGTGACGCATGCCGGCCACGAGCTTGTCGGTGGCCAGATTCGCCCCGTGCAGCAGGAACACCAGCGCGACACCCACGTTGGTCACCACGCCGAGGTGCAGGGGGCCGTCCGAACGCCCCACGGCGGGAAACAGCAGGGCCAGCGCCACGGCGGTCAGCATGGTCGCCAGGAATCCGTCGATGGGCAGGCGCCAGCGCGCCGGGGTGTCGGTCATGAATGCAGGTCCAGCCAGGGAGCGATGTCTTCGGCGATGGCGAACTCGTCCACCGCCCGGGCGATGCTACCGGGAATCTGGGCTTCCAGCTGTCGGGCAAGGTCATTGCCTGGACCCAGTTCGATCGCGACATCGACCCCGAGCGCGGCGAGGGTTTCCACGCACCAGTCCCAATGCAGCGCTTCGGCCACCTGGCGCGGCAGGCTCCGCAGCGCGTCGACCGCACGCCGCTGGAGCGTGCCGTCGATGCCGGCGAGCACCGGCACCCGGGGTTCCGTCATCGGGCGCCGGGTCAAGGCCTGACGCAGGCGTTCGACCGCGTCGGCCAGTGCCGGGGTGTGAGAGGGCACCGCCACCGGCAAGCGCTTGAGATCTGCTGCCGCCAGCGCGGCATCGGCAACGAACGCATCCATGGCCCGCGGCGCCCCACCGAGGACCAGCTCGCCGGCCGGGCGATGAATGGCCACGCTCACGCCATGGCGCGCCATCGCCTGGGTCCGCGCCTCACGCAGGGCCGGCAGGGTGCGCCCTCGCCACAGGGCCATACAGCCAGCGCCGAGCGGGCCCGGCGGGACACAGGCATCCATCAGGCGGGCGCGCTCGCGGACCAGAGAGAGGGTGTCGGTGGCGGAAAGCGAGCCGGCCACGTGCCAGGCGACCACCTCGCCCAGCGAGTAGCCGGCGACGACGCTCGGCGCCCGGCCGAGAAAGGGCCCAACCCGTTGCCAGTTGGCCAGTTGCACGAGGGTGATGGCGAACTGGGCGTTGGCGTTGGCGAACAGCGCGCCTTCATCCAGGCTTCGCCACCAGCGCTCGACCGGCTGGCCGAGCACACGCGACGCGATCTCGCACAGATCGGCACACCCGGGCGTGTCGAACACCGGATCGAGCATCTCGCGATGCTGCCCGGCCTGGCCTGAGCAGAGGATGGCCAGCCTCATGTGTCACCGAGGCGGTGGACCAGCCATACCGCTGCTACAAGGTCGGCGCTGCCACCGGGACTCAGGTTCCGCTGCACCATCCACGCGTGCATGTCGACGAGCCGATTCCGCCAGCCCGGCAGGTGGACACCGCCATCCCGCTCGAATGCCTGCGCGGCTGACCGCACGTCTGCCAGACCGGCGACACCGCCGCGCCACAGCAGGTTGGTGTCGTCCAGCCGGGCCATGAGCGCCATCAGGGTGCCGATGAGGGCGGTCTCTTCATCGATGCCGCCGGCCAGCAGTGCCCGGAGCGCCGGCAGGCCGACCCGATACACCGCCGGGAAGCCACCCGCCGCCTCGTCGCGTGCCCCGCCCGCCGAGAATTGCCGCCACACCGCCTGCCCGTGAGAGCCGGGGGCCATCGTGCGCGAGGCCAGAATCGCGGGGCCCCACAGGCGGGCGACGAGATCGCCACAGCGCATCGCGCCGTGGGCCGGATGGGATTGGCGCCACGCCGCGGCTGCCGCCAGCAGGCCGAGGTTGAAGATGGCCCCTCGGTGGGTGTTGGCGCCGCCGGTGGCCGCCAGCATGCGCGTCTCGGCAGCGATGGCGATGGGCTGCAGCTCGGCATAGGTGGCGCCGCGCGCGCCCGCCTGGGCGATCTCGGCAAAATAGCCGCGCAGGGCCGCGATGCTGGCCACGAAGCTGGCGTAGTTCATGTCCCGGTGGCTGCCCGGGTCGACCGGCGTGACCAGGCCGGGCTTGGGCCAGGCGTCGGCCTCGCGCTTGAGTGCCGCACGGCAGGCCGCGTCGAGCGCAGCCGGGCCGACCGGGGCAAGCGGGTCAGGCCGCGAGGGGGTCCGGGGCGCGCTGGTCAGCATCGGTCTGTACGCGATGGACCGCGTCGAGGAACTCGTCCGCCGCCATCAGGCGCACGGCACCATCGGACTTGGCGAGCACCGAACGCCCGGCGTCCACCGCAGCGGCCAGTTCACGCCAGGCGACCGCCCAGCCGCCGACACGCAATTCGCCGTCGATGCGCGGATGCGTGTCGGCGAAGGGGTCCAGTATTCGCAGGGCGTCGATGGCGCGGGCCCGGTCGGCGCAGTCCACCACCACATCGAGATCACTGGCCACGTGCAGGCAGGGCTCGCCGATGATGGACTGATTGACGAGCGAACCGTAGGCCCGCACGACATGTCCGGTCGCCGTCATCGCCGTGCTCAGATCCCGCAAGGTGGCTCGCCAGGAAAGGGGCGCCACCTCGATCAGTTCCGCCAGCGGGGGCGGCGGCTTCCTGGCGACGAGCGTGTCGCGCGGAGCAAGGACCCCGATCCGGCGGCGCGCTCCGATGCCCGGCACGGTGAAGCCCAGGCGCAGGCGGGCGTCGCCCGCCTCGTGCCGGCCCGCGACCAGGGGGCGCTCGAGTCGCAACCACGCCGCCAGCATCGCCCTGTCGTCGGGCGCGACCTCGATGCGCTCGAGCGCGCCGGGGTCGAGCCAGACGAGATCGTGCCGGCGGGGCCGGGTCTCAGGCACCCGCCACCTCGCGGGCGACGATGTCGGCCAGGCCGCGACCGCCACGTTCGGCACCGGTGCGGGCGCGTACGTCCTGCCCGGCCACCTGACGGGCTGCGGCCAGCTCCGCAGTCAGCATGGCGGGCCAGTCGCCGCCGGTGCTCTCCCACAGGGTGCTCACCGCGCCCATGCGCCAGTAGTTGTCGGCCCCCGGGGCAAACACCGGCGAGGCTTTCGCCAGGGTCTGGAGGCGTTCGAGCTCGATCTTGGTCACCCGCGACATGGCGCGCAGGTCCATCACGCGCACCTGGGCGTCGGGCAGGGCCACCACCCGGTCTGCCAGCATGCCGAAGGCGAGGAACCCGCCGGAGACGGCCTCGCCGTGGATCAGGGTGAGGGTGGCGTGGCCGGAGCGGCGGGCCAGATCGACGCAGCGTGCCACGTGGGCGAAGCAGCCATTGAGACCGAGCAGTTCCTCGCGTCGTGACAGGGCCTGGCCCTGGGTGTCGGCGATGAAGACGATGGGGCGCGGGGTTCCGCCCGCGTCCGCCTCGACCACCCGCAGCACCTCGCCGGCGATGGCCAGGGCCAGGTTGCCGTCCACGGCGGCGGTATCCCAGGTACCGATGACGGCGACCGGCGTATCGTCGAGGCGGGCGGGGCCGCAGACGAAGTGGCCATCGATGACGACCTCGTGCCGGCCGGCACCGAACAGGGCATCGAAGAGGGTTGCATCAGACATGTTCAGGCCTCCGCGGAGAGCTCGTGGAGCTGTCGGTTGAATGCATCGGACGACAGCATCGGGACGGCCTCCGGCTGAGGCAGGCCCAGGGCGCGCCAGACCTCGAGCCCGTCACGGGTCTCGGGGTGGGCGCTGCGGCGCCTGGCCAGCGCGGCCTGGGCCGCTTTCAGGTCGGCCAGGTCCGCAGGCGCCCGGCGGTGATTCGAGAGGGCCGCGATGGCGGCCGCGCGAAAGTCCCTGGCGTCGTCATCCACCAGCCGGGTGGCCTCGCCCAGCGCGCGGCGCAGCTTGCCGCCGGTCACCCGCCACACCAGGGCCCGGTCGCGCGAGTCGAACTCGCCCACGCCCTTCACGGTCTCGATGACCTCGGGGCCGGAGAGGCCCAGGCGCCCTTCCTCGGACATGATCACCTCGTCGCACAGGCGGGTGACGATGCCCATGCCGCCGAAGGCCCCGCAGGAGCCGCCGACGAAGGCGAACACCGGCACGCCGGCGGCCTGGGCGGCCATCAGCGCGCGCATGATCTCGGAGATGGCGATCAGGCCGGCGTTGGCCTCGTGCAGGCGCACGCCACCGGAGTCCACCAGCAGCAATACGGCGGCCGGTTTCTCGCGGGCAGCGCGCTCGAGCAGGCCGCGGATCTTGGCGCCATGCACCTCGCCCACGGCGCCGCCATTGAACCGGCCTTCCTGGGCGGCGATGAGCACCGGCCGCCCATCCACCGTGGCCGAGCCGACCACCACGCCGTCGTCGAAGGCAACCGGCGCGTCGAGCCGGGCCAGATGCGGGCTGGTGCGTCGCTCGGCCGGCGGGCAGTACTCGCGGAAGCTGCCGGCGTCGGCCAGCGCGGCCACGCGGGCGCGGGCGCTGGCCTCGAAATAGCTGATGCGTCGGCTGTTCATGAGTCCTCCCCGGTGCTGTCTTCAAAGGCCTGCGACAGGCGCAGGCTGACCACGGCCGGCGTGGCGCCAGCGTCGTTGATGGCGATGCGCAGCCCGCCGGCCGGATAGCGCTCGGCGAAGTCCGCCAGCACCGCCTCCCAGATCTCGCGGAAGCCGTGGGCGGAGGTATTGACCTCGATGGCGCAGGTAGCCGGGTCCTGCCCCGCCTCCACCAGCACCTCCAGGTTGCCCGAGGAGACGACGCCGGCCAGGGCAGTCTGCCGGGCCGCGCCGGCCGCCCGGGCGGGCAGGGTGATCTCGAATCGTTCCATGTCGCGCTCCTACCAGTTGCGGAACTTCTTCGGAGGGTCGTAGAGCCCGCCCGAGGCGTGCACCAGATCCTTGACGTTGCGGGCGGCGAGCAGGTCGCGGGTGGCCTGGCGGGGGTCGATGCCCAGGTCCTCGGGACGCTGGACGATGCCCCGGTCACGCAGGTTCTCCACCGCGCGCTTGTCGCGCCCCATGCCCACCGGGGTGTAGCCGGCGACGCCCCGGATGGCCTGCTCGCGCTCTTCCGGGCTGCGGCAGCGCACCAGGTGGGCGATGCCTTCCTCGGTGATGATGTGGGTGAGGTCTTCGCTGTAGATCATCACCGGCGGCAGATCCATGCCGGCCGACTCGGCCAGGTCCCAGGCGTCCAGGCGCTCGACGAAGGCCGGCTCCATGTGCTCGCGGAAGGTCTCCACCACCTGGGCCACCAGCTTCTGGCCGCGTGGCATGGGGATGTCGCCGCGCCCTTCCCGGCCGGCCTTGAGCCAGGCCGGCGAGGCATGGCGGCGGCCGCGGGCATCGGCACCCATGTTGGGCGCGCCGCCGAAACCGGCAATGCGCCCGCGGGTGGCGGTGGAGCTATTGCCGTGCAGGTCAATCTGCAGGGTCGAGCCAATGAACAGGTCGCAGGCGTAGTGGCCGGCCGCCTGGCTGAAGGCCCGGTTCGAGCGCATCGACCCGTCGGCGCCGATGAAGAAGATGTCGGGGCGCGCGGCCACGTACTTCTCCATGCCCACCTCCGAGCCGAAGGAATGCACCGACTGCACGAAACCGGCCTCGATGGCGGGGATCAGGGTCGGGTGCGGATTGAGCGCCCAGTGGGTGCAGATCTTGCCCCTGAGCCCCAGCTCGGTGGCGTAGGTGGGCAGCAGCAATTCGATGGCTGCGGTATCGAAGCCGATGCCGTGGTTGAGCCGGGTGATGCCGTATTCCGCGTAGAGGCCCTTGATGGCGATCATCGCGGTCAGCACCTGGGTCTCGGTGATCAGCGCCGGGTCGCGGGTGAACAGGGGCTCCACGTAGTGCGGGGTGGGCGCCGGCACGGTGAAGTCCACCCAGTCGGCCGGGATGTCCACCCGCGGCAAGGTGTCGACGATCTCGTTCACCTGGGCGATGACGATGCCGCCCTTGAAGGCCGTGGCCTCGACGATGGCCGGCGTGTCCTCGGTGTTGGGGCCGGTGTAGAGGTTGCCCTGGCGGTCGGCCTTCTGGGCGGCCACCAGCGCCACGTGGGGCGTGAGGTCCACGAAGTAGCGACCGAAGAGCTCCAGGTAGGTGTGGATGGCGCCGATGGTGATGCGGCCCGATTCCACCAGCCGCGCCAGGCGGCCGGACTGGGGCCCCGAGAACGAGAAGTCGATGCGGCTGACCTGCCCGCGCTCGATGATGTCCACGTGTTCGGGCAGCGACAGCACCGACTGCACCAGGTGCAGCTCGCGCACCCGCGCCGGGTCGGTCTGCACCATGGCGCGGGCGAGGAAATCCGCCTGCTTCTGGTTGTTGCCCTCGATGCACACGCGGTCGCCCGGCTCGATGATCGCCTCGAGCAGCGCGACGATTCGCTCGGCCTCGACGCGCTTGCCCTGCGCCAGGGCCGCGGCCCGCTCCAGCCGGCGCATGCGGCTCTGCTGGAGCGTATTCCACTGGTGAGAGGCACTCATATTGGCTTAGCCCCCTTGATAGAAATGGTTCGGTAGCCAGGTGGCGATGCCCGGCACGAGGCACAGGATCACGATGGCCAGGGTCATCATCCCGATGAAGGGCATGCTCCCCCACAGGATGTTCTTGAGCTTGATTTCCGGCGAGATGCCGTTGATGACGAAGAGGTTGAGCCCCACGGGCGGGGTGATCAGGCCCATCTCCATCAGGATGGTCATGACGATGCCGAACCAGATCAGGTCGATGCCGAGGCTGTTGAGGGCCGGCAGCAGGATCGGGGTGACCATCAGGATGATCGCCACCGGGGGCAGGAAGAAGCCCAGCACGATGATGAAGATGTTCACCCAGAAGAAGAACGTCCACTTCGACAGTTCCAGCTCGACCAGCCAGGTGGCGGCCTTCTGGGTCACCCCCAGGTAGCTCATCACGAAGGTGAACAGGAAGGAGGTGGCGATGATCATCATGATCATCGTGCTCTCGCGGATGGTGCCCGACAGGATGGTCTTGATGTCGTCCGGCCGGTAGCACTGGTAGAGCAGGATCACCATCACGGTGGCCCCGACTGCGCCGATGCCCGCCACTTCCGAGGGCGTCGCCCAGCCGCCGTACATGGCCACCATGATCACCGCGATCAGGATGCCGAAGGGCATCAGCCGCGGCAGCGCCGAGAGCCGGTCGCGCCAGGTGATCTGCTCGTCCTCGAGGATCGCCTGTTCGGCGGCGTCGCCGCCGCGCGCGGCGGCCTGGGCCCGCTCGAGCTTGTACTTGATCATCACCCACAGGGCGAACAGGAAGATCAGCAGCGTGCCCGGCCCGATGCCGGCCATGAAGAGCCGCCCGATTGACTGCTCCGACGCCAGGCCGTAGAGGATCAGCGTCAGCGAGGGCGGGATCAGGATGCCCAGCGTTCCGCCGGCGGCGATGATGCCGGTGGCCAGCCCCTCCGAGTAGCCCCGCTTCACCAGCTGCGGAATGCCCGAGGAGCCGATGGCCGAGCAGGTGGCCGGGCTCGACCCGCACATGGCGGCGAAGACCGCGCAGGCGAACACGTTGGCGAGGCCCAGCCCGCCGGGAATCTTGTGCAGCCAGGCATTGAGCGAGTTGTAGATGTCGGCGCCGGCCCGGGTCTTGCCGATGGCCGCGCCCATCAGCACGAAGAGCGGAATCGTCAGCAGGGTGAAGTTGTCGAGCTCGGAGAAGATCGTTTCGGCCACCGAGCCCAGGTGGGCCGAGGGCATGAAGGCGGCCATGAAGCCGAGCGCCGAGAGGCCGAGCGCGAACGCGATGGGCATGCCGGAGAACAGCAGCAGCAGCGTCACGCCGGTGTAGAGCAGGCCGATGGTGGTGGTATCCATCATTCCCTCCATTCCGGTCCGGTGGCGTGGGGTCTGCCCTTCCAGCCCACCAGCGCGTCCACGATCTGGACCACCAGCTGAAGCGCCAGGGCCGTGCTACCGATCGCCATGAACAGGTAGGGCACCCACAGCTTTGGTCCCCAGGTGCTCTCGGTAATGCGGCCGTCCTCGAAAGCCTCGAGGAAGAACTCCCAGGCGTTGAAGGCCAGGAATCCGCAGAACACCAGCGACAGCGCATCCCCCATCAGGTAGCGCCAGAAGTTGGCCCGCGGCGACAGGATGTGCTCGAGCACCTCGATGTTCACGTGGCCGCGCTGAAGCTGCGTGTAGGCTGCGCTCATGAAGGTGGCAATGATCAGCAGGAAGATCGACAGCTCGAGACCCCAGTCGATGGGCGAGTTCATGAAGTAGCGCATGAACACGCCGTAGCAGACGATCAGGGAGGTGACGACGACAAGGACGGCAGACAGGTAGCCAGTCAGGACATTGAAGCCCTTCACGGCCTGGGCGAAGACGCGCCAGGCCGACCGGCCACCCGACTCCGCCGGCCGCCCTGCGGCCGAGGAGTGGGTGGCGGCGCTCATGTCACTTCACCGACTGGGCCATGTCCATCAGCGCCTTGCCGTTGTTCACGCTCTCGGCAAAGTGCTTGTAGGCGGTCTCCTTGGCAATCGCCACCCACTCGGCGAAGGCGGCTTCGTCCATGTCCACAACCGTGTCGCCCGAGGCGGCATAGACCTCGGCGAGACGCTGGTCGTCACGCTTGGCCCCTTCGACGGCGAAGGGCTCGAGGGAGGCGCCCACTTCGGTCACCACCTTCTGCTCCTCGGGGCTCAGCCGGTTCCAGGCTTCCATGGAGATCAGCAGCGGCTCGAACATGAACCAGAAGGACTTGCCACGGGCGGTGGTGACCGCCTTGGCCACTTCGTTGAGGCGGTAGCTGATCAGCGAGGTGCTGGAGGTCAGGGCCGCATCGAGCACGCCGGTGGACATGGCGCTGTAGATCTCGCTCGAGGGCAGGTTGGTGGCCGCGCCGCCGGCGCCGTTGATGAGCAGGTCCATGCTGCGGTCGCCGCCACGCACCTTGAGGCCCTTGATGTCGGCCGGCTTGGTGATCGGTGCGCCGCGGCTGGCGATGCCGCCGGCCTGCCACACCCAGGTCAGGATCTTGATGCCCTTGGCTTCGAGGATCTTCTCGAGCTCGTTGCCGATCGGGGCGCCCTTCCAGCGCAGGCCCTGCTCGTAGCTCTGGACCAGGGCCGGCATCAGGGTGATCGTCACCTCCGGCACCTCGCCGCCGCCATAGGCCAGCGGCAGCACCGACATGTCCAGCGTGCCCTTGCGCAGGGCGCCGAACTGGCTCTTGGTCTTCATCAGCGAGCTGCCGGGGTAGATCTCGATCTTCAGCGAACCCCCGGTCTTCTGGGCCACCTCGGCCGCGAAGCGCTGGGCCAGCTGGTCGCGGAAATCGCCATCGGGGCCCGTGGAGGCCGGGAACTGGTGCGACAGCTTGAGGGTGGTTTCGGCCAGGGCTGTCGCGGGCGCGAGGGCCAGCGCCGCGGCGCAGACAACGGCCGATACGAGGGTTCGAAATGCCAGATGCGTCATGGGTGTCTCCTTTATTGGTCTCGGCGACCCGCGCGCGTGGCCCGCGGATCGCACTGGGGCGACCCTTAACGCATGCAGATCCGGATCGCTTGTATACAAGATATGAATCTGTGCATCCCACGTCAAGCATCATGGACACAAAACATCGTGTCACGTATAGTCGTTTCATGACCATTTGATGTACGGGATCACCCATGGCAGAAGCAGCCCAGCCTTCGCGGCGCTCTGAGCAACTCGGCGAGGAGATCGAGGAACGCATCGTGACCGGGCGCTACCCGCCGGGGTTCCGGCTGGACGAGCAGGACCTGGCGGCCGAGTTCGGCGTCTCGCGCACCCCGATCCGCGAAGCGCTGATCTATCTCGCCTCGAGCGGCCTGGTGGAGACGCGGCCACGCCGCGGCGCGATCGTCGCCGAGCTGTCGCCGACCCGCCTGTGCGAGATGTTCGAGGTCATGGCCGAACTCGAGGCCATGTGCGGGCGCCTCGCCGCGCGGCGCATCACCCAGGAAGAGCAGGCGGCCCTTCTTGAGGCCCATCGTGCCTGCGAGAGCGCGCGCGACGCGGACGACCCGGACACCTATTACCGGCTCAACGAGGTCTTCCACCAGCAGATCTACCAGGCCAGCCACAACAGCTTCCTGGCCGAGCAGGCCGACCTGCTCCACCGCCGCCTGCGTCCCTACCGTCGCCTGCAGCTGCGGGTGCGCAACCGCATGAAGACCTCGTATTCGGAGCACCAGCACATCGTCGACCTGATCCTCGCCGGCGAGAGCGACCAGGCCGCCACGACGCTGCGCAGCCACGTGGTCGTGCAGGGCGAGCGCTTCGCCGACCTGATCTCCTCCCTGGCCGAGCTGCAGAGCCGCCTCGGCACCCACGCGGCCTGAGCCTGACCTGCGACCACCGGCTGGGCTTGGCCGGATGGCTCGCCGGGAACCGGCAGATTCACAGCGGCACGTTGCCCTCCAGCCCGGCGAACAGCTCGGCCACCCAGTCCACGAATACCCGCACCTTGGCGCTCAGGCGGCGATTGGGCGGGTAGACGGCATAGACCGGCGTCGCATCGCTGGTCCACTCCGGCAGGACCTGGATGAGGTCGCCGCTGGCCAGGTGCCGGCGGGCAAAGTAGGTGGGCACCTGGATGATGCCGAGGCCGCCGAGGCCGGCGGCCAGATAGGCATTGCTGTCATTGACCGCCAGCACGTGGCGGCCCCGGATCTCGATGCGCTCGCCGTCGCGGGTGAAATCCAGCGGCATCGCCGCCCCGGTGCTGGCCGAGAAGTAGGCCACCACGAAATGGGCCTGCTCGAGTTCGAGGGGATGTGAGGGCACGCCCTGGCGTGCCACATAGGCCGGCGCCACGCAGGTGATGAATTCCAGCTCGCCCAGCCGGCGGGCCACCAGGGCGTCGTCGCGCAGGGTGCCGCCGCGAATCACGCAGTCCACGTTGTCGGCCACCAGATCCACCAGACGGTCCCCCACCCCCAGGTCGATCTGCATGTCCGGGTAACGCTTGTGGAATCCGCACAATGCGGGGATCACCACGTCGCGCGCAAAGACCGCCGGGACATCCACCCGGATCCGCCCGCGGGGCAGGGCCTGGGCGTCGGCCATGCTGGCGTCGATCTCCGCCAGTTCGGCGAGCACGCGGGCGGTGCGCTCGTAATAGGCCGCGCCCTCGGTGGTGACCGTGACCTGCCGTGTGGTGCGGTTGAGGAGCTTGATCCGCAGATGCGCCTCCAGTCCCTGGATCAGCTTTGAAACCGTGGCCTTGGGCATCTGGAGCGACTCGGCGGCGCGGGTGAAGGTGCCCGCCTCCACCACCCGGGCGAAGACCCGCAGGGCCTGCAACTGATCCATGGCGACACCTCCTGTCCGCTGGCGACCTGGGCCCAATTATCCACACACAGAAATAAAGAAGCCAGAAACTCCATATTTATCCACCGAGACAATCTCTTTATCGTCGCTCCATCGCATCCACCGAAGCCACTGCCCCAGGCCCCGATCGCCGATGAGCACCCCACCGACGCCTACCCGACGCCCCCGCGAGAGGTCCTCGCCCTGGACCGAAACCACCCTCGACGACGGCTCCGGCACCCCCTTGCGCGTGCGCATTCATGACACGCTGGCCGACCGGGCCGTCGGGGCGCTGGTGGTCCATTTCCATGGCGGAAGCTTCATCGCCGGCGACCTGGACTCGGGCCTCGCCATGGCCCGCCTGCTGCAGTCGGCGGGGGCGACGGTGGTGTCGGTGGACTATCCGCTGGCGCCGGACCGTCCCTTCCCGGCCGCCGTGGAGTCCGGCTACGCCGCGCTGCTGTGGGCCTACCGGCAGCGCAGCCGCCTGGCCGGTCGCGATGCCCGCCTGTTCGTGGCCGGCGAGGAAGCCGGCGGCAACCTGGCGGCAGCCCTGGCCATGGTCTGCCGCGATCGCCACCGGCCGGTCCTGGACGGACAGCTGCTGGTATCGCCGATGCTGGATGCCCGTGTCGGGACCGCATCGATGCGCGAGGGACATGCCGGCGCCTCGGGCTGCCGCTGGGCGCGCGGCTGGTGCGCCTACCTGGGCTGCGGTGCGGGGGCCGAACACCCCTACGCCATGCCGGCCCGCGCCGAGCGCCTGTCCGGCCTGCCGCCCACGCAGATCCTGACGGCCGAGGACGACCCCCTGCGCGACGAGGCCCTGGCCTACGCGCAGGGGCTCGAGCAGGCCGGCGTCGAGGTCCGCCGAGCGGTCCTCGCAGCGCCCACCGGATGGCCCTGCAGCCTGGGCGCCCCGGACACCGGCGCGTGGGGCGAAACCATGCACCACCACCTGACCGAGTTCCTCGCGCCGGGCGTGCAGATCTCACGCCCGGCGTGCTCCTGACTCACCCGATCACAAGTCGTACCCCTACAGGAGAGATTCCATGAAAAAAGAACCGAACAACGCGCGCAGCGGCGCCCTGAGAACCGGCGCGGCCCTCGGCGTCCTGGCCCTCGCCACGGCCGGGCTGTTCACCTTGCGCAGTGGGCCGGCCGATGCCGGCCCGGCACCGATGGCCCCGGCGGCCACCCCGGTGACCGTGGATACGGTGACCCTGCGCCCCATTGCCCGGTGGCAGGAGTTCTCCGGCCGGCTGGAGGCGGTGGAGCGGGTAGACCTGCGCCCCCGGGTTGCCGGAACCGTGCAGTCGGTGCACTTTCGCGAGGGCGGCCTGGTGAAGAAGGGCGACCTGCTGATCACCATCGACCCCGCCCCCTACGCCGCCGAGGTGGACCGGGCGGAAGCCCAGGTCGTGGCGGCCAGGGCCCGGGTCGCCTACACCACCAGCGACGCCGAGCGGGCCCAGCGCCTGTGGCAGGTCAAGGCGATCGCCGAACGGGAACTCGACGAGCGCAGCAACGCCCGGCGCGAAGCCGATGCGCAACTGCGCGCGGCAGAGGCCGCCCTGCGCTCGGCGCGCCTGAACCTGGGCTATACGGAGATGCGTGCGCCGGTCGCCGGCCGCATGGGTCGCCTCGAGGTCACGGTCGGCAACCTGGTGGCCGCCGGCCCGGGCGCGCCGGTGCTGACCACGCTGGTGTCGGTGAGCCCGATCTACGCCAGCTTCGACGCCGACGAAGCCCTGGTCGCCAGCACCCTGGACGAGCTGCCGACCACAGCGGGCGGCCGTCCGCGCATCGAGGCCATTCCGGTGCGGATGATGACCGATGGTGGCGACAGCCGGGCCCTTGCCGGCCACCTGCAGCTGGTGGACAACCGGGTCGACACCGCCAGCGGCACCGTGCAGTTGCGCGCCATTTTCGACAACGCCGATGGCCGGCTGATGCCGGGCCAGTTCGCCCGCCTGCAGATGGGCCGCGCCGTCGAGCAGGAGGCGCTGCTGATCAGCGAACGCGCGGTCGGGACCGACCAGAACAAGAAGTACGTGATGGTGGTCGATGCCGACAACCACGCCCAGTACCGGGAGGTCCGCCTGGGCACCACGATCGAGGGCCTGCGGATCGTCACCGACGGCCTCGCGCCGGGCGAGCGGGTGGTGGTGAACGGCCTGCAGCGCATCCGCTCGGGTTCGCAAGTCGAGCCCGTCGCCGCCGGCCCCGCCGCAGCCCCCGCGCGCAAGGTGCTGGCCCTCAACCCCTAAAACGCGAATCCCCCTCCGGGCGATCGAACCGCAGCGGCCAGTGGCCGCTGCGCAGGACGCCCTTTGCCCGGTTCCGACGCGGAGTCACCCCATGAATCTCTCCAAGTTCTTCATCGACCGCCCGATCTTCGCCGGCGTGCTGTCGCTCCTGATCCTGCTCTCCGGCCTGATCGCCATGGGCGGGCTGCCGATTTCCGAGTACCCCGAGGTGGTACCGCCCTCGGTGGTGGTGCGCGCCCAGTACCCCGGCGCCAACCCCAGGGTCATCGCGGAAACCGTCGCCACCCCGCTGGAGGAGGCCATCAACGGGGTCGAGGACATGCTGTACATGGCCAGCCAGGCCACCACCGACGGCCTGCTGACCCTGACCGTCACCTTCCGGCTCGGCACCGATCCGGACACCGCCCAGCAGCTCATCCAGAACCGGGTGGCCCAGGCCGAGGCCCGCCTGCCCGAGGAGGTGCGCCGCCTGGGCGTGACCACCGTCAAGAGCTCGCCGGACCTCACGATGGTGGTGCACCTGCTGTCGAAGAACGGCCGCTACGACATGACCTACCTGCGCAACTACGCGGTGCTCAATGTCAAGGACCGGCTGGCGCGGGTGCCGGGGGTCGGCCAGGTGCTGCTGTTCGGCTCCGGCGACTACGCGATGCGCGTCTGGCTCGACCCGCAGAAGGTCGCCCAGCGCGGGCTGTCGGCCAGCGACGTGGTGGCCGCGATCCGCAGCCAGAACGTGCAGGCCGCCGCCGGCGTCGTGGGCGCCTCGCCCGGCCTGCCCGGGGTCGACCTGCAGCTCTCCATCAATGCCCAGGGCCGGCTCAGCAACGAGGAGGAGTTCGGCGACATCATCGTCAAGAGCGGCGCCGACGGCGCGGTGACCCGCCTGCGCGACATCGCCCGGCTCGAGCTCGGCGCGGCCGACTACTCGCTGCGTTCGCTGCTCGACAACAAGGACGCGGTGGCGGTGCCCATCTTCGCCGCGCCCGGCTCAAACGCCATCGAGATCTCCGACGGGGTGCG
Organism: Rhodocyclaceae bacterium; assembly: GCA_020445805.1. Classification (GTDB taxonomy): domain Bacteria; phylum Pseudomonadota; class Gammaproteobacteria; order Burkholderiales; family Rhodocyclaceae; genus Cognatazoarcus. Next base: position 17,482 of record JAGRFX010000002.1, read on the forward strand.
CGCCACCATGGCCGAGATCCGCAAGACCATGCCCGAGGGCGTGGACTACGAGATCGTCTACGACCCGACCCAGTTCGTGCGCGCCTCCATCGAATCGGTGGTGCATACCCTGCTCGAGGCCATCGCCCTGGTGGTGCTGGTGGTGATCCTGTTCCTCCAGACCTGGCGCGCGTCAATCATTCCGCTGCTGGCTGTGCCGGTCTCGGTGATCGGCACCTTCGGCGTGATGTACGCCTTCGGCTTCTCGATCAATGCCCTCTCCCTGTTCGGCCTGGTGCTGGCCATCGGCATCGTGGTGGACGACGCGATCGTCGTGGTCGAGAACGTGGAGCGCAACATCGAGGCCGGCCTGTCCCCGCGGGAGGCCAGCTACCGGGCCATGCGCGAGGTCTCCGGGCCCATCATCGCCATCGCCCTGGTGCTGATCGCGGTCTTCGTGCCGCTGGCCTTCATCAGCGGCCTCACCGGCCAGTTCTATCGGCAGTTCGCGCTCACCATCGCCATCTCGACGGTGATCTCGGCCATCAACTCGCTGACCCTCTCGCCAGCCCTGGCCGCGCTGCTGCTGAAGAGCCACGACGCCCCCAGGGACTGGCTGACCCGCGCCATGGACGCGGTGCTGGGGCCCATCTTCCGCGCCTTCAACCGCCTCTTCTCGCGCGGCGCGACCGCCTACAGCGACGGGGTCGGACGGGCCATCGGACGCAAGTCGGCCATGCTCGGCCTCTACCTTCTGCTGGCGGCGGCCACGGCCGGACTCTTCGAGGCGGTGCCCAAGGGTTTCGTGCCGGCCCAGGACAAGCAGTACCTGATCGGCTTTGCCCAGCTGCCGGACGGCGCCACCCTCGACCGCACGGAGGAGGTAATCCGCCGGATGGGCGAGATCGCCATGCAGGATCCCGGCGTGGAGCACGCGGTGGCTTTCCCGGGCCTGTCGATCAACGGCTTCACCAACAGCTCCAACTCCGGCATCGTCTTCACGCCGCTGAAGTCCTTCGACGAGCGCCGAGGCGCCGACCAGAGCGCCGCCGCCATCGCCGGCCGGCTCAACCAGGCCTTCAGCCAGATCCAGGACGCCTTCATCGTCATCTTCCCGCCGCCGCCGGTCCAGGGGCTGGGCACCACGGGCGGCTTCAAGCTGCAGCTGGAGGACCGCGGGTCGCTCGGCTTCGAGGCCCTCGACGCCGCCACCAAGGCCTTCATGGCCAAGGCCGCCCAGGCACCGGAGCTGGCCGGCCTGTTCACCAGCTTCCAGGTGAACGTGCCGCAGCTCTTCGCCGATCTCGACCGGACCCGCGCGCGCCAGCTCGGCGTGGCGGTGACGGACGTCTTCGACACCCTGCAGATCTACCTGGGCAGCCTGTATGTGAATGACTTCAACCGCTTCGGCCGGACCTACTCCGTGCGGGTCCAGGCGGACGCCCCGTACCGGGCCCGCGCCGAGAACATCGGCCAGCTCGAGGTGCGCTCCGCCAGCGGCGAGATGGTGCCGCTCTCGGCCCTGCTGACCGTGTCGAGCAGCTTCGGTCCCGAGCGCGCCATGCGCTACAACGGCTTCCTGTCCGCCGACATCAACGGCGGCCCGGCGCCGGGCTACTCCTCGGGACAGGCCCGGGAGGCGGTGGAGCGGATTGCCGCCGAGACGCTGCCGGCCGGCATCCACTACGAGTGGACCGAGCTGACCTACCAGGAGATTCTGGCCGGCAACTCGGCGGTGGTGGTGTATCCGCTCGCGATCCTGCTGGTGTTCCTGGTGCTGGCAGCCCTTTACGAGAGCCTGGCCCTGCCCCTGGCGATCCTGCTGATCGTGCCGATGAGCCTGTTCGCCGCCATGACCGGGGTGTGGCTCAGCCACGGCGACAACAACGTGTTCACCCAGATCGGTCTGATGGTGCTGGTGGGGCTGTCGGCCAAGAACGCGATCCTGATCGTCGAGTTCGCCCGCGAACTGGAATTCGCCGGCCGCAGCCCCCTGGCCGCGGCGATCGAAGCCAGCCGGCTGCGCCTGCGACCGATCCTGATGACCTCGATGGCGTTCATCATGGGTGTGCTGCCGCTGGTGCTCGCCACCGGGGCCGGCTCCGAGATGCGCGCCGCCATGGGCATCGCGGTGTTCTCCGGAATGATCGGGGTGACCGCCTTCGGCCTGTTCCTGACCCCCCTGTTCTACGTGCTGGTGCGCCGCCTCGCCGGCAACCGGCCCCTCAAGCTGCATGGGCACGAGGCCCATGCGGACGGCTTCGCCGGCAGCGGCGGCGCCCTCTCGCCCAACCCGGCAGCCCCGCTGTCGAGCAAAGTCTGACCCTGGAGGCGACACCACCATGACACGCTTCAAGCCCTATCTGGCGCCGATCCTCGCCGCCCTCGTGCTGGTCGGCTGCGCCACGGCGCCCACCATCGAGCCCTCGGCGCTGCCGAGCATTCCGTCCATCTTCAAGGAAGGCGACGGCCGCTTCACCCAGACCGCCCCGGCCAGCGTCGCGCCTCGGGGAGCCTGGTGGACCAGCTTCGAGGACCCCACGCTCGATGCGCTCCAGGCCCGGGCCACCGAGCGCAACAATGGGCTCCAGCAGGCGGTGGCGCGCCTCGCCCGGGCTCGGGCCCTGGCCCGTGCCAGCGACGCCGACCGCGCCCCCCAGCTCGGGCTCGGTGGCCAGCTGACCCGCCAGGGCGGCGGCCTGGCCCGCGCCAGCGGCACCGACGGCAACCTGGGCAGCCTCGGCGCCAACCTCGCCTACGAGCTCGACCTGTTCGGGCGCCTGTCCGAAGCCGCGCACGCCGCGCGCCTCGACGCCGAGGCCCAGGAAGCCCTGCTGACCGATGCGCGGCTGCTGGTCCAGGCCGACGTGGCCCAGACCTACCTGGCCCTGCGCGCGCTCGACGCCGAGCGCACCATGGTGCGGGAGACCGTGGCCGCCTATCGCGACACCCTCGACCTGACCGAGCGCCGCTTTGCGGCCGGCGACGTGGCCGAGTTGGAGGTGGCCCGCGTTCGCACCGAGCTCGCCGCCACCGAATCGGACGCCTTCGCGCTGGACCGGCGCCGCGCCGAACTGGAGCACGCCCTGGCCCTGCTGCTGGGCGAGGCGGCCTCCGACTTCAGCCTGCCCGAGGCCGACTGGCAGACTGCCCTGCCCACCATCCCGGCCGGGGTGCCGAGCACGGTGCTGACGCGCCGCCCGGACATCGCCGCCGCCCAGCACGCCCTGCTCGCCGCCCAGGCCCGGGTCGGCGTGGCCCGGACCGCGTGGTTCCCCAACATCGCGCTGACCGCCCAGGGCGGCTATGCGTCCTCGGACCTGGGCGAGCTGTTCACCTGGTCGGCCCGCTCCTGGGGCATCGGCGCGCTGCTGGCGCTGCCGATCTTCGACGGCGGCCGCCGCGATGCCGCCCTGCAGGCCGCCGCGGCGGATCTCGACGGGGCGCTCGCCCGCTACCGGGAGCAGGTGCTGGTGGCCTTCCGCGACGTGGAAGACCAGCTCGCCTCCCTGCGCCTGCTGACCCAGCAGGCCACCGCCCAGTCCCGCGCCGTGGATTCGGCCGTCCGCGCCACGGTGCTGTCCGACCACCGCTACCGCAACGGCCTGGTCAGCCAGCTCGACCTGCTCGACGCCCGCCGCTCCGAACTCGCCAACCGCCGCGCGGCCCTGCAGGTACGCGCTGCCCGCTTCCAGGCCACCGTCGGCCTGATCCGGGCCCTGGGCGGCAGCTGGGCGCCCCCGGCCGAGGGCCTCGCGGGTGCCGGTCCTGCCGGCGCTTCGGGCTGACGGTCCACGCGGGGCCCGCGAAGCCGCTCCGGAAAAAGAAAATGGGTTAGGCCGTGAAGGCCTAACCCATTGATGTTTTGGCGCGCCCGAGACGATTCGAACGTCCGACCCCCTTCGGAGGATAGGGTAGGTCCACGGTTTCCTGCCACACCACGCTACGCAATTCGGCGTTAAGCCAGTAAATACGTAGCCTTTCAGGCAACCGATGTCTTCATATCGCTATCGCGTTCTGACATAGAAAATCTAAAAAATACGCTTAGTGCCGGAATCCTGATGCAGTAACATTGCGCGACCGGTGACTCCTGCCCTCCCCGTGGCCACGAGCCCAACCGGATGGAGCGCGCAGTGGAGAAGCTCAGCTTTGAACCGCCAGCGTCCGCGCCCGCGCACCTCGCGCTGCTGGCCGCCGCGTCGAGGCACGGGCTCGATGCTGACGCACTCCGCCGGCTATTGTGGCTCGTCAACGCGCACCCACGACTCATCGCCCACGCTCAGACGTTCCGAAATATTGGCAGCCTGCTCGCCCAAGCCACTTTCGAGCCGACTGCGCTCCACTGGGCGGGTCAGTGGCGCGCCGACACCGCCGCTTGGTCTGACCTGTGCGACTGGATGGATCGTGATCGCACTCGCCTCTCACACATGGCCCGTCTTGACGAGTTCGACCGCCAGCCCAGACGTCCGGACGATCACCCGCACCTGCACCAGGGCGTGACGCGTCACGGCATTGTGGCTGCCCTCTGGAACACGCCCCAGCCGAACGCCGAAGGACAGACGTCCAGTCGCTATCTCGAACTTCAGGGCCACCTTCTGGCGGCCTGCATCGAGAGCCGGTATCGCCTCAGCACACAGGCCTTCTACGAGGAATACGATGGCGAGCGCGAGCTGCCGATCGCGCCCATTCGCAGCTCGGCCGTAAGTCCGGCCGTCCGCGAGTTCTCGCTCGCAAGTTACGCGCCGATCGTCGGCGCCTTCCCGATTGCACCCGACACGCCAACCTTCGCCACATCACTCGCCACCTTCGAGCCGCCCCTCGGCGCGCTGACCGCCCGGAGCCCCGAGCACGCGCAGCGGGTGCGCGTCTATGTGAGTGCAATCCGTCTCTATTTTCAGCGCTTCGCGCAGGTCCTCCGTGGCTGGACGCCACCGCAGGCGCGCCGCCGCGGCTGGGGCGGAAGCGGCCGCAAGGCTCGCCATCCCGGATACGTCGCCTACCTGCCGGACAGCGGCGTCTTCGAGGAAGCACGGGAGGTCAGCGGCGATCCGGACATCCACCGCCCGGCCGGCCAGCGGATCTATGTCGGCGGGGGTGGAAGCAGCAGCGCCGAGGATGATCTCGAGCGCTCGGGCGTGGCACCCCAGGAGGACCTTCGGCCGATACTGGAGCTCTTTACAGTCGAGGAGTTGCGGGGGAGGTTCTTGCAGCTCCAGCGGCAGCGTCAGGCCCTGGAGGCACGGGCACAGACGCTCACCTTCGACTACGCCCGACTCACGCCCAGCGAGTTGCGCGCCGTCTGGCTGACCTGCTGCCGATCTATCGATGCGTACCTGCAAAGTCCGGCACCCACGCCATCCGACCTGCGGCGCGCCGAGGCCGGACTGGCACTGCAGTTGTCACTCACGTTCGGCCAACCGCTCGAGACCATCCGCACACTCGAGCTGGATTGGCTGACCCCTGATTCGACAATCAGTCGCGAGCCCGTCGACTCCATCGAAACGGCCAAACCCACTCCGGCCCTGATCATCGAATCGCCCACGGTTGGAGCATTCGACGGCGCGCGGGTAATCGGCCTTCGACTGCCCGTGATCATGCCGGACTATCGCAGCGAACTGCCCGATGAGCTGGACGACATCAATCGCGAATCGGCCGACGAGTTCGTGCTGCCGGAGCGACTCGGCATCGGCGACAAGGTCCTCAAATTCCTGCGCCGGCGGACAGGCCCACCCGGGAACTCCTGGCGATTCCATCCTCAGATTCTCGGAAGTGCCTCCGCCTTGCTGGGGAACCTGGGTTCCGCGCGCCTGACGCACGAGAAGATCGCCCGCTGCCTTGGCGCGATAATCACCGAATCGTCAGGCGACCAGACATTGGCGTGGATCACGACCGCGGCGCAGCGCATGAGGAACGAGCCGCGCATGCACTACACGAGGCATCGTCTTGATCGCGTCCTCGACGCACATTTCAAGGCCACGCTGCGCCTCGCCCGGTTACTCGAATTGCCCCCGCCGCGGCGCCCGCTGGGCGCCGCCGACGACCCGGAGCGACATACCTGGGTCGGCGCGCGCTTCGTGATGCAGCGCGATGCGGCGCGCGAGCTGATCACGTCGCTGGTCAAAGGTCTGTCGACCCGACGCATGGACCGCGAGGATCTGGTCCGGTGCGTGCAGTATCACAATCGATTCGTGCTCTACACGGTGCTCTACCAATCGCTCGCCACTTCGGCGCGCGCCACCCGCAGTCCCGACCGGCTGTTCCGTCACTGGTACGAGACCCGCGCGGTGGATGGCGATGGGATCATCGCGCCGCTTTCCGACAAGGACGACGCGAGCCAAAGTCGCGCGCGACTCGCACTCCTGCCAAGTGGCCTGGCGCGTCAGTTCGAGAACCTGGATGCCCACGTCGAGTACCTGCGCGCCAGCACGAAGTTCGGCGCGCCGATCCGGCATTCGTCCGGTGGCGCAGGCGCCTTCACTCTCCTCAGGTCTGCATTCGAGAGCCAGGAGCTTACGCCCGAGTGGATTACCGCCGCCCTCAATGAATGGTTCGGCTATCCCATCCCGGCCAACTGGCATCGTGCCTTTCTGCGCACCGAACTGCTGGCGCGCCGCTGTCCCGTCGAAGCGATCGATGCCTTCATGGGTCATAGCAATCTCGGCGAAAGTCCGTTCAGTCCCTATTCCACATTCGACTACCGGCGCTACCGCAGGATCATCCTTGAGCGCCTGGCCGACATCCATGAAGACCTTGGCCTCGTCCCTGTCGCCAGCCGTCTCATTCCGTTCGCCAAGCGGGGCAAGGCGACATGATCGACAACGCCGTTCTGCGAGCCTGGCGCGCCGCGCTCAAATCGGCCGCACCGCGGCGCCGAGCACAGGCGGAACCTCTGTTCGCCTTTCTCAGTCTGCTCGACAACCCCTATGCACGGGTGCTGTCCGAGCACCCCCTCGAAGCAGTGACAGCGCGCGATGCACGTGAACTCGAGCACGCCGTCGTCGCGCAACACGCCGATGGTGCGCTGGACCCACAGGGCGCGGCGGACTGGCTGGGTTTGATTCACGCAGTCCGACGCAAGCTCGACCCGGGCGGCAACACGCTCCCCCCGACGCGGCTCGCCGCAGCCTTTCCACCACAGACGAGCCCGTTCGCGCCGGGCCACATGGAACTCGCCGACCTCGGCGCGCTATGGCGCGAGGCACTTACCGTCTGGATCCGGCGCTCGTCAATTGAGGCCTTACACGACGAGTGGGCCGCTGCGATTCTGCTCAGCAGCGTGTTCTTCGGCGCACTGCTCGACCCGACCAAACTGCGCGGCCTGCTCGATCGTATCAACCGGCACGAACTGCCTGCCGTGGCGCCTGCATGCCGAACCTTCGAGTTCGACCTTCCCTACCAGGGGCTAGGCAATTACCACCTGCAGCGATGGGCATTGGACCCGATCACGGAGATGCTGCTCTACCGCCTGCCGACTTCGGTTAAACCGATCGGCGAGAAGACTGCCGTTCAGGGCTTCGCGGAAATCCTGGCGGGCCCCGGATTTGATATCGATATGCCGAAGGGCCTCCGGCATCTGGTCGATTGTGCAAGCGCTGACTGGCGGACGCGCGCCGCGCCGGTCGAGCTTCAGACGAGTCAAAGGGCGATACAGTCCCACGCGTTCCATGGACTGACCTGGGCGCGGTTTGCCGGGCGTGATTTGTCGTCCTGCAGCGCGCAGCTGACCGAATCAGAGGGGCTCCCGCACATCGAGGACGCATTCGTCGAGGCCATGGACGAGTTGCGCGTCCTGCATCCGTGGCTCGAGCCGCTCCTCGATGCAATCGCGCTGCAGACACGGGAACTGGCGAGCGCCGCCATATCCGAACTACGCACGGACTGGAGCGAGAACGCCACTTCGTGCATCTACCTCGACTGGGTGGACGCGGAACTTTTCGGGCGCAGCGCGTCGGGCAAATCGATTTCGATCGAATCGGTGCGCGAGCGGGTCGGCACGGCTTTGCCCCTGCTGCTCGCCGCGCTCGGCGACACCAACCCGGCCAAGCTCGACACCCAGCAGCTCGAGGACATCTATTCGGAGCTCACATCGGCGGGGGTGTCCGGCCAGCAGCTGATTCACCTGGTTGCCGGCCTGCGGGATTTCCACGCCCATCTGCGTACGAGGTTCAACAAGGCGCCGATCTCGAACGAGCGCGAGGTGTTCGGCGAGGAAGGAGAGCTGTTGCCAGTCGATGCCAACCTGCCGAGCTTCGACGATTTCGAGGCCGCCAGGGCCTGGCTCGATCAGCAGGTTGCCAAGCGGGTCGATCCGGAGATGATCGCGACAGCCCAGTTGGTCATGATCCTCGCGTTCCGGCTGGGTCTGAGGCGCATGGAAATCTTTGGATTGAGGATTGGTGACGTCCATCTCCACGGGCGGATGATGATCATCGTCTGTCCGCATTTGAAGCGTCGCCTGAAGACGCTCAACGCCACACGCATGCTGCCGGCCTATGCCTTTCTGTCACGTGAGGAGGCTGCCCTTGTAGAGCGCTGGATCGCGAATCGGCTCGACTCGATCCGCTCAGCCGACGAACCGGAGTCCGACGTACGCTACCTGTTTGCCGAGTTTGCGGGGAAGAGTCCGCTTTCGTGGGTCGACCGGGTCTGCGCCCTGGTGTGCTCGGCCATCCGGGCCGTGACCTGCGACAAGCGGCTCTTTCTGCACCATTTCCGACATGCTTTCGGAACCTGGACCTACCTGAGACTGCGCGCGGCCGAGTTTCCCGAACTCGTCGCGCACTTCGAGCACATGCCGCTCACGGCCAGCGCCCTACGATCGGGCCGGCGTCTGACGGTCCATCTATTAGGTCGAGCGACACCCCCGCAGCGCGCCGGCACCCAATGCGTCGCGCGACTACTTGGTCACTCGGGCGCACTCGTCTCCCTCTGCCACTACATCCACGCGACCGATCTTGTGCTCGGCGCGATCGCCGCTCGAGAGGTCCGGTTGGTGGATTCCTCCGTTCTCGTTGCTGCCTCCGGGCTCAGTTCATCGGCCGCTTACGAGGCGCTCGGGCGAGGCATCGATACCCTGCTGACGAGCTGTCGGCAGAAAGTTATGCGATCCACACATCCGCCCGCCGAATCGGCACCACCTGCGATCACCTCCCGGGGCCGTGGGCGTCCTCGAAAGGCGCCGCCGCATGAGGCGCCAGGCTGGATTTCACTCGAACGTGTGCTCGAGGTTCTGCATCTCGGATTCGACAGGAAATTCGACGCAGGCGCGATCGCGGATATCGTTGCCATCACCGCGGCCGAGGTGGAGACGATGCTCGCATCGGGCCGGAAATGGGCGCCTCAACTTGCCCTGACCGATGCGCAGGGTGAGGTCAGCGCGCCACACACCTTTCGGGGGGATGCCGAGCGGGCGTTCCTGCGCAGGATCGAACCGCTACTAGCCGACATGCGCGACCGCGCGCCGGGCCTGTATCGGTCGGGGCTCGAACTGCATCTGGAAAACCTCGACCGGAAGACCTGGGACACGGTATTTCATGGAAAGGCATACCAGGCCGAACTCAAGACTTACCTGCGATTTCTGAAATCCCTCGGGCTCGATGCCGCCGAATTTCAGTGGGTCGTGCGACACCCGCCAACTGACCAACCCCCTCGGCTGCTACTCCCCAACTGGGCCAACAGGGCCTATCCCAAATGGTCGCCCGAACATGTGCGGCGCATCGGGCCGCTCAATCTCGAGCGCCACCGAGGCTACGCAGACTGGGCGGGCATTCAGGCCATCGACACCGATGGCCTTGCCCGCGGGAAGCTGATCGGGACGATTCTCTATATCGCCCGCGCAAATTTGGATTGCAAAATAGGCCAAGAGCCGTCCAGATAGTCGGCTGCCCTTTGATTGCCCGCAGCATGCTGCGCAAGGTTCCTACTCGAAGCCAGGGCCGAGCGAACCTGCCATTGTCGGTGGGATGCGCTCGACCAAAGTCTTAGAGAGGGGCGAGCGGTTTCCGCTAATGTTTCGACATCGAGCACGGCGATTAGAGGCGCGATGACTCGCCCATTGGCAAACTCCAGGTCAGCGGTGAAGTCCTGTCGTGTGGCGTTGGCCACGGATGTTCTTTGCCTACCGCAACTGCAACAACTGAAACGTGGCTGCTTAGGGCGCTCGATCACGCTCCGGTCCTTTGCAACTGATTACCGACGCAGTAGGAAGCCAAACGGCGAGTTCTGACGCAAAGCGGGGCCATCGCCATCAGGCTGGAGCATTGCCTTCTCAGCCTCAAGGGGTTCCATGGCGAGGATGCTGCGCCACCGATCTATGTAATGGGTTGAGCAAAGCTTTCCCGCCTCCCAACGGCTGATCTGCGAAAGCGCGTTTGCTAGCACCGTCGCCGCGTCCGGACCGGAAAGGGCTAATGCAGCGTCTCGATGGAGCGCAATGAGCTGCTCATCACGCACTGACTTCTCCGCGCGGGCCTGCCGCCGGTAAGTGGCTTGCAAAACATTCATGGATAGAGCGTAGCACCCGACTGCGTGCGCTCAAAGCAACTGCCTCGCAATGCCCATCATGATGCCATCCAGCGAAGGTCGCGCAAGTCATGCCTCTGTAGCGCGATCTCATCAGCACTATTGAGGAGGCGGCCATGTAGCCCAAGATTGCAGCAGCACATCCTGCGTAATCTTCATTCCGAAGTCTCGGGGCAATCGTGCCCGACCGCAAATCAATGCGCTCCATGCGGAACGCTTGGGCAATCCGGGCTCCCAACATCAGGCCCTTTCATTGAAAAGGCTCAGAAATAACGCACAAATTACATTTACACGTCGTCGCCAATACTAATTGGGAAGGTGCGTCCAACCTCAATGTCGTTTAATATCAATCAGTTAGGTGTACACATGCGCAGAATTTTGAGGCATACTCACTCCATCTTGATCGCCTTGCCAATAGAATCTCAAAGGAGCAAAGACATGAAAGCGGGAATTCGAAACGTGAATGCCTATGGCACTCAAGACACATCGATCGAACTAGAGAGGGAATTTTGCAGGGCTGCAGGAATAGAGCAATCGCGCGAGACGCGCAAGCTTTGTCGACTCATGACCATGTCGATCTACGCTTCAATTCATTTCCATCTATTCCAAGACGAGGACCTCCGCAATCGCTTCAATGGGCGTGAATTCAAGAAGAAAATTAACGCCGCTCTCGATCTGAAAACCGAGCGCGACGGCGTCAATGGAGAAACGTGGTTGAAGTTCTCTGAGCTACACAGTCCTATGATGGCCAGCCAGTACGATCTGGAGCCAATTCTGGTTGATCTCGTCGGATCGAAACTTGACATCTTCGATCTCTGCGCTGCATTGCTCAGGATAGTGCGCAAGGTTTGGCAGGCACGCTTGAAGCAGATCAGGACGGAGGTACTGAACGGTTCAATTGACGACTGGGGAACGCTGTTTAGCAATTCTTGCGCGACGAGTCCTTCCGTCGGTTCCGCAGTGGCGTTCGACTCCAAGGACCTTAGGCCGAGCGAACCTCCAGGTGACGCGATTACCTTGGAATACCCGTTGAACGACTCTGCTATGCCGAAGGCGCGGCGTAAGTCCTCGCGTCAGCGAAAGACTGGAAAAGCCGGCGGCATTGCATCGCCAGGGCGCTGAGAACAGGGTGGCTCATGCGCTTCGTTCAGGATCGAAGGCCCAAGGGCCGTCCAAACAGATGGCCAACCAAGCGGACCGGGCACGGTTCCACTTGCAGCGGACAAGCCAATCTAGACCGCCTAGTAAGTCAGGAGTGGAAGCTCTGCGCAGACAACACCGCCGACAAAACCCGTCGCCGGTTCTTCCACGCAATCACATCAATTGGGCGTTCATCGCCCAGCCCTGGGAGCCTCGCGTCCAATGCCCAGTAGATTGTCCAAACATCAAGGCCCCGCCCATGTTTGCGCAGTTCCCGAATCAGCCACTCGTGCGCGCGGGACGACTTCCACGCGGGCATCCGAGGGGCCATGCCGCGGGTACCAAGCATCAGCCATTTTGAGCAGGGCCGCGCGAGTTCGAAACGCACTCGGCGTTCGCTGGTGCCTTCGGCACGAGCAAACTGTTGGACAGTGAGCATCCCTGGTCGTCGGAGTTGCTTCTGCTGAAGCCGCCTCCCCCGCTCCAACAGGGTGTCATTTGGCCGCCAGGGCTTCTCAGCGCGATTGGACGTCAAGATTGGTTTGGTTTCTTCCATCGCCGATCACCCCCAAGGAACCTATCTGTCTTGCCAGAGTAGCCTATTAGCCTGGGACGCACTGTGAGCGGCTAGCCTTCGCCATCCAGGTTACCGTGAAGCTTCTGGGCCGCAGTCTCCAGCGCATCGAGGCTCCCGCCGCGCTCGACCCAGACCTTCACCCAGGCGGGCTTCATTCCTCGACCGGTCCAGGAGAGTTTGCGATTGGAGGGATGAACGTACTTTGCAGGCACCTTCCGCCCGGCCAACGTCGACCTCCTGCGCGTGGTTGCAATCACTTGGCCACCGGCGAGCACCTCTTCGAGCCGATACCCTTGAGCCGTAGCCAAGGCCTCAAACCTTTTGCGCAGAGCGCGGGAGTCGGTGCGCGTTGCAAGTTCCTTTTCGATGCTGCGGGAAAGTGACTTCAATTCCACATCTGACAAACGGGAAAGCGATTGCATCATTCCTCCGTGTAATCCTTCCATGATGCCACCTTCGATGCCCGACCGGGATTCACGGCGGCCATGTAACTCGCTGACGTGCTCTCAATTACGCAATCGGTCGGACATAGGGTAGCAAGTCACGCATGCGATGCATTACCCCAAGCGGGGGCGATCTCACGTCAACCAATCGGGCCAGAGACTCCGCTTCACTATACTGAGGTCTCTGAGGGTGCCGGCGGTGTGCCTTACGCCCAACTGGCGAGGCTACTCCTGGAGGCGATCCCACGCGACATTCAGGAACGGAGCACGGGCAAGGTGCTGCCCTATTTGGCGCGCGAAACCCTTGCACATGCCTCGCCGGACAATGAGCCACGTCGTGTTTCGACAAAGGCGATCCATCTCGACCTTGGAGGCAACCCGAACCAGGAGCCCTCGGCTTGGCTCAGTCGAATCTGGAAGGACATTGAAGGCCGACGCTTCCCAGAGATCGAACCTACATTGATCGAGCTTTGCCGTAAGGCCGGGTAGAGCGTGTATCCGGTTGTGCTGAAGGAGGAGGGCAGTCCCACCTTCTACAGGCTGGATTCACGCCAACTCCCGGTCGCAGATGAGCAGTCGGCTGAGGATTTCTCTGAAGGCACCCCTGGTGCGACCAGGTATTCGCGCGACCTATCGCTGCAGTTCTCCTGGCCCGGGCGCCTGCTTCTGGGGCGGGCCGCACAATGGACTCCGATGAGGCGATTCGGATTTCCTGCGTGTCAGCTTCTGGGTCTGTCGCTCGTCGCAGTGATGGCCACGCTCATCTGGCTGGTCCTTTAGAGTCGGAAAGATCCCCTACGCGAACGATCTGGTACTGCTGATTTTCCGTTTCGGCGTTCCTTGGTACGCGTACCGGCACCTCGACGCGGCCTTTCGGATTTTCGATGATCGAATCATCGTTGCGCCGGAGTGGATGTTGGCCTGGAAGGAGCGAGGGGCAACGATCGAGATCAATCGCTCGCGGGTGCCTGGAGGGCACAGCGCGATCTTGGTTCAGCGCTTCTCGGCGCAATGCCCGATCTGAGGCTGGATGGTTCGGCTAGAGAACGGCGGCAGCGACTTCACACGGAGGATCGTCGGGCGATGCGAGGAGTCGCCCCGCGAGCACGTGTTTTCGTTCGATCGCAGCACGAAGTGGGGTTGGCCATTACGGCCCGATCCAACAGTGGCAGAGAACTCCAAGCGATCCTGAGCAACGGCTTCTTGGCTACTCGCCTGTCCAAGTTAAACGGCGAACTCCGCCCACAAGGGATAGTGATCCGACACCCGATACGAGATCGCACTCTTCGTCAGACCAACTCCGCGATAGACATAGGGCAAGAAATCCACGTGCCCGGCCCGTAGATGGCTCATGCCCAGCATTGGCATGCCGTGCTCGTCCTCGAACCAAGCGATTTGGTCGTAGAACTTTCCCGACCCAACCCCTTCAGCGCTACAGAAGATGGAACGCGGTACTGCGTCGAGATCTGCCGGAGTTTTCAGTCCAGTCGAGGTGAACGCCCGCCACAGCGGATCGCCTTTGCGGTCAATGTTGAAGTCGCCCAAGGCGATGAGGTTGTGCTCCCAATTGCTCGAACGCTGTGCCCATTCTGCTAGCCAACGCGCGATGCCGCTGAGCTCGGGAATGCGCTCTGCTGAATCTTCGCCCCATAGGACGTGCAAGGTCACCATGATGAAGGTCGCCTTTCCGCTCCTGAAACTCACCGCGTAGGGCGTGCGCGCGAATTGGCTCTTCATCGCACCTGGAGCGATCTCGGTTAGCCATTCGGGCGGCACGACCAACTCACAGGCGAGGCCAGAGAGCTCGACTCGCCGACGATCGAAGAGAAAGGCCATGCGCTCGTCGTTCCCCGCGGCACCTCCGGAGACGTCGGTCATCAGGAAGGCCCAGTCTGGTCCGAGCCATTTCAAAAGATCCCGAAGCGCCCGAAGATCCCCTTTGACCTCCTGAATTGCGATCACGTCGAAACGCCGGACGATCTCCCCAATCGCTAGGAGTCCTCGCAGGTCGCGTTTCGGCGAGTCGCGCTCCCCAGCGGTCCACTCGCGAGTGAGCGACGCGAAGCCGCGCAGGTTCCAGGTCGCGATCAGCAGGTTCTCGTCGAGCCGCTTTGCCGGAAGCGTCACATGCAGATGGGCGCGAAGCGCTTCGAGATCGGACTGGACCTCCGGCGGAGGAAGGTCAGCAAGCGTGGGCATGGGGACGATCCGAGCGGAATTCGATATCAATCATTGTCCTCGCGCTCCCACGCGGCGCCAAGCGAGTGGCGCATCTGCCTTGCAATGCCCTGCCATGACCGGATTCCTGCACATGGAACTCGTGGCCAGACCGATCACGAAGCCGCAGATGATCTCGAATGCTGCATTGTTGCCTGCGTAAGTCGGCGACGGGAGCCGATGCCTCATCATCCGGCCATGCCTTTGCAGTGCTTGAACCGCAAACCTGAACCGCACGACTCGGGGCTGTTGCGCGGCCTGCGTGCCCCTCCCGATGGGCTCGAAACTGCCGCCACAATCTGCTCTAGCTTCGCGATATCGCCACGGGTCACCATGGTGTTTGGGCAGTCGATACCGAGGACACGCTCCTGATCGGGCAGCAGCGCACGGAACCGCTTGAGGGCTTCAGCTGGCTTGCCGGCGTAGCCAGTCCGGACAGCGATGTTGCCGCAGGTCTTCATGGCGGTCGGGCACGGTATGAGGCTCCTCGATGCGGCTTGCTTCACCACCCCAAAGACTCCCTCGCCCCGTCGATCCCATCAAGAAGCTGTCGAATCCGCCGATAGCCCTTGAGAAGCCTAAGCTCGACTTTTGACCGTTGCTCGGCAATCCATCGTGCATCACTTCCGCAAAGGCATTGGCCGCCATGCCAGAAACCTAGGCGGTGTGCTGCTAAACGCATGCTCATGGAGACGGTCCGCGAGCGAACATGGGTCGTGGCAGGAAGACGCCTGCCACTGTGAGACTGGAGATTGTTATGGCAGAGACTGCACTTCGGACCTTCAACCCCGAGCAGGGACTTTTCGAACTGACCCTGATGAACGGGGAGATTTCATCAAGCCGGTTCGATGATTTCGTGATCGACGGGATCAACATGGGGATCCCGAGCGAAATCATGATGCGGCTGAAGGCTCTGTGGGAAAAGACGAAAGTTGTCGCCGGAGAGGTCATCGCCATCGGCAGAATTATCGTCCAGCAGATCTTCAATTTTCTCAAGGCAAACCCGAAGTTGACGATCGGCTTGGCGATCGGCGCCGCGGTTGCCGCTCTCGTGGCGGGAATCCCCATTCTTGGTCCAATCCTTGCACCTGTATCGACTGCGATTTCGACGCTATACGGTGCGGGGGTTGGCGCGGCGATGGGCGAAGGCGACTATTCCGGGTCCCCCTACACCGCTGCGATCACCCTGGCTCACAAATTCTTCGAACTCCTGCAAAGCATTCTCATCGCGGTTTCTGAGTACTGGACCCAATCATGAGTGATCTCAAGAATCAGGAGAGCTCGTCATGGTCCTGAATTGGGACAGGCTAAAGGACATTGCCGCCGCCACGGCGGCAAAGGCGATCGCCGATCTGCCGAGCGCCAGCGACGTGCTGAGCAGTGCATCTACGCGAGCGGCGGAGTTGGGCAAGAGTTCCGCAAACGCCGCCAGTGATTACGCTGGAAAAGTCGTTGCTGCGGTTGAGCGCGCAGTCGAGAGCGACGCTGCACGGGAGCTGACCGCTGCAGCCAACGAAATCTTTGATCGAACCCAATCTGCTGCGCGAGAGTGTTACACCCAGTCGCGCGATGCCATTGAAGACCGCATCCAGAGCGCGGAGATTGGCAAGAGTTTTGAGGTGGCGCAACAGAGCGCCAGGAAAATCGTGATTGACGCCAAGAACCTCGTATTCCAAGGCGACGCCGAGTTGGAGAACGAACCTCCGGACACGGAGGTCGCAAGGCTCAAGAACACCATTGCAAAACTCGAGGCTCGAGACAAGGTGGGAGTAGCCGGTGAAGGCTTGGCCATCGCGGGAGGAGCTGCTGCTGGAGCGGCGGTCTCTGGAACGGTGGCTGCAGCCGCCGGCGCGTCGACAATTCTGGGATCAACGACACTCGGGAGCCTGCTTGGCGGTACCTTCGTCGCTGCAACGCCGGTTGGATGGGTAATCGGCACTGCAGCGGTTGCTGCAGCCGCCGGTTATGGCATCGCACGAGTCGTCCGATCGGGGAGCAAGCAGGACCGCGCTCGTGAGGAACTTGTTGAGCGACTCCGTAAGCGCCTGAAGACCGCAGAGGAAGATCAGACAACCCAGGCGGGGTTTTCACGATTGCGGGAACTCGTCACGATTGCAACAAGTAACGAGCTCATCTCGCCGGAACAGGCTGAGAGAATGGTTACCTTGGTGGAAAACGGCAGCCTGGATGTAAAGCTGGCCATCGCGCGTCTCGAGTCGATGAAGATTGATGTAAAGATCAATACATGACGTACAGCTGCATGAAATTATGCCTCAGCTGCTCCATCCGACGTCTTCAAGTCTGGTGCGCGTACTGCCCTGTAGCTGACCTGCCAGACAACGTGGCTATTCGCCCTTGCCGACGCACTGATACGCACGAGGAATCAACCTGATGGCTTGGTTAGACCTTGTCCGGCAACCGGGGATCAGAATGCCGGGAGTAGCCCATTGGTGATTAGTGCGCTTGGAGCGCATTTATTCCCATACATCACTCAGATCCTTGGAAGGCTCGGTAAGCATCGTGCGCTGCAATTGGCTGCAGTCACGGTAGCTCGACCACTTGAACCTTCACGCCCTCAACAGTCGCAGGCGTTTGACCAATGTGACTAATTCCGCAGCGGCTACCGCCTGATTGGCGGTGAGCGGGCAATTGGCAGATCCATGACGTGCGGAAAATTGAAGCCGCATAGAACAAAGTAGAGTGCATTGATGAAAGAGGAATCTCAATCGACCGTCTGCGATCCACTGCCTGAGGCACCCGTCATCTGGCTGCTTGGGAAAACTCAGGCGGGAAAGACAAGCATCGTGGCGGAAATCACCGGTCAGGCGGCTCATGAAGTGGGGAATGGATTCGTTCCGGTCACTCGCCACGCATCAGTTTATGACTTCCCGCCAGAGCAGCCGGTGGTGCGGTTCCTCGATACGCGAGGTCTCGAGGATTTTCACGACTACGATCCTGCGCCCGATCTGGCGGAGGCCCGGAAGCGCTCGCACGTCACGCTGGTCGTGGTGCGAGCGAACGACACATCAATCGACGCCATCGTCGACGTCCTCGCCACCATCCGGAAGTCGAAGAGCGATTGGCCTGTAATCGTGGCTCAGACCTGTCTCCACCACTGCTATGAGCAGTCGCCTGCACACGCTTGGCCCTACCCTTTCCAAGGCACGGCCGAGGATTTCACGGCGAATGCTGCCGAGCAAAGGCTCGGTCGCGCGCTGGCAGAACAGCGCAAGCGCTTTTCTCGCATCCCTGGCCGCTCTTTGGTATTTGTACCCATTGACTTTACGACGCCGGATCACGCCCTTCCGCCGACCAACTATGGGGTTGATGCATTGTGGAAGGCACTTGAAGCGGAAGTTCCAACCGCGATGAATCGCATTCCGCGCTCAAATGATCTTCGGCTCAAGGTGATTCTCCCCTGGGCCCTGGCTGCAGCCTCCACCAACGCCGTGCCAATCCCGGTCCTCGGGGGCCTGGGTTCGGCGAGCGCACAGGCAATGATGGTTCGACAGCTTGCGCAACGACTTGGCTATCCGTTCGGCCTTGATCAATGGAAGGCATTTTGCTCGACGCTCGGGACCGGATTTGTGTTGGGTTTCGGAGGCTCCTGGATCTCTCAGCAAGTCCTCAAGCTGGCGCCAGTGGCCGGCTCGGCGGCGGTGGCGACATGGACCTTCGCAATCACATGGGGAATCGGTGAGGCAGCGCTCAAGTTCCTGCAGAGTCAGGCAGCGGGCACACCAGCAACCCGGGACGAGCTCAACCAAGCTTACAAGGACGCCATGAAGCAAGCCCGCGACTACTACAAGAACTGGCGCCGCGAGCGCGGCCAGCAATCCGCATGACACGCCTGCAACAGGAGCTTCAACGCTACTGGGCCGAGGCTGTCATCGCTTTGGCCGTAGTGACATTCTTGGTTGGCCTGATCGTTCTTGGTGTTGTCTGGCTGGCCGAAAACGATCGACTAATTGAACTGACGGTCGTCACCGTCGCCCTCCCGCTTCTCCTCTTCCTTGTTCGCAAGCTTCGCGCATCGGCCGTGGCAGGTGCGCTCGGCTCGGCGGAACTCGAATCGGATTCGGCAGCGGACCGACGCGCGCGCAAGGCGACCAATAAGGTCATCGAATCAGTCCAACCAGAGGACGTCGAGTCCCTCGAGTCGATCCAGGACCTGGTGGCTCGAGTGATCGACGGTGTTTCGCGCGCGTACCACCCTGAAGACAAGGATGCACGGCTTCGATTCACGATTCCTGAAGGAATGCATCTCATTGAGGATGTTTGCTCACGGCTCCGTGCGGCAATCCTAGAGGACCTTCCCGCGCTTCAACACGTGGACATCCGCCTCATGGTGTCCGGGTCACGGGTCTACGACGGATACACCAGGATCAGTACCATCTATCGGGTTGTCCGCCTGCTGAACCCAGCCACCGCAATTGCCGCGGAAGTCCGACAGCTACTGCTCGATGCTGCGATAAGCTCCCTTAGCCGGGAACTAAAAATTCGATTCGCCGGCGCGATCGCGCGAGAGGTGGGAGAGGTCCTGATGCGGCTCTACAACGGCGAGTACCGGAAGTTGTCCGCGCGCCCCGCCAGAAAGAAGGCGCGGCTTCTCGAACATTTGGATCCGGAGCCGCTCCGTATTCTTGTCGCTGGCCAGGCTCGCTCGGGCAAATCCGCCCTGATTAACGCACTTGTCGGCTTCGACGCTCTGGCAACCGACACCTCTCCTGTGAATGAGCCACTCGCGGTGGAGATGGCATTACCGGATGTCGGTGCAGTGCACCTCATCGAAGCGCCCACGGAGTTTGACGTTGGTTGGGAGACTTTGATCCGCGACGTGGATCTGGCGGTCTGGGTTGCCGCGAGCAATCGCGCCGACAGGGCGGCCGATGGCCGAGCCCTGAACCGCCTTCGCGCCATCGCCGATGCAGACGCTCGACTCAAGCGCACACCGGTTGTGCTCGCGCTAACCCATGCGGATCGACTGACCCCGCCGATGGAGTGGGCACCACCCTACGACATTGAGGGCGGAGAACGCCTAAAGGAACGCAACATGCGCGCCTCGCGCGAGGCGGCCATTGAAGCGCTCGACATCCCAAAGGTTTCGTGCGCAGTTGTTGCCGTGGGCGACCCGACGCAACCATGGAATCTGGATAGCCTGCGATGCGCCATCAACGCAAACGCCACCACCGCAAGGCAGAAGCGACTCGAACGCATGACGAGGAGTGCCGGCTGGAAAGAAGCGGTCCTCGATACAGTCCGCACTGTGCCGGGTGGACTGAAGCGCGGCTATAAGGTGCTCAGCGAAGGTGCATCCGCTAAAGAAGGTCGGTCATCCGGCGCTTCCCTATGACCTGTCTGCGACTTTCGACGGATGACGCTCAGTCTTAAAACACTGCGGTCTCGACTCTCATGAGCATCGGGTTCATCTGCCAACGGTGCGGGAGAACCGTTTCCCCGCTGGAGGCTCGGCATTGCAGCACTTGCGGCCGAGTCGTGTGCACGACATGCCCCCTATTCTCGATTCTTTCGAATTTCATGCGACGCGCGCTTCGAAGGAAATCGAAGGTACCGGGGTGTCCTGAGTGCCGAGCCGAATATTGAGATTTCTCGGGATGCCTGAATGTCCCGACCATCGGCCTGAAGACGTAGAGCGCTGATGACCGAAGCATTGAGAACTGCCGAACACGGCACATGAATCCGATCGGAGGTCGGGCGCGAACTGGATAGACCGTTCCTCTTGTCCGCGCCAGCGATCACGCACGGGTGGCCAAAGGTTCCGACCCGCGATTTTTCGCTCGATGCCTGGCCACCTTTTCAGAGAGCCAGGATTCACCGGCCAGGCGTACAGCTTTAGGCTGCACCGATCGAAAGAAGTCCATTGCATCAATGACGGCGGTGCGGACACCCTCATCCTCCTCCGGATCTGGACGACAGCCCTCGCGCGCCCAGCTTAGCCAAGCCCAGCACTGTGCAGGATCTTCGTCACAACCTAGCCCCCAGTCCGCCATCTGGCTGAGGCGGAGTGCCGCCTCGCGGCTACCGTCGAGAGCAAGGGTTTCCAACTCTCCCTGATAAGCGGCCAGATTGCCGTGCGCACAATCATCGCCAGCCTGCGCTGCAGCAATGTGGAGTTCAGCCGCGACAAGCAGGTCGGTCTGCACGCCTCGACCGAAGCGAAACAGCGTGCCGAGTTCACCGATCGCCTCGATGTAGCCCTGTTCGGCCGACAGCATCAGCCACCGCGCCGCGATGGCGTCGTCCCGCTCGGTACCACTGCCGTAAAGGTGGCGCATCGCGAGGTTGAACTGGGCAACGGCCTGCCCCTGCTCGGCCGCCGCACGATACCAGCGAGTCGCCGCCTTGGCGTCAGGCGCTCCACCAAGGCCATTGAGCAACATTGTGCCCAGGTTGTTCTGCCCCTCAATGTCTCCAAGACGGGCGCTCACACCGTAGCAGTGGCGAGCCGCCCAGAGATCCTGATCGACGCCAACTCCGCAGCGAAAGCGCTCGCCGAGTTTCAGCGCGGCCTCGCCCGCGCCAACGGTTTCTTCCCGCATGACTGCCCGGATTTCCTCGGCGTACTTTCTCGCGCCCACGCTAAACTCTATCAGTCGCTGCTGACGAACGCGGCGTTCGTAAGACGATTCTCCCCGTCCCACCGGTAGGCTACGAGTGGTCCGTCCTTGCCTGCGCTGTAATCCACGCAGGCCGCATGCTCCACCAGTACTTTCGGCGTCCCTGTGAACCAGTAGTGGCCGAAAAAAATGGGCTTGTCAGTTGGAGGGGCGATGCGGGCGTGCTCAGGAATCGGGTCACCGGGCAGCTGATCGCAGATCTCAGGACCAAGCATCGCCGCACTGGGATAGTCTGCTGCCCCAACATCCCACCAGCGTATGCGCACCCGGTTGCGCTCGATCTGGTCCTTGTCCCGGAAGCTGTGAGGCGCGGGCAGGGGGATTTCGATGCCTTTGGTGAGCGCCTCGACCGCCTTGAAGATCGAGGGCTCTGCGTTGTCCTTCGCTGCGTCGTCCTCGGGTTCGGTTGTTGCTGGTTCCAGCAATTCGGCCCGCAGTTGCCGGTGCTCGGTGAGAAATGGAGCCAGCCAGTCCATGAAACGGGGATGCCAGCATGCATGAACCACCCTAAGTTCCTGCAGTTCCAGCCACAACGGCAAGGTCATGAACCATTTGACGAGATCGCGATGGAGCTCAGCTTGGCGCTCGACGGCCTCGAGGAATTTCGCATGTTGGTTTCGGTTCTTGACTCCCCACTTGGGGTGGTTGTGCGGCCGCAGGTATTCACCGTTACCGCTCGGATGTGGCGTCGCCCAGGCGATCGCGTTCAGCTCATGGTTACCCATGACTGCCTTCGCAGCCCCCTCCTCGACCATTCGGCGCACGATGGCGACCGTGTCGAGCTGGCGCGGACCGCGATCGATGAAATCCCCTACGAATATTGCGGTCCGCGACGGGTGCCTCCACAGTCCGAGCCTGCGTTCATAACCGAGGCGCTTCAGGAGCGCTTCGAGCTTGTCGGCCTGGCCATGGATGTCGCCAATGATGTCGTATCCCATTTGCGAATCATATAATCGTTTTGATGATAACAATTTATATAATCGTTTTGATGATGTCAACGCCAGCCTGCGCTATAGTCGTCCAATTGGCACGAGAAGCGCGAGGATGGTTATGGAAAGGTTCGATGAAATGGGACAGACGCAAAGGAACCGCCTCGCGTTCATCGAATTCCGGCTGTGGTTCCTGGGCAGCGTGAGCCGCAAGGATCTGATGGCGCGCTTCGGCATCGCACCGGCGGTGGCCACGCGTGACCTGACGGCCTATCGGGAACTGGCTGCGGGCAACATCGACTTCGATGGCAGTCGAAAGATCTACGTAATCGGTAGCGAATTCGCCCCCATCTTCGAGCACTCGTCCGAACGTGTACTCTCCGCCATCTCGCGAGGCTTCGGCGACGGAGCCGACCAGCGCGAGGGCAGCTACTTGCCATGCGAGCTTCCGCTGCGCTTGAACCGTCCTTCGATGGACATCCTCGCCACCGTGACGCGAGCGATTCACCAAAAGCAGGTGCTGAGGGTGCGTTATCACTCGCTGAAGCGCGGCACCTCCGATCAGTTGATCGCACCGCATGCGCTGGTCGACAGTGGACTGCGCTGGCATGCGCGGGTCTTTGATCGCAGCAAGAGCGAATTTCGCGACCTCGTCATCTCTCGCATTGAATCCGCCAGCACAATTTTCGACAGCGAAGTGTTAGCCGAGGAGGCTGCGTCGCAAGACGAGCAATGGAATCGAGTACTTACTCTTGACCTTATCCCGCACCCGCGACAGAAGCGTCCGGAAATCGTGGCCCGTGACTTCGGAATGACGGGCGCCGCGCTTACGGTGCGGATCCGAGCCGCGGTGGCGGGCTACGTGCTGCAGTTGTGGAATGTGGACTGCAGCGCCGATCGGGTGCTCGACCCCAGGATCCATAGACTCTGCATGATGGACCCTACTCAACTCGCGGGCGTAACGAGCGCCGAAATCGCGCCGGGATTCACAGGTAACGCCGCGTGATGCCGATCAACAGAATTGCAGTGCTCGCGACCCACAGTTTCTGTTCATAAAACGTCAGACATTCGGCCCTCGCCCGCACCGACTGCGGGGAATTGTGACGGACTCCCTTTAAGGCTTCGCGTGACCAGAATAGGGCCGCCTCAAGCAAATTTACGGTTCAGGATCGTAGAGATCATGACGTCGCGAAGAGACGGGCGCGACCGGGGCAATACAATGTAGCAGTTGTGGTGTCGCCGATCGGCGACTTCAAATCAACTTGCGCGAGGGAGCACCAAGATGGGGGATCGCAAGACTGTGGGTGAACTCTTTCAGCCACCGCCGTCGAGATGGGGATTGCGCGGCGACCCGTACCTTTGGGAGGAACTTGCGAAGGACCTCTCAGCCACGCCCTTGCCGAAGAACTTCAGTGCGCTAGCGACGACCCTGGAAGACTCGTTTGAGCGCCTCTCAGGCCACCGGTTATCGGACGGTCGTGAGGCGACAGTCGATCGCTTCAAGGAGGCGGGCAGTCTCTTCTACCAGATTTCACTCGAATTCTGGCGAGCCAAAGCATTCCCGCTGATTATCAAGCGATTTGGCGCGAACACCTCGAGCAAGCGCTTCTAGACACCTTTCAGGAAGCTAGAGAGAACTGCTGCCGACGACATCGTGGCAGCTTGCGAATACCAGTCTGGTCGCGCCCTGATCAGGCTCGCTGAGCCCATTCTCATTCAGTTCCAGCCGCCCTGCGACGCCTTGGGGAAGGCACAAGTGCATAGCCCCCGTCCCAGTCAACGCCACCACCTCGATAGCCAGCCCCGGTCGCACCGGACGACCAAGCGTACCCGTTGTCCGGACGATACTCATACGTACTTCTCAAGCTGTTCACCATACTCTAACGGCGCCAAACTTCGAGCCCGTGCGCAACCTACCGCACCCTCGGCAACAGTGGTCTCTTGCCGAGGCCGATTGGCTATCGCCAACTTCGCTATTTCCGGATGGTTCGACCTTGCCCGGCTCTCGGGGCCACCACGCATCTCGGCACAAAGCGGCCGTCCGGCAATTCCACGAATTCCGCCGACGCATCCAGCACCCGCTGATCGTCCCGATAGGTTGGGGCGTACTTAAGCATGTTCATGTGCTCGATGAAGAACGATCGCAACTCATCGGCACGCGGCCCGACGATCCACGCCTTCGGGTCCGATGCAGGCGTCCCATCATCGCCGGGCGGTGTCGTGACTTCTTGAGGGACTCTACTCATCGTCTGATCCTCGTCGACTCGCTCTGAATCCATTACAGTTGCACACGCTCCGATCGCCTCTGACAGGGGCGCGTCCGGCCGTCGCCAGGCGATGACCGGACACCCCGCAAATCTACCTTCTCAGGCGCGCCCGAAGAAGAACAGCCAGTCCTGGTGGTCGAGTTGCTGCGCTCGCTCATGCTGGCACGACAGCACCTGATGCCAGGCATCGTATTCATCGCGCTGGCGGGTATGCCACTCGAGCTTCTCGAGGCATTCGTCGAGATCCTTCTGCAGGTCGTTGCGCACCATCACCTGGTTGCCCCGCTGCCAGTCCCGCGCCTTGGGGTTGGAGTAGCCCACCGCGATCTTCTCGTCGAGCTCCAGCCCCTCGGCCCGGATGCGGTCCATCACCTCGGTGCGCTTGGCCTGCCAGAAGGCCAGCCGCTCTCGGTGGTAGGCGAGCTTCTTCTCGGCAGCGCCGGCGAGTTCGTCGGAACGGTATTCGAAGGTCCAGTCGTTGCGGATCATGTCGGTTCTCCCAGTGATTGACGATGGGTCGAGTGTGCGCGCGGCGAGGCTAGCAGGCTGAGCCTGGGTTCGGGTCGGCCGCTCATGCCGCCACCTCGGCGCGCACCTGGCGGACATGGCTGCACTCGCCCCGCCAGCGGAATCCCTCGCAGCTGCATTCGAGATGCCCTGCCCGGCCGAAGGTGACGCGGTAGCGCTTCGACGGATCGCGCGAACTCGGAAACTCCCACTGGCCGGTGTCCGCCACCGGCGACGCCTCCAGCGCCGGCCCCAGGCGGGCCGACAGGGCGTCCAGCCGCGCCACGGCGTCGCCATCGGCCGCGAGCAGCCGACTCTCCTGCAGCAGCGCCGGCGCCAGCGCGGTGAGGTTCGCCTGCAGCGCATGCAGCAGGTTGGCCTCCGGGACGAGTTCGGCCTCGACCGCATCGGCCAGCGCGAGCTTGGTCTCCATCAGGGAGGCGATGTAGCCGTCGAGGGTGCCGTCCGCGAAGAAGTACTCGACCGTCACCGCTTCCTTCTGGCCGAGCCGGTAGGCCCGGTCCTCGGCCTGCCGGTGATTGGCCGGCACCCAGTCGAGATCCTGGAAGATGACGTGGCTGGCCGCGGTGAGGGTGATGCCCACCCCGCCGGCGACGAGATTGCACAGCGCGACCCGCACCGCCGGGTCGGTCTGGAAGCGCTCGACCGCCGCCTGGCGCGACTCGGCGTTGTCTGCCCCTGTAATCGTCACCGCCGCCTCGCCGAGCGCCTTGCGGTGGCGGTCGATGCCCTGCTGGAAGCAGCAGAAGACGACGACCTTCTGGCCCGTCGCCAGCACGTCCCGGATGCGCTCGGCCACGGCAGCGTGCTTCGCCCTGTGCAGCGCCGTGCGCACGGCAGTGAGCCGCGCGAGGAAGTTGCGGTCGTTCGGCTTGGCCGGGTCGCTACCGGCGAAGCCCTTGAGGAAACTGGCGTGGGCCCTGACGGGGGCGCCATCGATTGCCACCGGGATCCAGCTGCGGATCTTGGGCGGGAGGTCCAGCACCTCTTCCTTGCGGCGCCGGAGCATGACCTCCTTCATCAGCAGATTGAGCTCGTCGAGGTTCGACGCCCCGTCGGTGACCCAGCCATAGTCGTTGCGGTAGGCCCCGCAGTAGCGTTTGGCGAAGGACAGGAAGCTGCGCGCCGCCGGGTGGCCGACCGCCCGCAGCAGGTTGAAGAGGTCTCGCGGCCGGTTGGTGAGCGGCGTGCCGGTCAGCAGGTACACCTGCAGCGGCCTGAACGCCCTGTCCTCCCTGCCATCGACTCCGAGGAGGCGCAGGCAGCGCGCGCTGCGGCCGCTGGCATTCTTGATGAAGTGCGCCTCGTCGAGGACCACGCCGGACCAGGGCACCCGCTGCAGGCGGGCCTCGTGCTTGCCGAGCAGGTCGTAGTTGACGATGACCCAGCGCGGGTTGTCGCAGGCGTGGCCCGCGACGCCGAGCACTTCGATCGCCGCATCGGGCTCGACGGCGCGGATCTCCCGCGCCCAGTTGAGCTTGAGCGAGGCCGGGCAGACCACCAGCACGCAGCCTTCGGGCGCGGCGAGCTTCATCGCGACGATGGCCTGGCGGGTCTTGCCGAGGCCCATGTCGTCGCCGAGGATGGCGTGGCCCTTGCGCCTCAGGAAGGCGACCCCTTCGCGCTGGTGGGGGTAGAGGCCGAAGGCGTCGCTCGCGGGCGACGCATGCGGCACGACAGTCGTGCCCTGAGTTGGCTGTTTCATCCGAGTTCTCCTCTTTAGCGGCTTTGCCGAATCGGCGGGGGCCGCAAGCTGGAATCAAATCCCCCCGGCCATGTGCGATTCGCCGTGGCTGGCCAGGCCACGGCAACGGGGACATCAGTCGCCGCCGGCGAGCCGCATGGCCGACGCTTCGTAGAGGTCGCTGAGCGTGACTTGCGATACGGCTTCGAGGTCGTCCATGCCGTCGTGGGTGCCATCGGGCGGGCGCGCCAGGATCTGGTCGGCATAGCGTTCTACCGAGGCCAGCAGCGCGGCCCTGAACTCTTCATCGACGGGGAGCCGTGCGATGTCATGGCGCAGCCGGTCGAGCCGGTTCAACGGAGCGTCACCTGTGCTGTCCTGAGCGGAGGAAGGGCCAATGGAAGTCATGCGGAGCCCTCCTCGACAAAGCGGATCTCCCAGCCCTTCGCCGCCGCGATCCGGTTCGCCTCTTCGACCGGGATCCGAAGCTCCGCCGCGTAGTAGGAACTGCCTGGGAACTCGCCCTCGATGACGACGATGTCGAGCGCTTCCATCACCTCCCGATCCTCGCTGAGGAAGTGATCGTAGGCGGCACCCTGGGCGTTGCCGGTCTTGTAGAGTTCGTCCGCCTCGAGGCACCAGTCGGGTTCCTCGGCGAGCCAGTCCTCGACGATCGAATCCACATCGGCGCGATCTCCCTCTGCGAGACCGTCGAGCCAGGCTTCCCAGCCTTCCTCGGCCTGCGCGTCGAGGTCCGGCCATTCGAAGGGCTGGTCGTTCTCTTCCGCGCGCAGGGAGGCTTTGTTCGCGCGCTCCCAGAGCAGGTCCCTGTAGTGCTCGACGATGCGCTCGCGCAGGCTCCAGTGAGCTTCGACATCCGAGGCCGAGGACAGGTCGCGTACGTCGAGCCAATAGGCTTCCGCCCGGGTCTTCGGCGCTTCGAAGTTGGCGAGGGAGAGCGTGCCGTAGTCACTGACCTCGAATAGGCCCCACGCCCGGCTTGCGGTCGCCCAGGCGGCGTCGATCTCCGGTTCGGTTGCGGCGACGACGTCCAGCGGCAGCGCGATGCTGGCCCCGAGCGAGGCGAGCGTTTTCAGAAAGGTCCTGCGGTCCATGGTGATACTCCTCTTTAGCGGCTTTGCCGGTCTGGCGGGGGCCGCAAGCTGGAATCAAATCCCCCGGCCCGTGAGGTGGGCCAGCCCGTTGCTTGACTGCAGTGTCGCGCTTAGCAGGCTCAGGAGATGAGCTTCTCGAAGGTCTCAGGCGCGTCTGGCGCTGAAAGGCCGAAGTGGCACGCCGCGTCGCGCAGCACGCGATGGATGGAAAGTGCCTCGCCGCCCTGCCTGTCGGCGCGGGCTACGCGAACGGTACGCGTGGATTGCGGAATAAAGCGGCCGAGCGCCTCGGGACTGCGGCTACGGGGCCGGTCGGCCCAGTGTGTGACGAGCATCTGACGTCTCCCGCCCCCTGATTGACCGGCGTGACCGGCCTCGCGGGGGCGAAAGAGGCGGTGACGCTTTAGCCGGATTTTGTTGTCCGCCCCGGCAAGTTGTCGTTAAGGCCGGCGGATGCTGCAAAAAGAAAAACCCGCTTCGCGCTCGCGCGCCAAAGCGGGTTTGACTTCCGCTTTAGCTGTATTTTTCAGGCGCCCGCAAGCTGTGATCTCAAATCGGCGCAAGACGATACTGCGCCCAGCCCACTTCCAAGTCAATCACCAGCACCGTTCTGCCGGTCATTAGCGTGAGGCATGGAGTGCGAGGCGCCAGATCATCGCCGCGTTTCCAGAGGCACACGCACATTGTCCGACAAGCATGGCTCATGGCGTGAGCCCGTCCAGATCGATGATCAAGCGCGCCTTCATGACGCGCGCCACTAGCCGCCGACCTGCCGGCCCGCACTCGGCCACCACCCAGCGCCCGTGATGAATGCAACCAGACCACCCCGTCGCCACGGTGCGCCTTGAGTACCCGCCAGTGGCAGAAATGCGCAGGTCCAATCGACAAGACTCAACGTCCACGTACTTTCGCCTATCTGAAGGACGCCGATGATCAAGCATTCTGGAGCGCGCGCCTCCAGACACCTTTCAAGATTCGTGGAGCGAGATTCTGCCCACGATGTCGCGACGGCTTGCCCGTCGCAGTCTGGTAGCGCCCTGACCAGGCTCACTCCTTGAGCCCGGCGTTCCCTATCGTCGCTCCATTCACCGGGCAATGACGCCCGGTACAGAGGAGCTGCTATGACTTCCCACCCGATCCTGATTCACCCCGCCCGGCCCGCAGTGATCGCCGGCGCGGCTCACAAGCTCGACGTGCTGATCCGCGTGCAGGCTCCCGATGAACCCGAAAGCGAAGCCAAGCCGCGTCAGCCCTACCATCTCTCACTGGTAATCGACCGCTCTGGCTCCATGTCGGGAGCTCCACTCGAGGAAGCCAAGAGATGCGCGGCTCACGTCTTCGACCGGCTCGCCCCGACCGATGTCGCCTCACTGGTGGTCTTCGACGACCGCGTGAATCTGCTTTGCCCAGCCACATTGGTAGGTGATCGCCGCCATTTGCATCAGACCCTTGACCGAGTGACTGCCGGCGGATCGACAAACCTGCACGGAGGCTGGAAGGCAGGCTTCGCATCCTTGCCGCCCGACGCTGAAAACGCCTCAATTGCGCGGGTGATCCTGCTTTCCGACGGCAATGCCAATGTCGGTGAAACGACCGACGTCGATGAGATCGCCGCGCTCTGCGCGGAAGCGGCGTCCAAGGGCGTCAGCACTTCGACCTACGGGCTTGGACGCAATTTCAATGAAGACCTGATGGTGGCAATGGCCAGGCAGTCCGGGGGAAATCACTATTACGGCGACACTGCCGCCGATCTCATGGAGCCCTTCGCTGCCGAGTTCGACCTGATTTCGAATCTCTTCGCGCGCAACCTTCGCCTGTCGCTCGCCGCGCCAGCCGGCGTGAAGATTCGGCTCCTTAACGACTATCGGATCGAGCAGCGCGGTGACTTCCCGACGATTCATCTCCCCGATCTCGCGTACGGTGCCGAGGCTTGGGCTCTCGTCCAGTTGGAGCTACCTGCCGAAATCGCCGCGGACAACGTGAATGGACTGCTTCAGGCTGCCGCAACCGGTCTCTCGCCAAGCAACGAGCCGGTTGCGTTCGCCGACGCCAAACTTTCGCTTCCCGCGATGGCTGCCAATGCGTGGGCGGCGCTCGTCGAGGACCCGCTCGTGGTGTCCCGTCGCAGCGAGATCGAAGCCGCCGATTTCATCACCCGTGCGCGCAAGCTCGCCGAGCGTGGGAACTGGGAGGCGATCGGGCTGATGATGGAAGAAGCACGCGAGCGTTTTGCCGGCAATCCGTGGGTGCTGCAGGTGCTGGAGGGACTTGTCGAGCTCGCGCAATCCATGGATCGCATGCGCTTTCGAAAGGAAGCGCTCTATTCGAGCAGCCGGATGAATCGGCGCCTGTCTGCAAAGGACGAGATGCTCTCGATGTCGAGCGATCGCGAGGCGCCGAGCTTTCTCAAGCGCAAGTCCCGCCAGGGAAAGGCCGACCCCCAGCCAGGCGAAGGTGGCGACAAGGCGTGATGGAACTGGCGGGTGCGGCGCGCACCTGCCTCTTTGGAGAAGACCGGATGACCGCACAGATTGGCGAAGTACTCTTGATCAACGGCGAGCAAGTCACGATGTGCACCGAGCCGCTCGGCCACTACTTCGAACTGGGTGGCAAGGCGCCCGCGTTCGACGACTGGAGTTGCACCGCGCTATGGCGTGGCTACGTCGGTACCTGGGAAATTGTTGATTCCCGCCTCTATCTTGTAGATCTCACGGGCACCCTCGCCGACGGATCGCAGGCCACACTCGCAACCATCTTTCCCGATCATCCCAAACGGGTCTTCGCGCACTGGTTCACCGGCACCCTGAGGATCCCGGAGGGCAAGATCCTCAGCTACGTCCATATGGGCTACGGATCAAGTTACGAGCGCGATCACCTGATCCATGTCACCGACGGCGTCGTGACCTCGGAAGAGATCCAGGACAACGGCGTGTCAAGCCGCGAGTCGGGTAGTGAAGGCTACTCGGTCATGGCGATGACGATATTCGGGTCGGACCGGGATACGGAGTGTTGATGACGTGGCTGTTGGGATACCTGATGGTTGGCATGGTTGTCATTTCGACGGCTGTCGTCATGAAAAGGCGGTCGACCGACAAGGCCATGCCGTCGCTGTCCAAACCGCATTCCAGGCACGAGCAGCCACCGTCTTGCTGGGCCAATGCGCGGGAGTGTTCGGGCATTGCGCTGGGGGTCTTGCTCTTCACGCCGTTCTGGCCCTACGTAATGTTCAAGGAGCTCGTCGGGGCGAACCGGTCGAACGCGAATGAGACTTCCCTGCCAAAGCCTTTTGCGGTTGGACGCGAGGATCTGCAGTGGAAGACAACGATCGAGGAGATCGAGCGGGCGGCGCGTGTCCAGGATCCACTGGGCGCCGTTCCAGACGTGCCATTCGGGCATCTCAATGCAGCGTGGGTTGCGTTTCGCGGACAATTGACCGCAAGCGACGAGGTATGGACATTCGTATCCCGCACCGAGAGGGCGTTCGGTATTGCAGAGATGCGGGAGGGCCATGTCATCGTCGGACATGACGGACTGGGCGGTTGCTTTCTGAGGCGAATGGAGCGGGTTTGCCGCCGCGCGAACGAACAGGTCCGATCGGCGGAAACTGGCGCCACCAGTCCCGCGACGAAGGCACGGTGAAGAGCGACGCGCCGTCAGTCCGCGGGGTCCAGCGGGCAGGCACTTCCGCTACGGGGGGCCGCCCCCTCTCACCGGGCGCGTGACCGCTGCCGCAACGGAGCAGCCTCGATCCGATTGACCAGAGCACGAGCACGACCACTGTGGCCGTTCACCCTTCCTGTATCGAACCCATCCAACGAGACCATTGATGACCATCAGCTACGACGACACCGCGATCGATGAAATCGTGTGGGACGCGATCCGGGAATCGGACTGTATTGACGACTACAAGGCGTATCTGGGACACAACCTGGCCAAGACGGCCCATGCTGACGACGCGATGTCCGCGATTGAGTGTCTGGATGAAGCAGATGACGTCGGCTCGGCCCGCTACCCGGTCGCCTACTCGCAGGTTCTCGCACTCGCCGACAGCGGGCAGGCAAGCGCGCAGTTTCATGTGGCGAAGATGTTGGCGAACGGATTCGGCGTGGGCCGGGATCTCGTCAACGCGGTGAAGTGGTATCAACTCGCCGTGCATCAGGGCGATTTGCGTGCAACGGTGAATCTTGCGTTGATGGGGCTCGAGGGCTCGGCAACCAGCTTCGGTCCTGCAAAGGCGTTTGATCTGCTACGTGCGGCCATCGCAAAGGGCGAAGGTCGAGCTGCAGTCGTCCTTGCCCGAATGCACGCCTCCGGAAGCGGTGTTCCCAAGGATGTTTCGGCTGCACAGGAGTTGCTCATTCAAGCGTGGGAGCACGGTGAGAGCGAAGCGGCCCTGGAAATGGGCCGAATGCTGTCGGCGAACCGGAACCCGGAACTGTCCGAAGTGGCCTGGGAGTGGATCGAACGCGCCGCGGACGCAGGGAATGTCTCCGCCAGTACGATGCTGGGCTACATGGCGGAGAGCGAGGGAAGGATCGATGAGGCGATCGCTCACTACAAGACGGCAGCCCGCGCGGGCAACGACGACGCAGCCAAAGCCCTTGGCACCCTCTATCTGCTCGGCAAGGGTGTCCCTGCCGACGGAACTGAAGCCGTCAAGTGGCTGCGGCCCGCAGCGCTCAGGGGACATACAGGCGCTCAATACAATCTCGCGATCGCCTACCGTGACGGCGTTGGCGTGATCCCGAACCGTCAGACCGCACGCAAGTGGATGAAACGCGCAGCACTCGGCGGGGACATCAATGCCAAGGTCAGATACGCCGAGATGGCTATAGAAGAGGAGCCGGCGGAGGCCGTGGGCCATCTCATGGATGCAGCCAAGGCCGGAAATGCGCTCGCCCAGGCCCGTCTCGGGCTTGCCTGCAAGAATGGCTGTGGAATCGCCGCGGACCCGGCCGCGGCCTACAAGTGGATTCGTCTGTCCGCGCTGCAGAAAGAGCCGCTGGGTCTCTACTTGATGGGCTGGGCAACCCAGGCCGGCGTGGGCGTCGAAGCTGATGCCAAGCAGGCCCTGGTCTGGTTCCGGAAAGGTGCCGAACTCGGGGACGCTGCCAGTCAGTATCGGTTCGGGGTTGCCCATCTCGTTGGCGAGGGCACGGAACGCGACATCGCCGAGGCGGCATTCTGGCTTACCAAGTCAGCAGATCAGGGATTTGCCGAAGCCGAGCGCGGCATCGGGATGATGTTCCTGTTCGGTGATGGTGTTGAAGAGAATGCGGCCGAAGCGGCGAACTGGCTCGAGTCTGCAGCCCGAAAGAACGACCCCCACGCCCAGTTCGTGCTCGGCCGGCTCTATGCGTCGGGCCAGGGCGTCGATCGCGATACGGAAGTGGCGCGGGACTGGATCGAGCGCGCCGCAGCGCTCGGGCACTCGGACGCGAAAGACTGGCTGCAAAGCGCCGAGTAGCGGTCAGTTTTCGGGCGGCAGGCATGACGAGTTGAAACCAATGCAGGCCCGCCGGTTGGAGCGCGCGCACGCGCAATGAGGGGCCGCGTAGGTACGGTCCGGTTCGCCGGGATCTGCAATGTCGCGATCGCGGAATCCCCGCCCACGCTGAGCGCAATCAGTTCGCTGGGAAGGTGGGGCTGCCAGGCTCACTCTGTGGGCCTGGCGGTCAGTAAGCTTTCGACTCGAAACCAGATTGGACCCAGACTCAAGAATGTGGCTGCTCACAACCATTGGCCTTTTCAGCATCGTCCAGAAACCCGGTGATGCCGACGACGGCATGCTGACCGTTCGCGCCCGCGTGCGGGAGGATCTGGAAGCTTTCGCCGCACGCCTGGGCGAAGGGGAGATTCTCACGACACCAGAGAACGACTATCCCTTCCGACTGCGGGCCAGCAGCGCGTCCGTCAGCGCGCTGACAGGGCAGCTTGTCAGCGAGATCGACTATTCGAACTTCAAATCCACAGTCGCCGGACATCAGGGCAGTGACCGATGCGGGCTGTACGGCCAGATCTGGGAACTCCTTGGTCACCTGGACCCAAGGGCCAAGCATGACCATCGACGCGGACTGTCGACGGGGCCCACGATTCCAAAGGCAGGCTCCTACGGCGGCGTGGTTTTCAACCACCGGGGCGAGGTGCTCCTGCGCGAGCCAACAAATCACTTTGGTGGCTACGCCTGGACATTTCCGAAGGGAACGCCCGACAACGGCGAATCGCCCGAAGTGGCGGCCTTGCGCGAAGTGCGGGAGGAAACCGGTTACGCGGCCAGCATCCTGGTGGCGCTACCCCGCGCCTATGGGGGCACTACCGGCAAGACCAGCGCGTTCTTTGTCATGGAGCCACTCGGTGAGCCCGGTGAGCATGACTGGGAGACAGCCAGCGTCCGCTGGGCGGCGGCGGACGTCGCCCGGCAGCTGATTCGTCAGACGCGCCCTCACCGGGGACGCGAGCGCGATCTCGCAATACTGGACGATGCCGTCGCTGCCTGGCGCGCGCTGCCGAAGCGCAGGCCATAGGCCAGATCAAAGGTGCGGAAGGACATCAAATGCATGATCACGACAACGCCGACGGCCACTTCGACATGGAGCGCTTTCTACGAAACGTGCCCAAGCAGGCAAAGTCGTATGACCAATTGGTGGCTGAAGGGAAGGTGTCTCCGGAAACCTACCGCTCCATCCTGTTTCTGATGAAGGCCTGCGGCAACGGCTTCATTTACCCACCGAGCGAGCCGATTGACATTGACGCGAAGATCGCGGAGATGACCGCACTGATCGATGCACGCAAGGCGTCAGAAAAGGGCGTGCAAGACGGCAACAACTAGCCGATCAGGTCGCGCAAGGCGGAGTCAGCCTTCTCGCCGATGACCAGTTCGACAGCAAGTCGAGCGCGCGTCATTCCAACAAACAGTCGGCGCCGTTCGCGCTCGCCAAGCGACTCGAATTCCAACTCGCTCAGCACAACCCCATTGGCGCTCTGTCCCTTGAAGCGGTGCACGGTATCGACCAGCAATTCACCCTCTGTCCAGACCGGCTCTCCGTCGCTCGAATAGGTGCCCGCGAAGCGGCGGGTGCAATATGGGCCGATCCGGTCCGCTTTCATGAGTACCGATGCGGCAAGCCCGCGCATCGAGAGAACGACGACGTCCGCCAACGAAATGCCCCGCTCCACGAGTGACTCCACCGCAGTCGCCGTCTTCCGAAGCAGGTCGCGCTCACCCGCGTAAACGTGAAAACCCGGAACATCGCCTTCATAGGGCCCGCGCGATCGAATGGGCTGGCTGGCGAGACCCAATGCATTGATGACCGCGCACACCTGCTTAGGGCTTCTGAAATTGTCATCGCAGGCGATCTCGACCGCCTCTGAAATGTCGAACGTGTCACGATCGTAAAGGCGCTGAGACTCGTCCTCGAAAAGATAGAGGCGCCCCTCCGGATTGCACTGGTCGAGCATGGCGCCCACCCAGCGTGGGTCGAAATCCTGGCCCTCGTCAATGACGATCAAGTCATACTCATCAGAAACGTGTTCCAGGCAGTAGGCCTCGGCCATGCGCTCGAAGATGCCTGGCGCGGAAAAATCCGGCTCTCCGTGCCTCGCTCTGAAATGGTCGACACAGAGTTCGTGAAAACTGGCCACCCGAGCCCGCGTCGTTGCCAGATGACCCATGTGGTCAGCGAGGCTGCGATTGAAACAGACGTAGAGCGCACGAGATCCCGAGTCTGTCGCATCATTGAGCAGTCGCAGCGCAAGTTGTGTCTTGCCTGAACCTGCGGTCGCAGACACTCGGATGACACCTGATGGCGCCTTGATCCTGGGCACCCAGGTTGCAAGCCCGTCTGAAAGGCGGATGCTCATCGCGCGGACCTGATTGCCAACAATACTCAGATCGGGCGCAACCTCGAACTGATTCGCGAAGAATCTGCACAGGGCCTCCACGTCATGGGTCCCATGTCCAGCAGCCAATCCATTACGGATTCGAGAGCCCATTTCATCAAATCCACGTGCGTCGATGATGCGCTCTGGCGGTATCGCCACAATCTGGCTGTCTGCAATGGTGAGATCCGGCAGGACCAGGAAATGACTGAGGTAGGTGTGAAAACCAGCTGCCTGCAAGCGGGCCAACAATGCCGAAAACTGCACGCGGACCTGGCGACCGACATCCTTTTCCCCGCTCCGGTAGGCTTTGAATATCCGTCTATCCCGAAACTCGACTTGGCCCGCCTTGACTTCCAGCAGCGCAACACGCCCTTCGGGATCGACGACTACTACATCAAGCTCCCCGTGCTGATCACGGCCGTCATGCACCGAGTGCCAATCGACACTGTGAAAGATCGCGAACCCGTCATGCAGTGAATCGACAAGGCGCTCCAGGACATCAACCTCACGGTGGTGGGCTGCCGTTCGCCGGGCGATCTCGATGGAGGGATGGAGCCTTGCCATAAGCACTCAATAGCGGTGAGGACACGAAAGTGTGCCTGCCCGTCTGGATTTCTCCCATGACGATTGGCCTGAGTCAGCCATTTCCATACTGACTCAGGGCTTCGCGCAATGCGCTCCGGACTCGTTGGCGAAGGCGCGCAGGCTCCAGCACCTCACAGTTGGCCCCATGCCTCAGGATGTCCATGACGAGCTCGGTGTCCACCGCGTAGGGCACTTCCAACTCGTAGCTGCCGTCCGTCAGGAACCTTCCCTTCTGTTTCGGGTGCCAGCGCTCAGCGGACACCCAGCGCGCGGCCTCCGCACTGAAGCGAAGTTTGGCCCAGGTCTGCCGCTTGCCCTTGAAGATGCCGTAGTTCTCGCCCAGGTAGCTGTCGAGTTCCTTTTCAGCAACATCGATGGCTGGCGTCTCGAGGACCTCGGCGCGCTTGATCGCGTCGACCGAGAAACTCCTCAGATCGTTTCTGAGGTGGCACCAGGCGTCCAGATACCAGTTGTGGCGGTAGTGCACGAGTCGCTGGGGCGAAACCTCCCGGCGGCTGCGCTCATCCGTGCCTCTGGCGTGGTAGTCGATCATCAACCGCTTGCGGCGCAGCAGTGCTGATCCCACCAACTGGAACTCGTCGAGTTCAAATTCGCGCGCACCGATTGTCACCAGTCGGATACGGCGTTTGACCTCTTCGGAGGGATCGTTAGCCGAGCCGATCAGCATGTTAAGCCGCATCAGGAGCGGTTTTATGTGGGGGCCGAGCAAACCGCCGGTGTCGAGGTTGGCGATCAGGTGATGCATCGTGAGCAGCGCGTGGATCTCCTGCGCGGAGAACCACAGGCCCGGCAACTCGTACTGGGGCCCGGCAGCCGGGCCCATCCGATCAAATCGATAGCCGCCCGCATCGCGGTCAAAAACGATGGGCGCGTTGAGGCGATCCCGCAGATATTGCAGGTCACGCTTCAGCGTGGCACGGGACACCTCGAGGTGGGACATCAGTTGCCCGAATGTCACCACGCCAAACTCGTTAAGCAGTTGATCGATCTTGTAGAAGCGCTCGGTCTTGTCCATTCCCCTCGCCAAGGCTGATTGGAATCGAGCGGGAAGGTAGCACGATGCGATGCATCCGGAATCACCACGGGATCACGAAGAGCCCAACAATTCCAGCAACACAGGCAAGCCAGGCAACAGCCCGGTCGAGGATTTCGGCGCTTAGCATGCGAAGTCTCCCTGGCACGTGACATCGCCAGACTGGCCATCAAATGGCTCAGAGCGTGAGCCAGGGTCATTCATGCCCGGAGGAGGCACTCCGGACCTCCTGACTGAAGGTTCGCAGCAGACCCACGCCAAGAAACAAGTGGATCAGAGGCTCACGCCTTGAGCCCACAGGCAGCCATGATTGTTGAAGTTCCATACGAGAATCGAAATCTTGCCCAAATCAGAATCGAGTCACGAGCAAGCCATACGCACGGCGCTACAGCCTGCAAAGCAAGCGCCGGCAGTTCAATATGAGTGGAGACGTCGAGGATGGTGAATCGCGAAATGATCGCAACTCCGACGGAGGCGCCGATCGTGGCGCGGCTTCGCACGTGTTTCCTGGGAGGCGCGGTTGGTGATGCGCTGGGTGCCGCAGTGGAGTTCATGCGCCGGAGCGAGATCCTTGCCACATTCGGGCCTGACGGCATCCGCGACATGGCACCCTGTTATGGGAAAGTTGGAGGCATCACCGACGACACGCAGATGGCACTCTTCACGGCCGAGGGCCTGATTCGCGCACGCGTTCGCGCCGCAAATCGAGGTATCAGCCATCCACCAAGCGTCATCAGCTATGCCTATCAGCGTTGGCTCTACACGCAAGACGCAACGCATCCCCTTCAGAAATCGGCCCTCGATGGATGGCTCATTGAGCAGAGCGCGCTCTTCTCGCGTCGCGCCCCAGGCAATACCTGTCTGTCGGCCCTACGTGCAATGCAGCGGTCCGGGCAGGCTGCCGACAACAACAGCAAGGGCTGCGGTGGTGTCATGCGCGTGGCACCGGTGGGGATGTTCTTCGCCGCGCGGGACGCGGCCGACCTCGGCGAACCGAACGAGGCGTCGATCGCGGAGTGTATTGCGCTGGGCAGCGAGGTCGCTCGCCTCACGCACGGCCACCCTTCCGGCTACCTCAGCGCAGGCGCATTCTCGGTCCTGATCTACCTGCTGCTGGCGAACCGGAGCCTTAACGAGGCCTGCGACGCGATGCTCGACGTGCTCGAGCAGCAGCCTTCGCACGAGGAGACCTCCCGCATGCTGCGCGATGCGCGACGGCTCGCCCGCGAATGTCCCGACGACCCCGAATGTTGACGTCCACCCAGAATTGACCCACCTGAGGGTGTGATTTGCATTGAAATTTGACCCACCTTTGATTGACTTCCCCGTGTTGCATCGGCGGGGAGACAGGAGTGATCAAAGTGGGCATGTTGGCCAAGATCAGGCGGATGCATTTCCGCGACCACCTGCCGTTGCGTGAGATTGCACGGCAGACCGGGCTGTCCCGGAACACAGTGCGGGAGTGGCTTCGCAAGAAGGATGTCGTCGAGCCGCAGTACAAGAAGCGGGAGCCGCGCAGCGTGGTGGATCCCTGGGCGGAGCAGCTGGGGCAATGGCTGCGCACCGACGCTCATCGCCCCAAGCGGGATCGGCGAACCGCGCGTGCCCTGTTCGAGGCGATCCGTGCGCAGGGCTACCGGGGCAGCTACAACCGGGTCTGTGCCTTCGTACGGAGTTGGCGAGCCGATGCGGCGGGCGGCCCAGGCACCGCCTATGTCCCACTGAGCTTCGCGCTGGGCGAGGCGTTCCAGTTCGACTGGAGCACCGAGTACGCCTTCGTGGGCGGGCTGCGCCGCAAACTCGAGCTCGCGCACACCAAGCTCTGTGCGAGCCGCGCCTTCTGGCTGACGGCCTATCCGGCGCAAAGCCACGAGATGCTCTTCGATGCCCACGCCAGGGCCTTTGCTGCGTTCGGCGGGGTACCGCGGCGGGGGATCTACGACAACATGAAGACCGCTGTCGACCGGGTAGGCCGCGGCAAGGAGCGCGACATCAATCCGCGCTTCTTCGCCCTGTGCGGCCACTACCTGTTCGAGCCCGAGTTCTGCAACCGTGCCGCAGGCTGGGAGAAAGGGCGCGTGGAGAAGGATGTCCAGGACCGTCGCCGGCAGATCTGGCAGCACGCCGCCGAGCGGCGCTGGAAGGATCTCGAAGAACTCAATGCCTGGCTCGCCGAGCAGTGCCGCCAGGCATGGGCGGACATGGCCAACCCCGAATGGCCCGCCCTGACGATTGCCGAACTGCTGCAGGACGAGCTGATGCAGATGCTCCCCAACCCGCAGCCCTTCGACGGCTACGTCGAGAAGCCGGTCCGAGTCACCAGTACCGCGCTGATCCACTTCCAGCGCAACCGCTACAGCGTGCCTGCGCAGTACGCGCACACCGTCCTGAGCCTTCGGATCTATCCGACGCAGTTGCGCCTCGTCGCGGAGGGCGAGGAAGTTGCCCGCCATCGCCGCAGCTTCGAGCGGGACCAGACCCTGTACGACTTCACCCACTACATCGGCCTCGTCGAACGCAAGCCGGGGGCGCTCAGGAACGGGGCCCCCTTCGCCCAAATGCCCGAGCCCCTGCTCAGGCTGCAGCGCCACCTGCTCAAGCAAACCGGCGGAGACAGGACGATGGCCGACGTACTCGGTGCCATTCCACGACATGGCCTCGAGGCCGTGCTGGTGGCGGTCGAGCTGGCGCTCGAGTCGGGCCGTCCCAGCAGCGAACACGTCATGAACGTGCTGGCGCGCCTGAACGCCTGCAATGGCTCAACCGAAGCGGTACGCACCACGCTGTCGGTCACCGAGGAGCCCAGGCCTGATGTCCACCGCTACGACCGGCTGCGCTCCGAGGCCGATCATGTCGATTGAACTGATCGGACGGCTGAAGGCGCTGAAGCTGCACGGCATGGCCCAGAGCTGGCCCGAGCTCGTCGCCAAGGCCCGCTTGGGCGAACTCACCCCCGAGCAATGGATGGGCGAGCTACTCGCGGCCGAGACGGCGGAGCGCGAGGTCCGCTCGATTGCCTACCAGATGACAGCCGCCCGGTTTCCGGCCCATCGGGACCTGGCCGGCTTCGACTTCGCCCAGGCGAAGGTTGATGAAGCCCTGGTGCGACGCCTGCACGGTGGCGACTTCATCGCGGCAGCCCACAACGTGGTGCTGATCGGCGGTCCGGGAACGGGCAAGACGCATCTGGCCACCGCGATCGGCGTCGAGGCCATCCAGCACGGCGAACGGCGCGTGCGCTTCTACTCGACGGTAGAGCTGGTCAATACCCTGGAGCAGGAGAAAGCCTGCGGCAAGGCTGGGCAGCTCGCCTGCCGCCTGATGCATGCCGATCTGGTGATCCTCGACGAGCTTGGCTACCTGCCCTTCAGCCAGGCCGGCGGCGCACTCCTGTTCCACCTGCTCTCCAAGCTCTACGAGCACACCAGCGTGATGATCACGACCAATCTCTCGTTCGCCGAGTGGGCACACGTCTTTGGCGACGCGAAGATGACCACGGCGCTCCTCGACCGGCTGACCCACCACTGCCACATCGTGGAGACCGGCAACGAGTCCTGGCGCTTCAAGACGAGCACGGCCCGGCTGCAGCCGGGCCGTGCTCGAACCCGCAAACCTCAAGGAGACGAACGCTCAGACACCACACCAAGCACCGACCCCGCGTAGCTATACTGCGGGCATAAACCGGTGGGTCAGTTTTAGATGCAAACCCCGGGTCAATTCGGCGTGGAAATCAACAGGCT
Organism: Rhodocyclaceae bacterium; assembly: GCA_020445805.1. Lineage (GTDB taxonomy): Bacteria > Pseudomonadota > Gammaproteobacteria > Burkholderiales > Rhodocyclaceae > Cognatazoarcus. The sequence goes on from JAGRFX010000002.1 coordinate 58,780, forward strand.
CGGCCACTCGACCGTAAGAACTGCCTGTTCGTGGAAGAGGGTCGCGCGGTTCATGGTGTTAAGCGCATCGAGCGGCAATCGCGCGATCGACTGGATGCGAAAGCATTGCGGCAGGAACTCGACGACGAGATCACGTCTAGCTCGTGGTATCGCGCTCCGATGGTCAGCCATGCTTCACCTCCGACTCATTCTCCGGCAGGGCATTTTCTGAGATCGTCCGGGCAATCAGTCGCTCAAAGGCCGAACCATCGCGGCGCGTCAGGTTGGGCACATAGCGGGAATAGACCCTGAAAAGCATCTCCGTCGTCGAGTGTCCAAGTTGGCGCGCAATCCACTCGGGCGACTCCCCGGCCGCCAACCACAGGGTTGCTGCCGTATGTCTGCATTGGTAGGGACGCCTGCGCTTCAGACCGAGATGGCTGAGAAGCGGGTACCAAACTCGATTTGCGACATTCTTGTGGTCAAGCGGCCGTCCCTCCCGATTGCAGAAGACGAAAGGCGAGATGGAACGCGTGCCTTCTTGCTGCCTCTTCAAGGCGTCGAGAACCACCTGGCTCATCTGGATGTCCCGCTGGCTCGAGTCCGTCTTGGTGTAGGTTTCCTCGCCCAGCACGATGGTTTCTCGAACCAAGATCAGGCGGTGCTCGAAGTCGACGTACTTCCACTTCAGCCCGTCGATTTCGCCAGTTCTCATGCCGGTGAAGAAGCGAACGGCAAAGTAGTCCCGAAAATCCGCGCGGACGGTGTCAAGGATGCGTCTCACCTCCTCGAGCGAGAACGGATCGACGTCGGTGCGCTTCACGCGCAACTGTTTGATGGAGGCGAATGGCGTGCGAAAATCGAATCGGTCGGCCGCTTCAGTGAGGATCTGGCGCAACGGATTGATGATCTTGTTGATCCGGGCTGCTGAGAGAGTGGTCTGCTTGCCCCGCGCGGTTACTTTGCCGAGTTCGGCGCGGTAGGCAAGTACGTCAGCCTTGGTGATTCTGCCGACCTCCATATCCCCAAATTTTGGGGTCAGCCGGTCGTCGAGGGTGGCTCGCATCAAGATGCGGTAGCTGTTCCGCCACTCAACTTCCTTCTCTAAGAACCAGGTTTCGGCGAAGTCGCGGAAGAGCGGCGTTGGCGCCATTTCCTGCGCGACCAGGGCAGCAGCGATCGGCGCCAGATCTGAGGGCGCCGGATCGTCAAACTTGGCTGCGTTCCTACTGCTGGGGAAGTAGCGGCGATAGTCGAAGGTGCCGGTCGCGATGTCGGACTCGATGCGGTCAAGCACCTTCTGCAACTTGCGCCGGTTGGCGGGCGTGTCTGGCAACGCGGTCTGCTCGCGACATCGATGCCCCCTGTAGTAGAAGTCGATGATCAGCAACCCCGATTCCCTTCGAACCTGGATGCTAGCCATGGCAGACGTCTCCGTTCGCCATCGGGATAGAGAAGGCAGATGCCGAGCCTTTCCCCATGTCCGCTTCGATGTGCTCCCAGATGTAGAGAATCTTCCGCCCCCCGAATGGGCGAATGTAGTGACGGCCCTCCAGCAGCACGCTGTCTTTGAGGTGATCACGGATCGTCCGTGAGTCGTACTTGATCCGCCCAGACAATTCGGCGGTAGTCAGATAGGTCAAGCTCATTTGGGCTCTCCGATAAACTAAGGGAACGTAAAAGCGCTTAATTGCACTAACGTATTCCTAGTTTAACACTCAATCCTACGAATGCAAGCCTTCACGTTCAAGCGTTAAACTTGGCGAACAATGATTCGCTACCGCATACAAGAACTCGTTGCCGAAAAGCAGTTCCGGGAGGATCGCCGCGTCACACTTTTGGAAATCGCGGAGTCCACTGGGATCAGCCGCGTAACGCTCTCGAAGATGGTCAATCAACGTGGGTACGGAACCCTGACTGACCATCTGGACAGGCTTTGTCGCTATTTCGATTGCAGGCTGGAGGATCTGGCGGAGTACGTTCCGGACGAGTCCGTCGCAGGGGACAAGTAACCGGACTTCGGCGGTCACGGCAGGCAGTACTCAATTTGCCCAAGTAGACCGCCCTGCGCGCACCTGACTGGTCACGCGATGGTCACAGTTTGGTCACCGATCGGTCACGCAAGAAAAATGGGTTAGGCCGTGAAGGCCTAACCCATTGATGTTTTGGCGCGCCCGAGACGATTCGAACGTCCGACCCCTGCCTTCGGAGGGCAGTACTCTATCCAGCTGAGCTACGGGCGCCTTGCGACCCTGTTGCCAGGGCGGCGGATCTGTCTGGACCGGGCCGGTGGCCAGGGGCAGGCAGAAGGGCGAGGAGGATACCCGGTTTTTGGCGGGTCGTCCATCGCGCGGCCGGTATACTGTCGGCCCCCATCCCACCGACAGAGAGAAGACCATGAATCAACCCCTCGCGCCCCGTCTCGCGCTGGCCCTCGCGGCGGCTGCCCTGCTGGCCACGGCCTGTGGCAAGGCCCCCCAGGTCGACCCCGAGAAGACCGCGATGGCGATCCTGCCGGTCGGGCAGGTGTCGATCAAGAAGGTCAAGGTCGAGCCGGGCAAGCGCACCGGAGAGGCGATTGTGACAAGCGTCTGCGGCGCCTGCCATGGCACCGGCGCACTGAATGCCCCCAAGACCGGCGACAAGGCCGCCTGGGCGTCGCGCATTGCCCTGGGGTTCGAGGCCCTGGTGAATTCGGCCATCCACGGCAAGAACCAGATGCCGGCGCGCGGCGGTGCGGCTGACCTGACCGACGCGGAGGTTGCGCGGGCCGTGGCCTATCTGGCCAATCAGGCCGGCGCGAACTTCGAGGCGCCGGCGCCCTGAGCACCCCGCACTGCGAACCGGGCCTCTGTGGCCCGGAGCCGCAGTCCAGGCGGTGATCAGCCGCCGCCCAGCATGGCCCGCAGGTTGGCCAGCTTGGCCCGCCCTTCCTCGCGGCTGACGGGCTCGGCCTTTTTCCCGCCCAGGGTGCGGACCCCTTCCGAGCCCATTTCCTCGATGAAACGCGACGGCTCGCAGGTGCGGATCTCCTTGCCCGACTTGCGGCGCTCGCACCAGCTGATCTGCAGGGAACGCTGGGCGCGGGTGATACCCACGTACATCAGCCGGCGCTCCTCCTCGACCTTGTCCTCGTCGATGGAGGACTGGTGCGGCAGCACCCCCTCCTCCACGCCGATCAGGAAGACGTGCTTGAACTCGAGGCCCTTCGAGGCGTGCAGGGTCGCCAGCTGGACACCGTCGAAGTCTTCGTCTTCCTTGTCGAGCATGCTGATCAGCGCGATGGTCTGGGTGAGCTCGAGCAGATCCTTGCCATCCTCCTCGCCCTTGCGGCCGAGCCAGCCGATGAAATCGCTGACGTTGGACCATTTGGTCTCGGCCTCGCGCGGCTCGCAGGAATTGAACAGCCACGCCTCGTAGTGGGTGTGCTCCATCAGGTCGGCCAGCAGGCGTGCGGCGGGCTCGCGGGGCGCCCGGTAGATGAGGCGGTTGATGAAGTGGCAGAAGTCGCGCACCTGCTCCAGCTGCCGGGCGCTGAGATGCTCGGCGGCCCCTTCCTCCATGGCTGCCGCGAACAGGCTGATGTGCCGCTCGCCGGCGTAGCGGCCCAGGGCCTCGATCGTGGCCGGGCCGATGCCGCGCCGGGGGGTGGTGATGGCGCGGATGAAGGCCAGGTCGTCGTCGGCGTTGGCCACCAGCCGCAGGTAGGCGATCACGTCCTTGATCTCGGCCCGCTCGAAGAAGCTCTGCCCGCCCGACATCACGTAGGGGATCTTGTGGTTGCGCAGCTGCTGCTCGATCACCCGCGCCTGGTGGTTGCCCCGGTAGAGGATGGCGTAGTCCGAGAACTTGCCGCGCCGCTCGAAGCGGTGTCCGGCGAGCTTCATGGCGACTGATTCGGCCTCGGCGTCCGGATCGCCCGCCGACCAGACCACGATCTCCTCGCCGGCCCCATGCTCGGACCAGAGCTTCTTGTCGAACAGCTTTTCGTTGAAGCCGATGACCGTATTGGCGGCGTGGAGGATGCGGGTCGTGGAGCGGTAGTTCTGCTCCAGCTTGATGACCCGCAGCTTCGGCCAGTCCACCGAGAGTTGGCGCAGGTTCTCCACGTCGGCCCCGCGCCAGGCGTAGATGGCCTGGTCGTCGTCACCGACCGCGGTGAAGGCGCCGCGCACCCCGGTCAGCTCGCGCAGCAGGCGGTACTGGGCGCGGTTGGTGTCCTGGTACTCGTCCACCAGCAGGTAGCGCAGTCGGTTCTGCCAGCGCTCGCGCACCTCCGGGTGGTTCTCGAAGAGGTACACCGGCAGGCCGATCAGGTCGTCGAAATCCACGGCCTGGTAGGCCCGCAGGGTGCGCTCGTAGTCGCGATAGATCTTGGCCGCGGCGGAGGCCAGTTCGTTGTCGGCGAGCTGGGCTGCCTCGTCGGGGCCGACCAGGGCGTTCTTCCAGGCCGAGATCTGCCACTGCAGGGCCTTGGCCCGCGCCTTGTCGGTGTTGCCGCTGACGTCGGCGACGATCTGTACGGTGTCGGAGGCGTCGAGGATCGAGAACTGGGGCTTGAGGCCGCAGACCTTGGCCTCCTGGCGGACGATGCGCACCCCCAGGGCATGGAAGGTGCAGACGGTCAGGCCCTTGCCCATCCGCCCACCGAGCAGGCCGGCCACCCGCTCCTGCATCTCCTTGGCAGCCTTGTTGGTGAAGGTGATGGCGGCGATGTTGGCCGGGTTCATCCCGCACTGCTCGATCAGGTAAGCGATCTTGTGGGTGATCACCCGCGTCTTGCCGCTGCCGGCACCGGCGAGCACCAGGCAGGGGCCGTCGAGATAGCGGATGGCTTCTCGCTGGGGGGTGTTGAGCAGGGCGGACATGGCGCTCGCAGGGGCTGGAAAGCAAACTGCCGCCCTCGGGCGGCAGCCTGCATTCTACCGGACTCGGAGCCGCTCAGAGCGCGCCGAAGACACGACGCGCCAGGGCGCCGGCGGCGCCCACCGGGTCCTTGCGGATGGCCTTTTCCTGCTCGGCGATCATCAGGTAGAGGCCGTCCAGCGCCTTGCGTGTCACGTAACCCTCGACCCGGGTGTCCTCCTGCTTGACCAGGCCCAGGCCGGCCCCCGTGCCCGCCAGCTTGTTGTAGGTCTTGGACACGGCGAGGCTGTCGGTCTGCTCCTTGACCATGGGCTCGAACAGCGTGGCCAGCTGCGACTCGGTCTTCTCCTTGAAGTAGCGGGTGACGGAGTCCTCGCCCCCCGAAAGGATGCGCTTCGCATCGTCGACGCTCATCGTCTTGATGGCGTCCATCAGCAATGGCTTGGCCGCCGGCACGGCCTGCTCGGCTGCGCGGTTCATGGTCGCCACCAGTTTGTCCAGGTCCTTGCCCTTGCCCATCATCTGCAGCAGCGACTCGGATTTGGCCAGGGCGTCCGGCAGGGGAATCTTCACTTTGGGGTTGGCCAGGTAACCGTTCTTCTGTCCCAGCAACTCAACCGCCTTTCCGGCGCCCTGGGTCAGGGCCTCCTTCAAGCCCCCCGCGGCCTCGCCCTGGGTCAGGCCGGCCAGGTCGAGGGCCCAGGCCGGCGCCGCCAGCGCCGCACACATCAGCAGGGACATCCATCGCTTCATCGCTTCTTCTCCCAGGTCATGGTTGCGGCCAGACTACCATCCGCAGCCCGGCCGGCGAGCACCGGGCACACCCTGTTTCAACCCGCGGACCCGGCGCGTGGCTGTCCGCGGGCCGCATCGAAGTGGCATTATTCAAGGCGAGCGCCCATCAAGGGCGCCATTGGGGGAGCACAACGATGAACTGGAGACAACACTTCCGCACGCAGGTGGACTACCAGCTGTGGGCCAACCAGATCCTCTTCGAGAGCCTCTCGGGGCTTGCCGCCGAGGCCCTCGCGCGGCCGGAGGGCCTCTTCTTTCCGAGCATCCACCACACCGTGGACCACCTGCATGTGGTGACCCAGATCTGGTTCGCGCGCCTCGAGGGGCGACACATGGATGCGGACTTCGCCCATATCCAGACCACCGACTGGCATCAACTGAAGCATGACCTGCAGCAGACCATCCGCGAGCTGGGCCACTGGCTCGATTCGCGGGACGAGGACTTCTTCGCCCAGTCGATCGCCTATCGCCGCCTGGGGGGCACCCCCTCGAGCAGCGTGGCGTCCGACATCCTGATCCACCTGATGGGGCACTTCATCCACCACCGGGGCCAGATCTCGGCCGTGGCGACACGGCTCGGCGCGCCGGCGCCCGAAATGGACTACCTGTTCTTCGTGCGGGACCTGGAGGCGGCCGAGGCCAAGCTGCGCGGCTAGTCGCGACCGCCCATGGTCCCGGCGCACAGCCGGTTGCGTCCCGAGTTCTTGGCCGCATAGAGCTGGCGGTCGGCCTCGCGCACCAGGACTTCCGAGCCCTGGCTGCAGGACGGGATCACCGCCGCCACCCCGACGCTGATGCTCAGATTCCCCATCACCGCCGGGTGCTCGTGGCGCACGTGCAGTCCGCGTACGGCCGCACACATGCGCCGCGCCACGGTCTCGGCACCGTCCACATCCACGGCCGGCATCAGGCAGGCGAACTCCTCGCCCCCGTAGCGGGCGAACAGATCGCCCGCGCGCCGGACCTCGGCCGACAGCGCGGCGGCCACGCGGCGCAGGCAGTCGTCGCCTGCGGGGTGGCCGTAGTGGTCGTTGTAGGCCTTGAAGTGGTCCACGTCGACCATGATCAGGGCCAGGGGTTCTTCCTGACGCGAGGCATGGCGCCAGGCGACCTCCAGGGTCTCGTCGAAGCGGCGCCGGTTGGCGACCTGGGTCAGGGCATCGATCGTGGACAGCCGCTGCCAGTGGTCGCGCAGGCGCTTGAGCTCCACATGGGTGCGGATCCGCATCTTCAGGATGGCTGGCGAGAACGGCTTGGTGACGTAATCGACAGCCCCGATGCGCAGCCCGGAGGCCTCGTCCTCCTCGGCCCCCATCGCGGTGATGAAGATGACCGGGATGTCGCGGGTCTCCGGCACTTCCTTGAGGCGCCGGCAGACTTCGTAGCCGTCCATCCCCGGCATCATCACGTCGAGCAGGATCAGGTCAGGCACGGCCTGGCCATCCGCCGTGGCACGCCGCAGGGCACCCTCGCCGTCAGTTGCCACGATTACGTCGCACTCGTCCTGCAGGAGATTCCCGAGGATGCTGATGTTGGATCGTTCGTCGTCGACGATCAGCACGCGTGGCCGGTCAGCCCCCATGATCAGCCTCCATCGAAAAATTCTCCGTTGGTCCGTTCCACTTCCGCCACCAGCGCATCCAGACAGTGCTCCGCGGCCTCGAAGTCGAAGGCGCGGACCCGCTCGGCCAGCCTGGCGAACCCCTCGCCAGCGCGGCCGTCGAGGGACGCCTCGATGGCCTCGAGCAGGCCGACGGCACTGAAACTGGCGGACTGGAGAGCCCGGCGCAGCTGTTCGAGCCGTTGCTTCAGATAGGGTCGGTCGGCCGGCGCCGGAATCGCCTTGCCGCCCTCATCGCGGTTCAGGTCGCGCGCCGCCTGCCCCAGGCGCTGGAATTCGACCTCCGCCAGCGCCACCGCACGTTCGGCCGGGCCGCCGGAGTCGAGCGCGCGCTCGATGTCGCGGACCCGAGCACTCAGGTCATTGGCGCCGAGGTTGGCGGCACTGCCCTTGAGATTGTGCGCCAGTCGGCCGGCCGCACCATGATCACCCGCGACGATCTGGCGCCGCAGGGTATCGAAGGTCGCGGCGTGGTCGTGACAGAACTCGGCCAGCAAGCGTCGATAGAGGACCCCGTTGCCGCCCACCCGGGCCATGCCCCCGACCAGGTCAAGCCCGGCGAGCTCGCCGGCGGCGGGCGCCCCCTCGGGCCTGACCGGCCGCGGCGCCGGATCGTCCGGGGTACCGCCGATCCAGCGCTGCAGGCAGATGGCCAGCAAGTGGGGATCGACGGGTTTGGTCAGGTGGTCGTTCATGCCGGCGGCGAGACATTGCTCCTTGTCCTCGTCGCGGCTGTGGGCGGTCAGGGCCACTACGGGCAGGCTCAGCCGATCATGCCGCTCACGGATCCGTGCGGTGGCCTGGTAGCCGTCCATGCGCGGCATCTGCAAGTCCATCAGCACCAGATCCACCACCTGCGTGGCCAGCCGCTCCAGCGCTTCGACGCCATCCGCGGCGTCGACCACCCGGAGGCCCAGGCCTTCCAGCATCTCGCGCATGATCCGCAGGTTGATCGGGTTGTCGTCGACCACCAGGACCGATCCGCCGGCAGGCAAGTGCACGCGTTCGCCCGGTGCGTGCACGGCCGGCACCGCGTCGGACGGCGTACTGGCGATACCGAGGGAGATCGTGAAGTGGAAAGTGCTGCCCGCGCCGGGCGCGCTCGTGACACCGATCCGCCCGCCCATCAGTTCCACCAGGCTGCGCGAGATGGCCAGCCCGAGGCCCGTGCCGCCGTATCGGCGGGTGGTCGAGCTGTCGGCCTGCGAGAAGGACTCGAAAAGGCGCGGCACGATCTCCGGGTCGATGCCGATGCCCGAGTCACGCACGGCGATGCGCAGTTGAAAGGCCTCGCGGCCCGCATCGACGAGCCGGCAGTCGACGTGAATGCCGCCCTGGTCCGTGAACTTGATGGCGTTGCCGATCAGGTTGACCATCACCTGGCGCAGACGGTGCGGATCGCCCTCCGCCCACTCGGGCACCGAACCGCCCACGTCCACCTGCAGCGTCAGTCCCTTTTCGGCGGCCAGCGGCGTGAACAGCTCGCCCACGTCACCCAGCACATCCTTGGGCCGGAAGGCGATGCGCTCGAGTTCCAGTCGCCGCGCCTCGAGCTTCGAGTAGTCGAGCAGTCCATTGATGATGTCGAGCAGGGCATCGGTCGCCTTGCGGATATTGACCAGGTAGTTGCGCTGACGCTCCGTCAGCGGGGTCTGCTCGGCCAGGTGGCAGAAGCCCAGAACGGCGTTGAGCGGCGTGCGGATCTCGTGGCTCATGTTGGCGAGGAAGAGGCTCTTCACCCGCGTCGCCTCTTCAGCCGCATCCCGCGCCACGGTCAGTTGTTGCTGGACCTCCTTGAGGGGGGTCACGTCGGCATAGCTCAGGATCTGGGCCGGCGTATTGAGGTATTCGATGGTCCGCGCGGAGGCCAGCACCCAATGGCGCCGCCCGTCCTGCCCCTCGACCTCGATCTCCCGAGCAGCGCTGTCCTCGGCTTCGGAATGGGGCCCGACCAGCGGGGCGCGGCCCTGGCGCTCCCGTTGCAGTTCCCGGGCCACCAGCCCGGGCAGGCCGGTCTCCTTGACACCGAAGAGTTCGGCGGCGGCCCGATTGCCCTGCAGGACCACGCCGTCGGCGCGCCGCACCAGCGCCATCGGCAGCGGCGCGGCATCGAAGACCGCGCGCAGGTTGCGCTCGCTGTCCGCGATCTTGCGCAGCAGGTTCATCACCGACCACCAGATGCCGCCGATCACCACCAGCAGCAGTCCGGCGCCGAACCACAGCTTGTCGCGCACATCGCCCTTGATGGCCTCCATGAACTGCATGTTGGCGCGGAAATGGGCGATGCCGAGCAGCTCCTGCGAAGACCGGGCGTACAGGGGCACGTCCACCAGCAGGCAGTCGCTGCACGCCACCTGCCCCTTGGAGAGGTTGTAGGTTCCGCGTGGCACGGGAACCGCGTCATAGTCGAACTCCACCGCCAGGCCGATGAACAGCGGCTCGCCCGAGGTCGGCTCGCGGGCGATCAGGATCTCGTCCATCACGGTGCTCAGGCGCCGGTGGCCCACGTTGGCGTCGGGCACGTCGATGGCATCGGACAGCAACTGGGCCTGGGCGTTGGCCAGGGCACTCGCGCTGGCCTGGGCATTGGCATCGAGCTGGGGCGCCAGGACCGCGAACCAGTAGTAGGCGATCAGCACGCCGAGGCAGACGGCGAGCCCCAGGAAGAGGGGGGTCACCGCCACGCCGGCGGGCAGACGACGACGCCAGGAGAAGCGCGGCTCACTGCTTTTCATAGCGCTCCGCGATCTTCAGGAAGAAGGGCTTGATTCGCAGCCCGGTGGCATTGACGGCGTCGATGTTGAGATAGGGCAGGACCCGGTCGCTGACGACCATGCCCGCCGTGATGCCCCGTTCGACGTCACCCTCGAAGGGCGAGAAGCTCAGCAGCCGATGGCGCTGGCTGAAGGCCCGGATGGGCACCAGGTCGTCCCCCAGACGCTGGACCACGAAGAGTCCTGCTGCCCGCGAGCCCGGGTAGGACTCGAGCTCCGCGACCGTCAGGATGTCGACCGACAGGGGCAGGTCGCGGATGCGACCGCGGTCGCGCAGCATGTCGGCCAGGCGGTCGGCCATGGCCGACTCGTCGCGATGCACCAGCAGCACGTGCAGGGTGCCGTCAGCCGGGACCTTGTCGCCGATATCCTGGTCCGCCGCCAGCACGGCCGGAAACAGCTTGATCCCGACGGCGAGGCGGCGGGCGTCCTGTTCGTCGGCGGCGATCGCGCCGAGCCACGGCGAGCCGACGACGAACGCGACGGCAGCCACCAGGGCGATCCCGCGTTTCAGTCTTCGGCCAAACCCCTGTCCCACCATCTTCCCCTGTTGCACCACGGGCTCCGGGGCCGGGCCCGGGTCGATCAGTTCAGCGCCAATGTGCCCTCGGCACCCCGGCAGAAGCCGTTGAGCTCCACGTAGGCCCGACCCTGGGAAGCGCCGCTCACGGTCGACGCACCCTCCCAGTACTCGGGCCCGGGCCAGAACCCGTGCTTCGCCCGAAGTTCCTGATCACGCACCATCGGCTGGACCTCGAAGACCTCGTCATTGACCGTGACACGCCACCCCGAGGGGTAGGTGCACCCGGTATGCGGGCTCTTCCAGTGACCCAGCACCTCGACCGCGAACTCGTGCCCCGCCAGCGGGCGCGTGCGGCCCTGCGCATCGGTCACGGAACCGGAGCGCTCGACCTCGTTGGCGCGACCGAGAATGTCGTAGAGCATCAGCTGCCGGCCGTCGTCGAGTTCGATCGCAAACCACTGCCACCCCTTGACGATGGCCTGGTAGAGCTCGCCGTACTGGCGGTCGAACCAGCTCGTGCCGGTCACCCGGTAGGTTTTGCCATCGACCCGGATGGTACCGCGAGTCTGCATGCTCACCCGTGAGTAGTAATACGTGTACCCGCCAAATCGATAGGGATGGGCATCGCCCCCGTAATGCAGCGCCGGCGGCTTCGTCGCGTCCATCTCCAGGTCCAGCACGTAGCCGTCCACCTCGCTGTGGAGCCGGTCGCTGGCGTTGTCCCCGACCGCGCGGATGATATTCCCGGCGCCGGCCGCCAGGTCGAAGCGGTTGGTGGTGCGGGAGGGCAGGTGGAACTTCAGGTGCTCGGCAAAGTGGAAGCTGTCGTCGGCCACGTCGGTGATCGCGACCTGGGTCAGCTGGTCGCGCATGAAGAGGAAGCTGTCGAAGGTGAAGAACACCACCTCGAAACCGAACTTGCGCCCTTCCTCCGTCTCGAGGTGTCCGGTCCAGTACCACCACTGGACGTCCTGGCTGGGCAGGAAGGCATCATCGGCCGGCAGGTTGACGGGGCCGATCAGCCCCTTGTCCGGCAGCAGCGCGACCGCCGCGGCACCCGCCGCGCCTGCCGCCAGCAAGAGCCCCAGCAGCGCCCGCCGCGAGAGCTGGATGCCCGAGGCGACCACATCGCCGATGCGCCGCAGGCCCGGCCCGAAGCGGTAGGCCCAGAGGAATCCGGCCAGGCCCAGCATCGTGAAGCCGGGCAATACGACGGCCAGCTCCGGGGTCTTGCGGTGCAGGCCGCCCTCAAACAGGATCAGCAGCGAGGCCCCGTAGATGAAGAGGGGTGCGGCCAGCACCGCCAGCGACAGGGGCTGGTTGCCCGAAAAGCGGCGCAGGCGGGCCAGCACGGGCACCAGGGCGACACCGAACACGGTGGCCACCAGCACCGAGGTGTCCACGAAGGCGCGGGACACGAGCCAGAGGTAGCCGAGCATGATGCCGACAAAGCAGCCGAAGGCGAGCGGGATCGCCAGCCACGGCGCCGCCACTTCGAACCACGGTCGCGAGGGACCGTGGTGGCGAAGTATGCCGAGCCAGGCGGTATAGCAGGCGACGATGACGAACCAGCCCACGTAGTTCGTCCAGGGGATGCCGAACCACTCGCCCGGAAGCTCCCAGACCCAGAAGCCGAGCGACACGAAGGCCGGATCCGAGACGAAGTCCAGCGCCGCCGCGAGCAGGGCTGCAACCACCGGCGCGAGCCAGGACCGCACGTCCAGGGCGCGCACCGTCGCGAGCACCGAATAGAGTATCGTCCCCCAGCTGAGGACAACGCCGAGGGGCACCGGGCCCGGCAGCGGCACCAGCGCCTGGGTGTAGTGGTAGGGAGCGTCCGCCTTCGAGACCTGCGAGTACTCGACCAGGAAGCCGTAGGCGATCGCCGCCGGCATGACCCAGAAGAGCTTGCGGTCGTGCCGCCAGGCATGGACGAGCAGCACGACCGTCAGCAGGTAGTTGGCGGCCTGAAGCGCAATGAATCCGTCGGACGGATTGAGGGACGTCATGGGGTTGTGACCTCGTTGTTGTTGTTGGAGCGACGGGCGTCGGGTCGGTGCTTACATGCGATAGCTCAGCTGGATCCAGGCGGCTCGCCCCGGCTGGGGGTAATCGCCGGGGTAGGACACGAAGGGCTGGCCGATGATGTCGAGGGTCCGGAAGGCGGGGTAGCGGACATCCTGGTCGAACAGGTTGCTGACGCCGACCCGCAGGGTGAGCCCATTGACGCCCAGGTCCTTCAGGGTGGCGGTGAGATCGGCGGTCTCGTAGCCGTCGAGCGCCCCCCGGTCATCACCGGCTTCCCGCTCGCGGGCGCCCACGTGCCGAAGCCACAGGGCGATATTCTGGTCGGAATGGGGCTGATACCAGAGGACGAGGTTCGCCAGGCGGTCCGCGGCCCCGGCGACCGGCTCGCCGCTGCCGTTCTGTTCGGTGTCGGCGAGGGTCAGGTTGGCATCGACACGGAAATTGCCGCCGAGCCGCTGCATGCCTTCGATCTCGATGCCCCGCGTCTTGACGCCGTTCGAGTTGGCAAAGCCCAGGATCCGGGTGTCGACGATCAGGTCGTCGAGCCGGGAATGGAAGGCCGTGAGTCGGAACTCCGAACTCTCCGACTTGAAGATGTAGGCCAGCTCGGAGGTCCGGATCGTTTCTGGTGAAAGCGCCGGGGTCCGGGTCAGCGCAGGCGCCTGGTCGCTCGAGAAGGCCGCCTCGTAGAACGTGGGCGGCCGGAAGGCCTCGGCGTACTGGGCCTTCAGTACATGCCGACGGTCGAGGCGCCAGACGGCCGCCAGTCTCGGCGAGGTGTTGCTGCCGAAGTCGTCGTAGTCGTCGTAGCGTACGCCGGCGGTCACCGTCACCGCTTCCACGGGCCGATACTCGTCCTGAAGGGTCACGCTGAGGATGTGCCGCGAGGTGTCCTCCGAAACCCAGGGGACGCCCTCCTCGAGTCCGACCCGGATGGGCGTCGGCACGGGCTCGAGCGACTGCGGGTGCACATTGACCACTTGCCACGAATCGCCGACACCGATGTGCGAGACCCCCACGGATGCCAGCATCCGATGGTCCTTCCAGCCCTCCCAGACCAGGTCGCCCTCGACCGAGGTGCGCTGCTCCTCGTAGTAGCCCTCGACCACATAGCCTTCGGGCAGGAGTGTCGGCACGAATGCCGCGCTGAGCCAGGTGAAGTTGTCCGGCAGCAGGCGGATGTTGAAGTGGTTCTCGTAGTACTGCCAGCCCAGGTTCAGGGAGGCGCGAAGGTCATCCGCGAGGGTCCAGTCACCCCGGCCGTTCAGCATCAGGTAGCGGTTGCGGTAGTCGACGCCGCGTTCATCGGCAGAGTCGAGGACATTGATGGTGCCGAAGTGGTCGCCATTACCATCCTCCAGGTAGCTGAACGCCAGCGACAGCGCGTCGTGATGCAGGTCGAGCAGGAAGGAGCGCTGCTCCATCTCGTCATCGACGGGCCCGGGCGCATTCGAGAGCACCTGCTGGGGCGCGTTGTTGCCTCCGTACAGGGCGTCGGGTCCGGAATCGAGCCCCGCGCCACGGGTGTGCCACCCGCCCAGGCTTACGCTGCCGCCATTGCCCTCGTCGTCGGTCCAGTGGCGGAAGCCACCGACGGCATAGGTGTCGAAGCGGCCGGCGCGCACGAAGGCACCGTCGGACTCCTTGCGGGTGATCACATTGAGGACGCCCGCGTAGGCATATTCCCCATGGACCGCCGAGCCCGGGCCGCGCACCACCTCGATGCGCGCCACCTGCTCGACCGGCATGTTGAGCACCGGATTGGCGTTGGCGGAGAGGGCCGAGTTCATGGCCCGGCCATTGAGCAGGATCTTCATGTTGCCGGAGGCGAAACTGCCCCCCACGCCGCGCACCAGCGTCTGGCGCCCGCCGATCTGGTCCGTGGAGGGCTCGACGCCCGGCACCAGGCGGAGGGCCTCCCAGACGGTGCGCGCGCCCACGGCCTCCATCTCGTCGCCATGGATCACCGTGACGAGTCCCGGCACGAAGTCGGCGTTCATCCGGGTCTTGGTGGCGATCTCGGTCTGCTCTTCCAGCACCGCCAGAAGGTCCTGCAGTTCCTCCGCATCGGTCGCCGCCCTGGCGGTCCCGACGGCCCAGTTCGCCGTCCCCACAAAGACGCAGGCCAGCAGCCGTGCGCCCCACGCGTTCTTGATCATCACCCCCCCCTTTTGCCTGCCTTGCCTATCCCTTCCCTGCCAGAATCCCGATGGCGGGCCGGTGTCTTTATCGACCTGTCGTAGCATAACCTTAGGAGTACGCCATACCACCGCCTGCGCCCGCGTGGCGCGGCAAGACCCTCCAGGAGCCGACGGGCATGCCATCGACACGCCACTTCTATCGCCCGGGCGAGCCCCACGGCCTGTCCCATGATCCCTTCAACGCGATCGTCGGCCCCCGCCCGATCGGCTGGATCTCGACCCGCAGCACAGAGGGCACCGACAACCTGGCCCCCTACAGCTTCTTCAACGCCTTCAACTACACGCCACCCATCGTCGGGTTCGCCTCCATCGGCTACAAGGACAGCGTGCGCAACATCGAAGCCACCAGCGAATTCGTGTGGAACCTGGTCACGGAGCCGCTGGCCGAGGCCATGAATGCCAGCAGCGCGGCGGTCGGGCCCGAGGTCAGCGAATTCGAACTCGCCGGGCTGACACCCGCGACGTCACGGCTTGTCGCGGCCCGCCGCGTGGCCGAGAGCCCGGTCAATTTCGAATGCCGCC
>JAGRFX010000298.1 GCA_020445805.1 Rhodocyclaceae bacterium
CAAGGATCCGTCCAAGGTGGACCGGTCGGCGGCCTATGCCGGTCGCTACGTCGCCAAGAACGTGGTGGCGGCCGGTCTGGCCGACAAATGCGAGGTGCAGGTGGCCTACGCCATCGGCGTGGCCCAGCCGGTCTCGCTGATGGTCAATACCTTCGGCACCGGCCGCATCGCGGACGAGAAGATCGTGGAACTGATCAGCACGCATTTCGACCTGCGTCCCAAGGGCATTATCGCCAGCCTGGACCTGCTGCGTCCGATCTACGGCAAGACCGCGGCCTATGGCCATTTCGGTCGGGACGAACCCGAGTTCACCTGGGAAAACACCGACAAGGCCGACACCCTGCGCCGCGCCGCGGGGCTCTGAGCCCCGACCTCTGCGGCCCCGGGCCGGGGTCGCAGAGGACGCGCCGCTTCCGCTAATATCGGCGCCCATGATCCCCGTGTTTCGTCCGCTCGCTCCTTGCTGCCTCGCCCTGTCCCTGCTGATGGCCCAGGGCGCGGTGCGCGGCGAGCCACCGGCACCGTTGCCGAGCGAGGCCAGGGCGGCCAGGTGGTGCGAGGAACTCGGACGACAGCTGTACAGCGTGTCCGCCGATGCTTGCCTGGGCCTCGACTTCCGGCCCGGCGCCATGCGGTCCGTGGAAGGCCGCTCGCTGATGCGGGTCGACCGGCTGCCCCACCAGGCCCGCCAGACGGCATCGAACCGGCCCGGAAGCCGGGCGCCGCGGGTCATGATGATCGGCGGCATTCATGGCGACGAGCTGACTTCGGTGTCGATCGTCTTCAAATGGCTGGAGCGCCTGGCGGCCGACGACGGGCCCGACATCCACTGGCGCGTGATCCCGCTCGCCAATCCTGACGGGCTGCTGGCATCGCCTGCGCAGCGCATGAACGCGCGAGGCGTGGACCTCAACCGCAACTTCGACACCCCCGACTGGCAAACGAAGGCCATGGACTACTGGGTCGGACGGACCCGGCGGGATCCCCGCCGCTTCCCCGGCGACGCTGCGGTGTCGGAGCCGGAGACCCGGTGGCTGCAGGACGAGATCCAGGACTTCGTGCCGGATGTCATCGTCTCGATCCACGCCCCCTACGGTGTGCTCGACTTCGACGGGCCCGCCGAGGAGCCCAAGCGGTTCGGGCGATTGCGGCTGAACCGCCTGGGGGTCTACCCCGGCTCCCTCGGCAACTACGGCGGCGTCTTCAAGGGTGTGCCGGTCATCACCATCGAACTGCCCCATGCCACCCGGATGCCCTCGGCACGGGAACAGGAGGCCATCTGGCACGACATGCTGAAGTGGATCGGCCAGAACTTCGTCCCCGGCAATCTCTCCTGACATGACGCGCCCACGCACCGGCATCGTCGGCATCGGCAACATGGGCCTGGCGATGGCCCTCAACCTGATCGACCGAGGCTTCGACATCTCGGTGCGCGACATCCGGCCGGACGCGGAGGCCATCGCCGCTGCCGCGGGTGCCCGCATCCAGCGCAGTCCGGCGAGCATGGCCCGCACGGTCGACCTGATGATCGTGGTGGTGGTCGATGCCGGCCAGGTCGAGTCGGTCCTGTTCGGTGATGAAGGCGCCGCGCCGCACCTTTCCGAAGGCAGCGCGGTCATGGTCTGCAGCACCGTGTCCCCGGAGGACATGGCCGGCTGGGCCGAACGCCTGGCCCGACACGGGGTCGGATTCATCGACGGCCCCATCTCGGGCGGTCCGGCACGTGCCCGGGATGGCTCCATGACCCTGATGCAATGTGGCGCAGAGGCCTTCGTGCTTATGGCCCGCCCGGTGCTCGAAGCGCTGGCCAGCCGCGTCGTGGCGGTCGGGGAACGCATCGGTGACGGTACCCGCGCCAAGCTCATGAACAACCTGCTGGCCGGCATTCATCTGGCGGCGGCGGCCGAAGCCTTTGCCCTGGCAGAGCATCTGGGGCTCGACACCCGCACCCTGCTCGACATCACGAGTTCCAGTTCCGGCCAGTCCTGGATCCAGCAGGACCGCATGCGCCGGGCGCTGGACGACGACTTCGCGCCTCGGGCGGAGTGCCGGATCCTGACCAAGGACCTGTCGATCGCCACCGACTGCGCGGCCCGCGCCGGCTTCCGGACGCCACTCGGCGATGCCGCACTGTCCCAGTTCCGGCAGGCCTGCGCGGACGGTCTGTCGGAACTCGACGACGCCGCCCTGCTCCTGTCGGCGCGGACCCGCCTGCCCAAGCCGTCGTCGGAGTCCTAAGGCCTGTGCACGGGTGTTCGGTGGATTGCGAAGGATTGTCCAGAGGCCTCGTTCGGCGCGAACTTGCCGGGCATTCGGCACTCTCAGCCTCGCCCCACCCGACGCCCGGCTCCCCATGATCACTCAACTGCTGCTCTTCTCCGCCGGCCTCGGCCTCCTCGCGCTCGGCGCGGAGGCCCTGGTGCGCGGCGCCTCCAAGCTGGCGCTGTCCTTCGGCATATCGCCGCTGGTCGTCGGTCTGACGGTGGTCGCCTTCGGGACCAGTGCGCCCGAGATCGCGGTGGCCGTCGATGCCTCGCTCGACGGCAATCCCTCGCTGGCGATCGGCAACGTGGTCGGGAGCAACATCGCCAACATCCTCCTGATCCTCGGCCTGTCGGCGGTCATCGCCCCGCTCGTCGTCGCGGAGCAGATCGTGCGCCAGGAGGTGCCGGTGATGATCGGCGCCAGCGTGCTGGTGGTCGGCCTGGCCCTCGACGGCGACCTCTCGCGCCTCGAGGCCGCCGGTCTGCTGACGCTGAGCGTCGGCTATACGGGTTTTCTGGCGCTGCAGGCACGCAAGGCCTCGGCGCGCATGCGGGCCGATGTCGAGGCGGACCTGCCCGACGACAGCGAATGGGATCGCCACTGGGGCATGCAGGTGGGGCTGGTGGCCGTCGGTCTGGTGATGCTGGTCCTCGGCGCCGACTGGCTGGTCGCCTCGGCCGTCACCTTTGCACGAGCCCTGGGCGTCAGCGACCTGGTGATCGGTCTCACCGTGGTCGCCATCGGCACCTCGATGCCCGAGATCGCCACCTCGCTGATGGCGGCGCTGAGGGGCCAGCGGGACATCGCGGTCGGCAACGTGGTCGGCAGCAACCTGTTCAACATCCTGGCCTGCCTGGGCGCTGCCGGGCTGGTCTCGCCCGTCGGCCTGGTCGTTCCGGAAGCGGCGCGAAGCTTCGACCTGTGGGTGATGCTGGCGGTGGCCTTCGCGTGCCTGCCGATCTTCCTCACCCGTCGCGAGATCCGCCGCTGGGAGGGCGCTCTTTTTCTCGGCTACTACGCCGCCTACACCGCCTACCTGATCCTCTCGGCCCAGCATCACGAGATGCTGCCGATGTTCTCCGGCGTGATGCTGCTGTTCGTATTGCCACTGACGGCCCTGACCCTGACCGTGAGCTTTGTCCGCCACACGGTCCGGGTGCGCAGGCATCCCTAGGAACACCCGCGCGCGGAACCGCCCTCATTGCCGTGAGCCTGCCCGGGCCGGCGACCACAGGCCCCGCCCAGGCGACGGCCGGCGCGGCAATCGCTTTACGCGCCAGGGCGTTACGCTATACTTAGACGTTCCCGAGGAGCGCTGCGAGGTCGACGCCGATGCGTCCCCCAGGCTCGGGAAACGCCGGCGCAAGGCCGGTGTCCAAATGGAACGGCGCTCACCTTAACCCGTGCCGGGCACGGGGTGCCAAGGTGGGCTCGTCTGCCGTATCGCCCGCATCGCCCCTTCCCCGGCCACACCGTTCTAGGAGTTCGCATGAACACTGTGGCTGACAAATTCACCGATTTCGTCGTGGCCGACCTGGGCCTTTCCGGCTGGGGCCGTCGCGAGATCGCCATTGCCGAAACCGAGATGCCTGGCCTGATGGCCATCCGCGAGGAATACGCGGCCTGCCAGCCCCTCAAGGGCGCCCGCATCACCGGTTCGCTCCACATGACGATCCAGACTGCGGTTCTGATCGAGACGCTGACCGCCCTGGGCGCCGAGGTGCGCTGGGCGTCCTGCAACATCTTCTCGA
>JAGRFX010000299.1 GCA_020445805.1 Rhodocyclaceae bacterium
TCGAATCCCCGTGGGGACGCCAGTTTCGAAGCCGCAAGGCTTCAGGCGACCGGAAGGTCGTTGCGGTACGGAGTGGTAGTTCAGTTGGTTAGAATACCGGCCTGTCACGCCGGGGGTCGCGGGTTCGAGTCCCGTCCACTCCGCCAGTCACGAAAAAGGGAAGCCATCCGGCTTCCCTTTTTTCATTCCTGCGCGCCTGGCGGACGCGACCGGCGTTGCGCCCGCAAGACCTCCTGCCGCACCAGGAGGACATGTTCTCGCAAGGTGTAGAGCTCGTTGGCAAAGGCGAGGGGTACCTTGCCATGGTTGGCTGCCTCTTCGATGTCGTCCAGGCGCGCCAACAGACCGTCATGGTCCGTGTCCGTGCCTGAGCGGAAGCGACCTTCCAGAAACTTGAGTTCGCCATACCAGCGGTAGATGCGGGAGCGCATGCGCCAGGCGTAGATCGGCGGCGCAATGCGCATCAGCGGAATCAGCAGCGCCAGCGCCGGCAGGAGTGAGACGATCAGTCGATCGATCACGACGGCCAGCCAGAAGGGGAGGTAGCGCTGCAGGAATGGGGGGCCCGATTCGTAGAACCGCCGGGCCTGGGGGGAGAGCGGCAGCCCGTTGTCGCGGACGGATGGGAATTCGCCGCGTTTCTGAAACAGATCTGCGTCTCCATGGACCTCGCGGGCCACTTGCAGCAGCAGGCTGACGATGGCCGGATGCAGGTCTGCCCGGGCGACGAGCATGGCCGACGTGCCGAGCAGGTGAATGTCTCGCGAGGGACGCAGGTCGACCAGGTCGAGGGTGCCCCGCGGCAGCGTCAGGACATCGAGATGCCTGAAGCGCGCCTGATAGGCCTCCACCAGTTCCAGGTCGAAGAGGCGCGAATCCCGGGAGTCGAGCAACTCGCGAACGGCTGGAGCCCGGGCGCTGGCGACAAAGAAGGCCGCACTCACATCGCCGCTCTGAAGTCGTGCGGACGCGTCATGCCCGCCGACGGCCACGAGCTTGTCCGACGCGATGTCAAAGCCGCTGGCTGCGAGGATCTGAAGCGCCATCAGCTGGGTGCCGCTGCCCTGGGGGCCGATCGCCAGTCGATGTCCGGCCAGGCTGCCGAGGCGGCCGGTGGCGTCAGCCTCGCGATGGAAGATCCACAAGGGTTCGGGAAACATGCTGCCCAGCTGGACGAGATCCTCGGAATCGGGTTCGTTGGGAATGCCGGCCTGGACAAAGGCCAGGTCGATGCTGTCGTCGGTCTTAATGCGTCGAAGATTCTCGACCGACCCGGAACTCTCGATCAGCACGAGTTCGATCCCCTGGGCCTGAAAGGCGCGCTGATAGGCATCGGCGAAGACCTGATAGGCGCCGCCCTCTGAACCGGTCAGCAGCGTTACCCGTTTCGGCAGCGCCGGGCGAAGGCTGCCGAAGACAAGGATAAAGAGGGCTACGGCACCGACCACGATCGCCAGTACCGCAAGCCATGCGCGTTTGCCGAAGACGGCTCGGGAGTCTGGTGCTTGCACGCGGGCAGCTTAGGTCGGCTTCGGGATGCTGTCCATACGGACTGCCTCGTCGCCGATGCTATACTGCGCCCGCTCTGGCGGCAGGCCAGATGGATAGGTGGCAGAGCGGTTGAATGCACCGGTCTTGAAAACCGGCGAACGTGCGAGCGTTCCGTGGGTTCGAATCCCACCCTATCCGCCAGCGTCTGAGGGGCGATCCTTCAGAGCGGGATCGAGCGCCGATCGACGTCCGCCCAGCAGTTCGGCGTTTCGTACAGGCGGATGCGTTCCAGGGAAAGGTGGTTGCCGTAGGCGTCCACATACAGCGGATCGAGAATCCTGAACGCTGCCAGTGCCAGGTTTTCGACCGTGGGCACGCAATCCAGCAGGACCGTCTTGTGGTCCGGAATCGACGCAAGTGCGTCCACCACCGCCGTATCGCCCGCATAGGCCAGGAATGCGTGGTCCCAGCGGTCGGTCAGGTGCTGCTTCGCGATCGCCTTGATGTCGCCGAAATCCATGACCATGCCGTTGGCCGGATCCCCCGGCCGCGAGATCACCTCGCCCCGCAGGGTGATCTCGAGTACATAGCGGTGTCCGTGCAGGTGCCGGCACTGGCTGGCATGATCGGGAATCCGATGACCGGCATCGAATTCGAGGCGGCGGGTGATCTGCATCGGTCAAAATGGCTGGAGAGGGCGCCCGATTGTAGCATTGGCGCGGATCACAACTGGAGGTCGAGGCGCGCGTGGGCGAGCAACTGCAGGGACTCTTGACAACGACCGATCACAATCGGGATCTGGCCGGAATGACCTACGTGTATCCGGTGCTGTCGCGCCGCGCCGGAGGCGTCTCGGTGGGGATCAACCTGAACCCCAACCACGCCTGCAACTGGCATTGTGTCTATTGTCAGGTGCCGGACCTCGTCCGGGGGAAAGCGCCTCCGATCGATCGTGTGCGCCTCGCCACGGAGCTCGAGGGCTTCCTGGCCGAGCTGGCGGACGGATCGTTCTTTGCAGCGCATGTGCCGGAAGGGGCGCGCCAGCTCAGGGATATTGCGTTCTCTGGCAATGGCGAGCCTACCAGTGCCGAGGACTTCGCGGAGATCGTGGCCTGCGTGGGGGACATTCGCAATGCGGCCGGCCATGGGGCCGAAGTGCCGTTGCGGCTCATCACGAATGGATCGCTGATGGGGAGCGACCGGGTCATTGCCGGCGTCGAAGCGATCGCCCGCTATGGCGGGGAGGTGTGGTTCAAGATCGACGGCGGCGCCGAGCAGGATGTGCTTCGGATCAATGGCGTTGCGCGTAGGCCGGAACAGACCCTGGCGCATCTGGCGCGTTGCGCCGCGGCCTGTCCGACGTGGATCCAGACCTGCCTCTTTGCCTGGGACGGGCAGGTGCCCGGCGAGGACTTCCTGGCCGCCTACGTGGACCTGCTTCGGCAGGCGGTTTCCCTGGGGGTATCGGGCCTGTTGCTCTATGGGGTGGCGCGGCAGTCCATGCAGGAGGAGGCGCCCCGCGTTGCGCCGGTGGGCGCTGACTGGCTCGAAGCAGTCGCGGCCCGGATCCGGAATGAAACGGGGCTGACGGTGTCCGTCAGCCCCTGAGAATTCCGTTTGACGCGAATCACTTCTTGCGTGCGGCGCGGGCTTCCTTCTTGAGGGTCTTGAAGAGCTCGGGGTTGGTGCTCTTCAGATATTCCGCAACTTCGAAGTCCTCGCGACGGACCTTGCTGATGTCGATCTGCTCGACGTGAACCAGACGGAGCAGCTGCTGGACCGGGCGGGGAATGTTGCGTCCGCTCTCGTAGCGGGAGCCGCCGCTCTGGGTGACGCCGATCTTCGACCAGAATTGTGATTGGTTCATGCCCAGCTTGCGGCGGATTTCGCGTACGTCTTTGGTTTCGGTTTTCATGGTTGCCAGTCCTCTTTACGATTATAAGTGCTTGTTTCTCTTGGGTGCTTTATGCTCTTTTGCCTACAACTTTAGTCATAGGTTGAGCGAAGTATAGGCGAGTATTCGAAGTAGATACAACCACCCCGGAACGTGGAATTGCGGTGAATGTTAAATTCATCACAAGGGTATCTGGCCACGCCATGCGCATTGGGTGGCCTGAACCGCCCGAAGTTCCTTTAAACATGTAACTTTCGGCGTAGTTCATGCCATGCAGTTTCCCGTCGCCCATGTTTTGTTGTTTCGCGGCGACGTGCCTGCGCGGGCATGTTCGTAACTCCGTGATTGTTCGTGGTTCCCGCGGAATATCACGGAGTTCCAATGGCCTCGGCGGCATGCTGCCGAGGGGCTCGGGACGGCACGGTGGAAATGGGGCGGGCGGCGGATCGCGATGGCGGTTGCCGAAGGGCCCATTGGCGAATCCGTTTGACCCGGTGAGGGGAAGTCATTACTATTCCGCCTCCGTCGCGCGGAGAGATGGCCGAGAGGTCGAAGGCACTCCCCTGCTAAGGGAGCATACGGGCAAAACTCGTATCGAGGGTTCGAATCCCTCTCTCTCCG
>JAGRFX010000300.1 GCA_020445805.1 Rhodocyclaceae bacterium
GGTTGGGGTTCTCGCCATAGCGCCCGTCCTTGGGACGGCGCGAGGGCTGCACATAGGCCGCGTTCCAGGGCTCCGGGCCGATGGCACGCAGGAAGGTCGCCGTATGGGAGGTCCCGGCCCCGACCTCGAGGTCGTAGGGCTGGAGCAGAACGCAGCCATGCTCGCCCCAGAAGTTCTGGAGCGTCTGGATGACTTGCTGGAAGGTCGGTTTGCTGGCAGTCATGGAGCGTGGGCGGGTACGCCCACCCTGTGAACATAAAGACCGCGATTTTACTGCGTTTTCAAGCCCCGCTTCCATCCGCCCGCCGCCCTGGGGCGGCGAAGGCACCGCTCAGGCCGTGCGCAGGCTGTCGAGGTCGATGTCCCAGCGGTCCAGCAGGAAGCGCAGCAGGGTCTGCTCGCCCTCGGACACCTTGCCGTCTGCCTTGATAGTCACCAGCATGGCCGAAAGGGCCAGCTTGCGCAGCTTGGTGTCCGACACCTCGTCAGCCAGCTGCTCGAGCCGGTGGGGCGCCAGCAGGGCCACGTGCTCGCCCGTGCCGCCCGCGGCCAGGTCACGGCACAGCTCCAGCAGCACCTGATAGAAGCCGTCCGCCTCGATGCCCAGCATGGAAAAGACGTCCAGTTCGCGGAGCCGGTCGATCTCGCAGTTGTCGAGTTCGCCGTCGGCCACGACGGCCATGGCGATCAGGCGCGCCAGCGCCTTGGAGCTGTTGATGGGGTAGCGTCGCATCTCGGAGCGTTTCCTTCTATTCGTTCAGTGTTTGGTGATGATGCCGCGCCAGGCGGCGAAAGGCCAAGGGGCGCGATGGCGGGCTCAGGCCCGGCGACGGCCGATCAGACCGGCCAGTCCGGCCAGCGCGATCGCCAATCCGACGCCACGGTCCCCCCAGCGCATGTACGGAGTTTCGCCGGCATGGCCCTGGACTTCGACGCGCAAGGCACCGCGCTCGAAGGCCGGCAGGACCGAGGCGACCCGGCCATCCGGCAGGACCGCCGCCGTCATGCCCGTGTTCGTGGACCGCAACATGGGCCTGCCGGTTTCCAGGGCACGCATCCGCGCGATCTGCAGGTGCTGGGGCTGGGCCAGCGAGTCGCCGTACCAGGCCAGGTTGGAGAGATTCAGGAGGATGGTCGCCTGGCGCGCCGCCCTGGCGATCTCGCTACCGAAGAGGTCTTCGTAGCAGATGTTGACGGCGATCCGCTGGTCGTCGAAGCGCATGGGTGGCTGGTCGGCGCCGCCCGGCGTCTGGTCGGACATCGGAATCCTGGCCCAGTCGTAGAACCACCCGAACATCGGCGGCGAGTATTCGCCGAAGGGCACCAGGTGATCCTTGGCATAGCGCTGGGTCGGCCCGGCGCCGAGGCTCACGGCCGCGTTGTGGATGGCGCCGTCGGGTTCGCGCACGAAGACGCCGAACACCAGGTCGCCGTCGATGCCGCCCACCGCATCGCCGAGCGTGGCCAGATAGTTGCGGGGCAGTTGCTCCGCCAGCATCGGGATCGCCGTCTCGGGCAGCACCACGAGGCGGGCCGGGTGCTCGCGCACCAGATCCAGATTCACCTGCAGCCACTGGCGCTGCAGGTCGGCGCGCCACTTGAGGGATTGCTCGATATTGGTCTGGATCAGCGACACCGTCAGGGGGGTGCCCACCGGCGTGGTCCAGGCCTCGCCGCGCAAATACCCCCCCCCGGCCAGGATCACCGACACCAGCCCGATGGCCAGACCCGGCGCCGCGCGACGCCAGGGGGCCAGGGCCAGCATCGCGGCGCACAGGGCCAGCAGGAAGCCCACCCCATAGACCCCGACGACCGGCGCATAGCCGGCGAGCGGGCTGGGCGGGACCTGGGAGTAGCCGATCGACAGCCACGGGAATCCGGTCAGCAGGAAGCCGCGCGCCAGCTCGAAGGCGCTCCAGAGTGCGGCGGCGAGGAGTGCGTCCTGGGCCACCCGGCGCCGGCGCAGGGCCGACCAGAGCGCCCCGACCAGGGCCGGATACAAGGCCAGGTAGCCGCAGAACAGCGCGATCGCCACGCCGGCCATGGGCGCCGGCATGCCGCCGTAGCGATTGAGCGCCACGTAGAGCCAGGAGACCCCCGCCATGAAGTAGCCGAACCCCCAGGCCAGTCCCACCAGGAAGCCGTCACGGGCCCCCGCCGTGCGCGAGAGCAGATGGAACAGCACAGCCAGGCACAGGAAGGGCAGCGGGAACAGGCCGAAGGGCGCGAAGCCGCCCACGGCAACGGCCCCCGCCGCCGCGGCCAAAACGAGCGCGGCAAGCATTACTCGGTTCCGGGCTCCACCGTCTCGGGCAGTTTCTCGACCAGCAGGGTATAGACGCGCCGGCTGTCGGCCCGCAGGACCTGAATGCGCAGTCGGTCCATCAGGATGACCTCGCCGCGCTTGGGCAGGCGCCCCAGGTGTTTGATCACGAGGCCGCCGGCGGTGTCGATCTCGTCATCGGGGTAGCTCGTGCCGAAGGCGCTGTTGAAGTCCTCGATCTCGGTCGTGGCCTTGACCCGGTAGCGCCCCATCTGGTCGAGCCGGATGTTGTCCTCGGCCTCGTCGAAATCGAACTCGTCCTCGATGTCGCCGACGATCTGCTCGAGCACGTCCTCGATGGTCACCAGGCCGCAGACCCCGCCATATTCGTCCACCACCAGGGCCATGTGGTTGCGGCTGATCCGGAACTCGCGCAGCAGCACGTTCAGTCGCTTGGACTCCGGCACGAAGACGGCCGGCCGCAGCATGTCCCTCAGGCTGAACTCCTTGCCGGCAAAGATCCTCAGCAGATCCTTGGCGAGCAGCACCCCGACCACGTCGTCCTTGTCCTCGCCCACCACCGGAAAGCGCGAGTGGGCGGTCTCGATGGCGAACTCGACAATGTCATCGATGGCGTCGTCCTGGTGGACCACGTCCATCTGGGCGCGCGGCACCATGACGTCGCGCACCTGCATGTCCGAGACCTGCAGGGCGCCTTCGATGATGGAAAGGGCGTCGGCATCGACCAGGTTGCGGTCGAAGGAGGAGTGAAGCAACGCGAGGAGCTCCTCGCGGTTTTCCGGCTCCCTGCTCAGAAGGGAGCCCAGACGGTCGAGCAAACTAGGTCGACTGGGGGAACTGTCCATTGGTCGGGTGGGTGAGAAATGGGCGATGGGCAATGACAAGCAAGAACATTGCCCATGGCGCATCACTCAGGCACCAGGGTTCTCCAGCTTCGGGTCGGCGTAGGGATCAGGGATGCCCAGCCCGGCGAGGATGTCCCGCTCGAGGCCTTCCATCTCGGCCGCCTCCCCGTCGTCCTGATGGTCGTATCCCTGCAAATGCAGCATACCATGCACCACCAGATGGGCGTAATGCCACAACAGGGGCTTGCCCTGGGCGGCGGCCTCGGCGGCCACCACCGGCGCGCACAGGACCAGGTCGCCGACCAGCGGCATGCCCTCGGGGAGCGGCATGTCCTCGCCTTCGCCGTAGGCGAACGACAGCACGTTGGTGGCGTAGTCCTTGCCGCGATACTCGCTGTTCAGGCTGCGGCCTTCGGCTTCGCCCACCAGGCGGATCGAGACCTCGGCGTCCTGCTGCAGCGCCGCCCTGGCCCAGCGCAGGAAATCCGGCCTGCGGGGCAGCCCCGCCGAGGCGTCGCGCGCCAAAGCCCGCTGGACGGAGAGGTGAAGGGCGGCCATGTCAGGGTTTCCGCTTGTCGGAGGCGCCGGCCGGGTCGCCACTCGCCCTGGCGCGGGTTTCCGCGGCGAGCCGCTCAATCTCCGCCAGGCGCCGCTCGTAGGCCTCGACGATGCGCGCCACCAGCGGGTGGCGCACCACGTCCTCGCGCAGGAATTCGGTCATCGCGATCCCGCGCACCGACTGCAGCACCTCGCGGGCCTCGCGCAGTCCGCTGACCTGACCGCGGGGCAGGTCCACCTGGGTCAGGTCGCCGGTCACCACGGCCTTGGCGCCGATGCCGATGCGGGTCAGGAACATCTTCATCTGCTCGGGCGTGGT
>JAGRFX010000301.1 GCA_020445805.1 Rhodocyclaceae bacterium
CGGGCCCTGCTCGAAGCTGGTGGCAGTCGCGTGCAGGCCTTGTGCTACGGCCTGCTGCCTGGCGCCTCCCAGGAACTGACCTCCTACACTGTCTATCGCTGGGAATGCGCGGTACGTGCCTCGGTGGTGATGGGCTTCGTCGGCGCGGGCGGGCTGGGGCAATTGATGGACCAGTCCATGAAGATGCTCGACGGCGGCGAGGTCGCGACCATCCTTGCGACCTTCCTGGTCCTGGTCCTGGGCGCGGACCTGCTGTCGTCCCGCCTGCGGCGGGTGCTGGCATGAGTGCGGCGGCCCCGGCGCGGCCTCTCTGCCTGACATGCCATCTGGCGACCGTGGGCATCCTCGCCGCGGTGGTGGCGAGCTTCGCCTATCTCGACCTGCCGCTGACCGCGCTCTTCGACGCCGATGCCGTGCGCGGCATGGGGCGCTTCCTGACGGGTTTCTTTCCGCCCGACCTGGGAGGCGCCTTTCTCCGCAAGGTGGGCTGGGCGGCCCTCGAGACCCTCGCCATCTCGGCGCTGGGCACCCTGCTGGCGGTGCTCGCCGGCGTTGCCTTGGCGATCGGAGCCGCGGGCCGCCTGGGCAGCGTCGCGTGCCTGGCGACGCGCTTCCTCCTGAACTTCCTGCGCTCCGTACCCGAGCTGGTGTGGGCGACGCTGATGGTGCTGGCGGCCGGGCTGGGACCTTTCGCCGGCGTGCTGGCCCTGGCGCTCCACACCACGGGGGTGCTCGGCCGGCTCTTTGCCGAGGCCCTCGAGAACGCCCCACCGGCGCCCGAGGCGGGCCTGCGCGAAGCCGGCGCGGGGGCCGTGCCGGCCTTCCTTTACGGGACCCTGCCGCTGGTCAGCGCCCAGTGGATCGCCTACGGGCTGTATCGCTGGGAAATGAACATCCGGATGGCGGCCATCCTGGGCTTCGTCGGGGCCGGCGGGCTGGGGACGATGCTCTATTACGAACTTTCGCTGTTCCATGAGGCCCAGGCGTGCACGGTCATCGTGGCCATGCTCCTGCTGTCGGCCCTGGTCGACGGCGCGAGCGCCTGGCTGCGGGCGGATCGCCCGCCACGGCGTCTCTAGCTATGCTGATGGGGTGGCCTGGAAGGGAGCGTGTCATGATCGTGCGATGCTGGCTGATGATGTGTGCCGCGCTGTGCCTCTCGGCCTGCGGCGGCTCGTCTGGGGGCGCGGATGCGGGCGCCGGCAGTGGCGATCCGCCGGTAAGCAGCTCGCTGCTGCGGGCGGCCAGCAGCGCCGAGCTCGAGCAGTCCCTCAAACAGGCCCTGGCATCGCCGCAGCCGGCCATCGAGCTGTCGCTCGCACCCGCCGTCGGCGATGCCGGCAGCGGTTTCTCGGGCACCTATACGGTCGAACCCCTGGTGGACGAGCTGGACGCAGTCCGCTACGACGGCAGCCACCTCTTCATCGCGCCGCAGCGTTTCGCCACCTGCTGCTTCATTGCCGATGGTCTGTTGCCGCCGGTTCCGCCGGACCCCCTGGCGCGATCCATCCGCATCCTCGCCACCGACCCGGCGACGGCGGGCGCGGCAGAGGTGGGCCGCATTGCACTGGCCGAAGGCGAGTCGGTGCAGGGCCTCTACGTGGCCGGGTCGCGTCTGTTCGCGCTGACCGGCGAGGCCTTCTATGGCAGCTATGGCCCCTTCTGGAGCGACATGGCGATCTGGGCGCCCGAGAAGACCGGTTTCCGGATCTACGACGTGTCGAACCCGGCTTCCCCGGTGCTCGAGTCCACGGCGACCCTCGACGGGGTCTTCGTGGACAGCCGTCGCATCGGCGCTACGGTCTATTTGGTGAGCCGCTTCACGCCGGGCTTCCCGGACCTCGCACTGCCGGTTCAGGACGCCAGCCAGGCGGCCCGGAACGAGGCGGCACTGGCGTCCATGGAGGTCGCGGACCTGCTGCCCGCGATCACGGTCGACGGCAGTACGCGGCCTCTCGTGGGGAGCGACGCTTGCTACGTGTCGGACGAAACCTCGCCCACGCCCCATGCCGTGCTGACCACGGTGACCGCGATCCCCCTCGACCGGCCGGACGGCTTCCGCAGCATCTGCTACAACGCCGATGCCTACGGTCTCTA
Source organism: Rhodocyclaceae bacterium (assembly GCA_020445805.1). Taxonomy (GTDB): domain Bacteria; phylum Pseudomonadota; class Gammaproteobacteria; order Burkholderiales; family Rhodocyclaceae; genus Cognatazoarcus. Next base: position 2,098 of record JAGRFX010000301.1, read on the forward strand.
CGTCTCGGAAGCAGCCATCTACCTGACGCAGGCGGTGTTCCCCAGCGGCGCGGCCACGGGCAGGACCCGCATCCACAAGTTCGCGCTCGCCGGAACAAGCATCGACTACCGGGGCTCGGTGGAGATCGATGGCCAGGTGTGGACCGGGGGGCAGGGGGATTTCCGCCTGAGCGAGCACGAGGGCGTGCTGCGCGTCTTCGCCACGACCTACACGGCCAATGCCGGCAACCCGGTAGACCATCAGCTGCTGACGATCCGCGAGCGCGCGCAGGGTGGTGCGCTCGAGGTGGTCGGGCGCCTGCCCAGCGCGCGCCACCCGGCTGCCATCGGCAAGCCCGGCGAGGCGCTTTATGGCGTCCGATTCCTGGGCGATGCGGCCTATGCCGTGACCTTCCGGCAGATCGATCCTCTGTACGCCTTCGACCTGTCCGACCCTGCCGATCCCGTGCTGACCGGCGAGCTGGAGGTGAGCGGCTTTTCGGATCTCCTGCACCCTGTCGGCGCGGGGCTGCTGCTGGGCCTGGGGGCCGCCGACAACGGGGGCCTCAAGCTCGAGCTGTTCGATGTGTCGGACCCGGCCAGTCCCCGGTCGCGTGGCAGCCAGGTGCTCGGTGGGGCCGGCTCCCATAGCGATGCCCGCTACGACCGGCATGCCTTTGCCTATCTGGCGGACGGTGGCGGCCAGGGTATCGACCGCCTGGCCATCCCGGCGGTCGTCTCCGATCCGGACGCCCCGGGGGTACCGCCACGCTCGGGACTCTACCTGTTCGAGATCCGCGGCACCGGCAGTCCCGCCACCGCCTCGCTGGCGACCGCCGGCGTACTCGAACCGCCTGACGCGGGGGAGGGCGGGGCGCGTCATCGCGCCTTCCTTCATGACGAGAGTCTTTTCTACGTGCGGGATTCCGCGGTCTGGTCTGCCCTTTGGGCCAGTGCAGCGAATGTCCGTGGGCCCTTCTGAATGCTGCTCCGGCCTTCCACCGCTTTGCCGAGCGGGCTGGCGAGACCGTACACTGCCCGCATCGGGGTGCAGAGTCGCCCCGGCACCTCCCGAATGCGCAATCCACACTGGAGTTCCTGATGTCGTCCCCGTCTTCCCGAAGCCCCGTGCAACGCGCCGACTACCAGCCCCTGTCGTGGGGGGTGGAATCGGTCGAGCTGAGTTTCGTCCTGGATGCGGAGCGGACCGTGGTGCGCAGCCGAATGCAGTGTCGCCGCAATCCGGACGCCGAGGCGGGGCCGCTGGTCCTCAACGGCGACGGGCTCGAGCTGGTGGCCCTGACCGTGGATGGCGCTGCGCCGGCCGGCGGGAAGGTGCTCGAGGCGCCGGGCCTGCTGACGATCGCCCTGGACGGCGAGGCGGCTGACGTCGAAGTCGTGACCCGCATCTCGCCGCGGGCCAATACTGCCCTGTCCGGCCTCTACGAGTCGAAGGGGGGCCTGTTCACCCAGTGCGAGGCCGAGGGCTTCCGCCGCATCACCTGGTTCCCCGACCGACCCGACGTGATGAGCCGCTTCACGGTCACGCTGGAAGGCGATGCCGCCACCTACCCGGTCCTGCTCTCCAACGGCAACCTGGTCGAGAAGGGCAGTCTGCCCGGGGGACGCCACTTTGCCCGCTGGGAGGATCCGTTTCCCAAGCCCAGCTACCTTTTCGCACTCGTGGCCGGCGCCTACGTGCCCCTCGAGCGGACCGTCACGACCGCCTCGGGGCGCGAGGTCCTGCTCCAGGTCTGGGTCGAGGACGGCATGCTCGACCGCGCCGTCCACGCCATGGATTCGCTCGAGCATTCCCTGCGCTGGGACGAGACCCGCTTCGGGCTGGAACTCGACCTGGACCGCTACATGATCGTGGTGGCCTCCGACTTCAACATGGGGGCCATGGAGAACAAGGGCCTCA
>JAGRFX010000302.1 GCA_020445805.1 Rhodocyclaceae bacterium
ACGGCCCAGACGTTGTTGTTGGCCGACACGTAGTAGAGCGTGCCGTCGATGACGATCGGGGTGGCCTGCAGTCCGTGGGTGATGTCGCCGGGCTGGTGGATCCAGGCCACCTGCAGCTTCGCCACGTTGTCCTTGTTGATGTCCTTGAGCGGGCTGAAGCGCCAGGCGTTGTAGCTGCGGTGGTACTGCGGCCAGTTGTCCGGGTCGTCGTAGCCCGGCCCGCTCTGGGCGGCGACGGTGCCGACCGTCAGCATGCCAGCCAGGGCGAGACTGCCGGCGATCGTCATGTGAAGCGTGCGATTCATGTGTGTCTCCAGTTTTTTCGTTGCGACCGCCAGCGCGATCGGGTGTCCGGCCGAATCGACTTTGGCTTTGCCTCCCTGCCGCTGCCGGACGCCTCCATCAACGCGAGTCCCGTGCCAAGCACATTTTTGTTTATCTTCATGAACTTACAAAGATTCGCCGCGACTCAGCTGTCTCAGCAGGCCTGCGACAGCTGAGACGCGAGAGACAGGTGTCGCAGGCGGACCGTCCGCACAACAAAAAGGCCCCGGTCTCGCGACCGGGGCCCTTTGCCTGAAAAGGCGGCGTGGGATCAGTGGCGCAATTGCAGCGCCCTGACGACACCGTCCTTCATCATCGGCACCCACACGGTGCCGCTCGCGGCGTCATAGCCGATGTCTGCCGAGCCGGGGCCGAGGGGATCGAGGGGTGTCACGCTGCCGTCCGCGGCGACCCGCTTGATGCCGCCCGACATCCAGTCGGACACCAGCAGGCTGCCGTCGGCCATGGCCTCGACGCCGTCCAGGTTGCCGACCGGCGCATCGCCGCCGAAGTCGCTGATGGACTTGTCCTTGAGCGAGATGGCCAGTACGTGCCCCGGCACCTTGGTGCTGAAGTCGGGCGCCATGACGCCCCAGCTGCCCACGTAGAGCGTCCCGCCGATCACGGCCAGGCCGTTGGGATTGGCCAGCCGCTCACTCTCCAGCCAGACCTCGAAGCGGCCGTCGGCCAGGCGGTGGATGCGGTTGGTGAGCATGTCCGAGACAAAGACATGCCCTGCCCCGTCGGTGGTCACGTCGTTGAGGAACTTGGCGCCGGGTGCCTCGTGGCGCTTCTTGACGCGGCCGGCCGCCACGTCGATCTCCACCAGCACGTCGATGTCGCTCACGTACAGCGTGTCGCCCACCAGGGCCATGCCCTTGGGTGCGTTGAGCCCTTCGACCCAGCGCAGGGTCTGGACCTTGCCATCGAGACCCAGTTTCGAGATGAAGCCCTTGCCATCCTTCTCGAGGGGCTGGCCATCGATGTTCGAGACCAGCAGGGTCTGGTGCCGGGCGTCGAGCAGGACCGATTCCGGCTGGAGGAAAACGGCCTCGCTCTGCCAGCGCGGCGTCACGGCTTCGCCCGCCTGGGCCGGCAGGACGATCGAACACGCAAACAGGGCTGCAACAAGACGTCGAATCATCGGAACTCCTTGAGGGGTTGTCGGCACCCGCCGGGGTGCTCGCGTCATTTTTCTACCACAGATCAGTACCACAGATCCGCCTCCGGATCCTTCTTCTTCATCCCGTCGGCCGCCGCCACCCGCCGCGCCTCGGCCCGCAGGAAGGCGACGATCTGGCGGATCTCCTCTGGCTTCAGGGCCTGCCCGAAGGCGCCCATCTGGGTGTTGGGTCGTCCGTGGGTGATCGTATCGAACATGAACTGGTCGGAGTTGGCGCCGCCGGGCCCCCAGGCCCCGCGCACCAGCTGCGGGCACTTGCCGCCGTGGCCGCGGGTGTTGTGGCAGGGCTGGCAGTTGCGCCCGAACAGCTCCTCGCCGGCGCGCTCGGCCTCCGGCTGGCCAACCAGGCCGCCGCCCTCACCGGGCCCGAAGGCCAGCGCGATGGCCGGCACGAGTACCGACAGGGCCAGCAGCAGGGCGCCCGATGCGGGGCGATGGGTGCGGCGGGGCGAAACGGGCAGTGAAACGGGTCGTCTTTCCTGGGTCATTCCATCGATTCCTGTGGCGCATGGGGTGCCGGCAGCGGCACGGGAGTCAGGGCGGCGGCAGGCCGTATTGCGCTGCGATCGCCTCGATGCGTCCGGCCTGTTCCATGTCGGCGATGAGCGGATCCACCGCCGCGGGTGTCAGCGTCGAGGTCCGGCTGAAGGCCAGGACGTAGCTGGCGCGCAGCTGGGGCGCCTGCAGCTGCCCCGCCCGCACGGCGCCGGGCCACAAGGCCTCGCCCTGCTCGTTCGCCCGTGCCAGCGCCGGCAGCCAGACCAGCGCGGCGTCGAGCTGGCCGGCGGCCAGGGCCGCCAGCAGCGCCTGGTTGCTTCCGAAGGGCCGGCGCTGCATGTGCTGCTCGAAGAGATAAAGGTCGGCAGGGGTGGCACTGACCGCCCCCACCCGATCCGCTGCGCGCGCATCGGCCAGCGTCCGCACGCGGCTGCCGCGCCCCGCCACCAGCGCATAGCCGGTATGCCAGTACGCGCGCGAGGCGGCCACGCCCTGCGCCTGCAGGTCCTCATTCACGCCCTCCGCCAGCGGAACGCCGGCGAAGACTTCGCACTCGGGGGACGCAAAGGCCTGCCGCAGGGCCTTGCCAAGCCCGCCGCGGTTGGGGATCGTGACCCAGTGGGTGTCCAGGGAGCGACCGAGCCGCGCGGCCAGCTCGGCCAGCACCTCGTGGTCGATGCCGTGGCGCTCACCCGCCTGCATCGAGAAGGGCGGATTGTCCGCGGCCAGGCAGGCGCGGAGCACGTCCGCGCCCGTGGCCGGCAGCGACAGTGCGGCAATCACGACCGCCAGCACCGGCGCGGCGACTCGCTTTCCCATGGCCTGACCTCCGTGTGGGCGGCGGTCCGACCGACCCGCCGCCAGCGTGCGAACGCTCAGTTGGGCAGCGCGAACACCATCATCCCGCCGCCGCGGTTCTGGTGCTTGAAGAGCTCGCCGTAGACCAGCGGCCACAGGCTGCCGCCGCCGGGGCCATAGACGATGGCCACGTACTGTTTGCCCCCGACCGTGTAGGTGGTCGGGTTGCCATGGATGCCGGTGCCCACATTGAACCGCCACAGGGTCTCGCCGGTGTCGTCGCGCATGGCCGAGAACAAGCCCTCGGCGTCGCCCGAGAACACCAGCCCGCCGGCGGTGGCGACCAGGCCGCTGGTGGCCGGGGTGCTCTGGGGCCGGGTCCACACCTGCTCGCCCGTGGTGGCGTCGAAGGCCTTGATGCCGCCCGTGTAGGGGTTGGCCTTCAGCACCCGTGACGACAGGAACCACTCGCCGGCCTTCCATTCCATCTGCTTGGACTGGATGTCCATCGAGCTGTCGATGAAGGGCACGTAGAGCAGCTTGGTCTGCGGGCTGTAGGCGGCCGGGTGCCACTCCTTGCCGCCGTCGAGGATCGGGGCGATGTCCGTGACCACCTTGTCGTAGCCGGGCACTTTCTCCGGATTCACGATGGGGCGGCAGTTGTCCTTGAAGCCGGTGACCCAGTTCACCCGGGCGATCGGCACCACCCAGTTGCACTTGGCGGTCTCCCGGTCGATCGAATAGACGTGGCCGTTGCGGTCGGCATGCAGCCACACCTTGCGCCCCTTCTCGTCGTCGATCAGGATCGCCTCGTTGTTGCCGTCGTAGTCCCAGGCGCCGTTCGGGGTGTACTGGAAGTAGCGCTTGATCTTGCCGGTCGCGGCGTCCAGCGCCAGCGTCGAGTTGCTGTAGAGGTTGTCGCCGGCGCGCACCCGCGCATCGAAGTCGGGCGTCGGGTTACCGACCCCCCAGTAGATCGTGTTGGTCTGCGGATCGAAGCTGCCCGTGAGCCAGGCGGAGGACCCGCCGGTCTTCCACGAGTCGTCGGCCCAGGTCTTGGCCACCGGGTCGCCGGCATCGACGGGCCGGGTCAGGGTCTGCCAGACGAT
>JAGRFX010000303.1 GCA_020445805.1 Rhodocyclaceae bacterium
TCCGCCTTGGTGCCGTAGCCGATCGTCGCGCCGAGCGGCTGGCCGGCCAGCATGTGGGCGCCGTCCAGTTCGCCGGAAATGACGCGGTCGAGCAGGACCTTCCAGTTGGCCTGGGCCTCGAGGGTCACGAAGAGACCTTCCTCCTCGAAGTAGCCTTTCTCGTAGGCGATGGCGAGCGGCGCCATGTCGGTGAGCTTGATGAAGCCGAACTTCAGATCCGGCTTTTCCGGATCATCGATGGCCATCGCCGAGGACCCCGCAACCATCGCGGAGGCCAATACCGCGCCACGAATCAGGCGGGACAGGGCGCCAAGGGTGGGACGCCGGGTGCTATGGTCTTTCATCTGTTGGTACTCCATGTCGAAACAGCAATCTCTCTTTGCCGCCGCCCAAGAAAAAACGCCCACCTGCCAGATCGATGCGGATCAAGCTGGGTGGACGTCGTTGTCCCGGACGGCCCTTTCTGGACCTGGCTGGTATTGCGCGCTCCACATGGCGATCGTGATCGCCGAGCCTCGCCCGCCATTGGGAAAGGCCGTTCCGCAGAGCCTGGACTTTCCTTAGCAACCCCTGTGCCAACCATGCTGCGGCGCAGAAAAAATGACAGGCAAGACCCCCTTCCCGAGCCCCAAAACCCTGTATACGGTGGGGTTTCACGCGTTTCCGGTGGCCCGTGGCGGCCGGCGCTTCGACGTTTCGGGCGCGACGCCCGGGCTCGTCCGACAGCACTGAAACGGGGCGAGCGCCTTGTGCAATGCACCGACATCGCGCCCCGGGGTGCGCGTTCCGGACGCCCAGGACCCGAAACAGGGCATCCACGGGCGGTACGGGGCGGGAACGCTTCTTGAATGGAGCAGGGACTGACTGCCCCAGGAGGAAGATGTGAAGACGTTCATCCAGGTGACCGAGGTGTGGGTGCCCAATCGCGAGCACGATGCGCTCGAGTTCCATTCGGGCCTTTACGGCCCGCACCAGCGGTTCCGCGCGGCCAGCGAACGCATGGCCTTCGGCTACGACGAAGGCCTGCCCGGCAAGGCCTGGGCCGCACGCCACCCGATCCTTCTCAAGGACCTGCAGAACGGCTGGTTCAAGCGGGGCGATCTGGCAAAGGCTGCGGGCCTCACCTGCGGCATCGCCATGCCGGTCTTTGCCGGCGACCATCTCACCGCGGTCCTGGTGATGTTCTGCGGCCAGGATCTCGAATCGGTCGGCGCGGTCGAGGTCTGGCACAACGACGAGTCCCTGCGCCCCGAGCTGGCCCTCGACGACGGCTACTACGGAGACCTGGACGGATTCGAGTTCTCGTCCAGGCATTCCCATTTCCCCAAGGGCGAAGGCCTGCCCGGTATCGTCTGGGAGAGCGGCATGCCGGTGGTGCTGCCGGATCTGGGGCACAGCCGCCGCTTCCTGCGCCGGGACGAGGCGCTGCGCGCCGGGCTGTGCACGGGAATCGGCCTGCCCTCGCCCTACCGGCCCGGGCACAACTACGTGACGATCTTCCTGTCGGCCCTCGGCACCCCGATCGCACGACGCTTCGAAATCTGGGTGCCGGACTCGCGGCGGGCCCGCCTGATGTTTCTGGCGGGGCACTGCGAGCGCGACGCGGCCCTGTCCGCCAGCCTCGACGAGGCCCGCATCGAGGTCGGCCTGGGGTGTCTCGGGAAGGCCTGGTTCTCGGGCATCCCGGCCGTCACCGAACGCCTTGCGGACGACAGCTCGCCGAACGCGCGGGCGGCGGCGGCCCATGGCCTTGGCTCGATGCTCGCCATCCCGGTGCTCGACAAGGGCCAGTGCAAGGCCATCGTGGGCCTCTACCTGTAGCCGATGCGGTCTTCACGGCCATTGACACCGTTCTTGCCAGCGTGGAGGCTGGCAGGGTGCCTGCTCCCGCTTCCCCGCCGCCCCGACTCGCCACGCGCTGGATATCGGACGCCGGCGGCCTGCGCTACCACCTGACGGCGCTGCGTGAGCGTGATCGGGCCTGGCGTCCTTTCCGCCAGGCCGTGGCCGACTGGCTCGCGGCCTGGCAGCCCGCCGCGCGCCACTTGCTGCTGGTCGGCCCCAGCGCGGGCCACACCCTGCCCGCGGACTGGTTTGCCCGCTTCGACACCGTCACCGCCTTCGAGCCGGATCCCATCGCCCGCTGGTGGCTGAGCCGACGTCTGTCCGGCGTGCCGCTCCACTTCGACGGGCGCGACGTGCTGGCCGGCCCGCTGCCTCTGGCGGACCTGGCCAAGGCACGCGACGACACCGCGATCCTGTTCTGCAACGTGCTGGGCCAGGTGCGGCCGGCCGGGGGCGGCAGCTGGCATCCCGTGCTGCGCGACGTACTCGCCGGCCGCCGCTGGGCGAGCTACCACGACGTGGTATCCACCGCCCAGCCGCCCCGGCCGGACGCCCCCGAGGCACTACAGGCGGGTGGCGACCTGGAGTCCGTGCTGGCCCGGTTCTGGCGCGGCGGCGAACTGGCCCTGGTGGACCACGAGACGTTCCGGCTGGACGGGCAGCGTGCCGCCGACTATGCCCTATGGCGCCTCCGGCCAGGGCAGACCCATCTGGTGGAATGGGTCGCGCACCCCGGCGCGGATCAGAGCACCGGCGCGGCGGGCTGAACGCCTTCGAGTCTCACCGGGTTCTGCTCGAGGGCATCGATGGCCTCGAGCACCTCGGCGAAGGCGGACACCACGGCCGCGACCAGGGGCCGGACATCGCCGCCCCCCCCCTCCCGGAGCCGCGTCTCGAGCGCCAGCGCGGCGGCGCGCAGCGGCAAGGCACCGACCGTGGCGGCCATGCCCTTGAGGGTGTGGGCGCTGCGCACGAAATCCTCGCCCGGCGCCGAGGACTCGGACAGGGACTGCAATTCGGCGAGCTGCCGTTCGCCGTTCTCGCGGAAGCGCCCCAGCATCCGCAGGTAGAACGCCGGCTTCTTCCCGCAGAAGTGGAGCCCGGTGGCGTAGTCGAGCACGGCCCGTCCATCGCCTGCCGGCGGCGCGGGGCATCTCTCGGGCAAAGGCGCGTCGCCCGCCCCCCTGCCCGGCCTGCCCTCCAGGATCCGCGACAGGACAGCGGCCAGCCGGTCCGCGTCGACGGGCTTCGTCACGACCTCGCACATGCCCGCGTCCATGCAACGCTGGTGCTCCTCCGGCAGGGCGTGGGCCGTGACCGCGACAATCGGCAGCGACGCGTACGCGGGCATGGCCCGGATCCGACGGGTCGCTTCGATGCCGTCCATGACCGGCATCTGGATGTCCATCAGGACCAGTTCGACGTCCTCGAGCATGTCGAGGGCCTGCAGCCCGTTCTCCGCCAGCCGCCAGCAAACACCCCAGCCTTCGAGCAGCTCCCGGACCACCAGCTGGTTGAGCGGGTTGTCCTCGACGATCAGGATCCGCCGCCCGGAGAGCGTGCGTGCATCCGGCGGAGAAGCGGCCACGGAAACGGCGGCGGCGCCCCCCGGGGCCACCGGCATGCAGAGTTCGAAGCCGAACCGGCTGCCCTCCCCTTCGACGCTGGACGCCGACAGCGTGCCCCCCATGAACTCCACCAGCCGTGCGCTGATCGACAGGCCCAGCCCGGTGCCGCCGAACTTGCGGGTGGTGCTGGCGTCCGCCTGCTCGAAGGGCCTGAAGAGGCGCGCGATCTGCTCGCCGGTCATGCCGATGCCCGTGTCCTCGACCTCGAACCCGACCCGCACCGCATCGTCTTCCAGGCCGAGCTGTCGGACGCTGATCGCGACGCGCCCCTGGCTCGTGAACTTGACCGCGTTGCTGGCCAGATTGAGCAGCACCTGCTCGAGGCGCAAGGCGTCGCCAACGACATGATTCGGCAGCGCCGCGTCGATCGACAGATCGAGCGTCAGCGATTTGGCCCCGGCCTCGACCGCAGCCACCTCGCGCACCGAATGGA
>JAGRFX010000304.1 GCA_020445805.1 Rhodocyclaceae bacterium
TTTCCAAGGTTGCCATCTTCGGCATGATGGCCGCGATGCTCGTGGTGATCTTCGGCGTGATGAAGATCCGCGGCTTCGAGCTCATCCTCGCGCTGGTTCCGGCGCTGCTGCCGATCTTTTACCTGATCGAGTACTCCGGCTGGCTGTGGTTCTTCGGCCACAACCTGCACCCCTGGGGGGCCTTCACGGTGAAGCCCTTCATGCCCACCGTGTTCGGCGAGGGCAAGGTGGCCCAGTTCTCCACCTACTCCTATCCGTACTGGGGCTACCTGCTGGTGGTGCTGGTGATGGTGAGCCTGCTGCTGGCGCTCCTGATCCGCCGCAAGCAGATGCGTGAAGGGACGGCCGAGTGATGAACGCCCGGCGCATCGCCACCCTGCTGGCGCTGGCCTGCACCCCGATGCTGCCGCTGGCGCCGGCCCAGGCCGACATCGACAGCGTGCTGAAGATGCTGCAGGACACCGGCACCGACATCACGCCGCGGGACGAGGCACCGCTGACCCTGCCCAACACGGCCGACAACGGCGAGGCCCCGAGGGCCGACCGCAGCGCCTTTCCCGGCAGCACCATGGGTCGCGACGCCAGCCCGAGCGCCGCCGCCGACACCTGGGGCGACGCCCGTCAGCAGGTGCCGAGGCCCCTGGCGCCCAACCGGAGCGACCTGCCCTGGTTCCAGACCCTGGTCGACGAGGCGCCCGAGGGCAGTACGCTCAAGCCGCCCGCGGGCCGCTACGCCGGCCCCGTGGTGATCCACAAGGCGCTCACCATCGAGGGCGAGGGCGTCACCATCGACGGCGGTGGCAAGGGCACCGTGATGGTCCTGCAGGCCAGCGGCGCCACCCTGCGCGGCCTGCACCTGACCGGCTCCGGCGACAACCACGACTCCGACGACGCCTGCCTCAACGTGCGCGGCAACGACAATGTGATCGAACACCTGACCGTGGACGACTGCCTCTTCGGCATCGACCTCAAGGCCGCCGAGCGCAACCGCATCGCCCACACTTCGATCCGCTCCAAGCCCTTCGACCTGGGCCTGCGCGGCGACAGCATCCGGCTGTGGTCGAGCCACGAGAACCAGATCGTCGACAACCGCATCTCGGACACCCGCGACATGGTGGCCTGGTACTCGAACAGGAATGTCTTCGCGCGCAACGAGGCCCGCCGCAGCCGTTACTCGCTGCACTTCATGTTCGCCAACGAGAACCTCGTGGAAGACAACCGCTTCTACGACAACTCGGTGGGCGTCTACGTGATGTACGCGGGCTACTCGACCATCCGCAACAACCTGATCTCCCACGCCTCGGGCGCCGCCGGCATGGCGGTGGGCCTCAAGGAGGCCTCCGACGTGATCATCGAGAACAACGAGATCATCTACTGCGCGGTCGGCATCGGCTCGGACATCTCCCCCTTCGAGCCGGACACCAAGGTCATCGTGCGGGGCAACCGCTTCGCCTACAACGGGATCGGCATCTCCTTCACCTCCGACATCGGCGGCACCGAGGTCACCGGCAACGACTTCGACGGCAATCTCGCCCAGATCGCCGTGGGCGGCGCCGGCAGCGCCACCAAGAGCCTGTGGCGCGGCAACCACTGGGACGACTACCAGGGCTTCGACCGCAACGCCGACGGCATCGGCGACACGCCCCACGAGCTGTTCGCCTTCGCCGACCAGATCTGGATGGAGCAGCCCTACGCGCGCTTCTTCAAGAACGCCCCCATGCTCGAGGCACTCGACTTCCTGGAGCGTCTCGCCCCCTTCACCAGCCCGGTCCTGCTGCTGCGCGACGACGCACCCCAGTACCGCCGCCAGAAGGCCTCCTGACCATGAGCGACGACAGCGACACCCGCCCACCCCCGCCCGCCGCGGCGGGCGCCAGGGCCCCCAGATCCGGCCACCGGGCCCAGCAGGCGCGGCGCGAGTTCATCCGCACCGCGGTCCTGTCCTGCGGCATGATCGGCGCCGGCCTGCTCGGCTTCCTGCCGGTGGTGCAGGCCGGCGAGAAGCGCCTGCGACCGCCCGGCGCCCTCGACGAGAGCGACTTCCTGTCCTCGTGCATCAAGTGCGGCCAGTGCGTGCAGGTGTGCCCGGTGCAGGCCATCCACCTGGGCGACATCACCGACGGCTTCGGCATCGGCGTGCCCTTCATCGCGGCCCGCGAGCAGGCCTGCGATTTCTCCTGCGACGCGGTGCAGTGCATCCTGGCCTGTCCGACCGGCGCCCTGACCTACCACAAGCCCGATTTCCTGCCGGTGCGCGACGGGGCGCCCCTCGCCCATGCGCCCACCCTGAAGGCCAAGGCCCAGGATCCGGAGCCCACCATCAACCTGACCGAGCGCATCGGCCTGGCGCGGCTGGCCCGCCCGGAGGCCTGCCTGGCGATGCAGGGCAAGGGCTTTCAGGGCCCGGCCCGCGGCCCGGCCTTCAAGGGCGAGATGCGCTACATGGACGTGGACCGCTGGAAGCCGATCCCCGTCGCCGACCACCCCTACGAGCGGGACCTCTGCGACCTGTGCGTCACCGAGTGCCCGATCGCCGACGCGATCCGCCTCGAGCCCGAGCCCTCGGCGGACGGCACCCGCCGCGCCCGGCCGGTGGTGCAGGAGCAGTGCGTGGGCTGCGGCGTGTGCGAGATGATCTGCCCCGCCGAGCCGGTCGCCATCGTCGTCGATGCCCGCAAGACCTGGGAGGGCGAAGCATGAAGGGCCGATTCCTAGACCAGCTCCGCATCATGCTGGGCCGCGCGCCGGCCAAGCCCGAGCACATCTCGGAGGCGGCGCAGGAAATCCACCGCATGAAGCGCATGACCAAGGCCGACTTCGAGGCCATGAAGCAGCACGTGCGCGACCACCAGCTGGAAAAGCACACCTGGCGCAACCGCCGCTGGGCCGTGCTGATCTTCGCCAACCTGCTGTTCACGTTCTCGTTCTGGCTCGACATCCAGATGCTGGAGGGCGCGCTGACCGCCTCCCGCTTCGTCGGCTTCCACCTGATCGACCTCAACTCCGCCCTGCAGGTGATGCTGGCCCACAAGCACATCATCGTGAACCTCTTCATCGGCACCGCCACGGTCTTCCTGCTGTGGGTGGCCCTGGGCGGGCGCACCTTCTGCTCGTGGATCTGCCCCTACCACCTGGTGGCGGAGCTCTTCGAGAAGCTGCACCTCAGGCTGGTGGAGAAGAAATGGGTCAGCGACCACACCTTCCACCGGGGCGCCCGTACCGTGTTCTGGGTGATCTTCTCGCTGCTCGCGGTGGTCACCGGCTACACGGTCTTCGAGACCCTCTCCCCCACCGGGATCCTGTCCCGCGCACTGATCTACGGCCCCAGCCTGGCCCTGGGCTGGGTGGCGCTGCTGCTGGTCTTCGAGGTGGTGTATTCGCGCCGTGCCTGGTGCCGCTACGTGTGCCCGATCGGGCTCACCTACGGCATGGTCGGCACCCTCTCGCCGGTTCGGGTGGTTTATGACCTCCGTCAATGTTTCCACGAGGGCGACTGCCGTAAGGTCTGTCTCGTACCGCATGTGCTGGACATGGTCATCAAGGGGCGCTCACCGGAGGTGAAAGTCCCGGTCGGACCGGACTGCACCCGCTGCGGACTGTGCGTCGATACCTGCCCGAGCGGCGCGCTGAAGTTCGAAGTCAAGGGCCTGAACGAGCTGCTCTGAGACCCCACGGGGCAGCACCACCGGGAGCTGCCCCACCATGCCTCGCACCCCCCCGGCCCGCACCCCGCGGAGCCCCGCATGATCCGCTTCGAGGGCATCACCAAGCGCTTCCGCCGCCACACGGTGCTCGACGATGTCTCGCTCGACATCGAGACCGGCCACCGGATCGCCCTGATCGGCTCCAACGGCGCCGGCAAGACCACCCTGATCCGCTGCCTGCTGGGCG
>JAGRFX010000305.1 GCA_020445805.1 Rhodocyclaceae bacterium
CCTCGACGACCCACAAGACGCTGCGCGGCCCGCGCGGCGGCATCATCCTGATGAAGTCCGAACACGAGAAGGCCATCAACTCGGCCATCTTCCCGGGCCTTCAGGGTGGTCCCCTGATGCACGTCATCGCCGCCAAGGCCGTCGCCTTCAAGGAAGCCATGGCGCCCGACTTCAAGCGTTATCAGGAGCAGGTCATCGCCAATGCCCGCGTGATGGCGCGCGTACTGGGCGAGGAGCGCGGCCTGCGGATCGTCTCCGGCCGCACCGAGAGCCACGTCTTCCTGGTGGACCTGCGCGCCAAGCAGATCACCGGCAAGGAAGCCGAAGCCGTGCTGGGCAAGGCCCACATCACGGTGAACAAGAACGCCATCCCGAACGACCCCGAGAAACCCTTCGTGACCTCCGGCATCCGCATCGGGACCCCGGCGATGACGACGCGGGGATTCACCGAGATCGAGGCCGAGAAGGTGGCGCACCTGATCGCCGATGTCCTCGACGCACCGCACGACGAAGCCGTGATCGCCGACGTTCGCGCCAAGGCGGCCGAACTCTGCGGTCGCTTCCCGGTGTACGGCGACTGAGGCCCGCCACGGTGCCGGACGACCTGCTGCCCGGCACCGTGACCGATCGAGGCGCCCCATGAAGTGCCCATTCTGCGGAGAACCGTCGACCCAGGTCACGGATACCCGCGAGAACGAAGACGCGGATACCGTCCGCCGCCGTCGCCGCTGCATGCAGTGCGACAAGCGCTTCACGACCTACGAGCGCATCGACCTCAAGCTGCCGGTCGTCATCAAGCGCAATGGCAGCCGCACCGAATTCGATCGCAACAAGCTCCTGGGCAGCATGAAGCTGGCGCTGCGCAAGCGCCCCGTGATGGCCGAGAGCGTGGACGCGGCCATCGCGCGCATCGAGGAGCGCCTCCTGACCCTGGGCGAGCGCGAGATCCCGAGCGAGAAGCTCGGCGAGCTGGTGATGCGCGAGCTCCGAAAGCTCGACAAGGTCGCCTACGTGCGCTTCGCGTCCGTGTATCGCAATTTCGAGGACGTGGACGGATTTTCGGAGGCCATCCGGGAGGTCACCCGGGGCCGCGGACGCGCATCCAAGAACTGACCCGACCATGGCCGCCTTCTCGCCTGAGGATCACCTCTGGATGGCCGAGGCCCTGCGCCTCGCCGAGCGGGGACTCCACTCCACCAGTCCCAACCCGCGGGTCGGGTGCGTGATCGTCAGGGACGGTGAGCGGGTCGGCAAGGGCTGGCACGAACGCGCCGGCGAAGCCCACGCGGAAGTCCATGCGCTGCGCGCAGCCGGCGCCCGGGCGGCGGGCGCCACCGCCTATGTTTCCCTCGAACCCTGCGCCCATCACGGACGCACGCCGCCCTGCACCGACGCACTGATCGCGGCTGGCGTCCGCCGGGTCGTGGCCGCCATGCAGGATCCCAACCCGGCCGTGTCCGGCCGCGGGCTCGCCCAGCTGGCGGAGGCGGGCATCGAGACTGCCTGCGGGCTGTTGGGCGAGGCGGCCCTCGCCCTCAACTGTGGCTTCGTCTCACGCATGCAGCGCGGCCGGCCCTGGCTGCGCGTCAAGCTGGCCACCAGCCTGGATGGCCGCACCGCGCTCTCGAACGGTACAAGCCAGTGGATCACCGGCGCCGCCGCCCGTGCCGATGGACACCGCTGGCGCGCACGCAGCTGCGCGGTCCTGACCGGCATCGGAACGCTGCTCGCGGACGACCCCCAATTGACGGTCCGCGCGATCCGGACCGACCGGCAGCCCATCCGCGTGGTCATTGACAGCCAACTGCGTACCCCCCTCGGCGCACGGGTACTCGAGGGCGGGCGAACCCTGATCTACTGCGCCGACGCCTCGCCGGAGCGGACCGCGGCACTGCAGGCGCGGGGAGCCACGGTGCTGAGCCTTCCGGACGAATCCGGTCAGCAGGTGGACCTGTGGGCGATGCTGCGCAGCCTCGCGGACCAGGGCGTCAATGAAATCCTCAGCGAGGCGGGTGCGACCCTGAACGGCGCACTGGTCGCGTCGGGCTGCGCCGACGAACTGCTGGTCTATCTGGCCCCCCGCATGCTGGGCCACCTCGCCCGCTCGGGACTGGAGCTCCCCGACTACGAGTCCCTCGAGGCGCCGCCACGCTGGACGATGGCCGACGTGCGTCAACTCGGCGACGACCTGCGCGTGATCCTCAGGCCTGCGTCAGCCTGAAGGCCCGACGCGCGAGGCGTGAGCGCGGTCGCGTCAGGCGTGCCGCTCGCAGGAAGGCCTTCGGTTCCGGCTCAGAGCCCCGCGTCGCGACTACTTGTACTCGCGAAGCTCGAGCGGGGTATCGTCGCGGTCGCCGTGGGGATGGTGGTCGTACACCTTGATGTAGACCTCGTTGGACTGCTTCAGCAGCCGCTCAGGCGACCGGAGGTTGTGGATCTGCGTGTCTTCCGAGAAATAGATGAAGGCCCGCAAGAGCTTGGTCAGCAGGGAATTGTCGAGGTGGAATCCCGCGTCGGTCAGCGCCTTCTCGAGGGACTCGAGCGAGTAATCGAGGATCGAATACTCGACACAGATGGTGTCGGCCTTCTCCGACGGGCGGGCCACCAGGCCCCGCAGGGCCCGGAGCGCCGAACAGGCCTGCTCCACCTGGTTGGGCGGAAGCGGCCGGAAGCGGATCTCCCGCTCCTTCTGCAGACCCGAAACGGCCGTGCCGTGGTGCTCGCCGTGTCGCCTGCCGGCGAGCTTGTAAGCCGTTTCGCGCCGCATCCCGCGCTCCCGTCCAGTCCTTACAGGCGACTATTCTGGATGATCTGCAGGCCCTTGAGAAGATTGATTGCCTGGGCAAGCTGGTAATCGTCCTTGCCCGCCATCTCGAACCGGGCCGGCGCCTCGCTGTGCTCGTCGCCCTTGTCCTTGGTGTCGTCCTTGGCCCCGCCCTCGCCCGCTGCCGCCGGCGTCTCGGACTTTTCGCGGTCGTTCTCGAGGTGGCCCACCAGATCCGCCTCGCGGACACGCTGGGCGGCCTGCGCGCCGGGGGACTCCTCGACCAGGATATCGGGCGCGATGCCGGTCGCCTGGATCGAGCGTCCACTCGGGGTGTAGTAGCGGGCGGTCGTCAGCTTGATGGCCGAATTGTTGTTCAGCGGCAGGATGGTCTGCACCGAGCCCTTGCCGAAGGTCTGCGTGCCCATCACGATCGCGCGCTTGTGATCCTGGAGCGCACCCGCGACGATTTCCGAGGCCGAAGCCGACCCGCCATTGACGAGGACGATCATCGGAACATTCTTGATGCCTTCGGGCAGGCCGCGCAGGAAGTCATTGCTGGTACCGCGCAGGTAGTCGTCCGGCGTGGCGTTGTACTTGCGCTTGGCGTCCTCGGTCCGCCCATCCGTCGAGACGACCAGAGCACCCGGCGACAGGAAGGCCGCAGAGACGCCGACCGCGCCATGCAGCAGGCCGCCCGGGTCATTGCGCAGATCGAGCACCAGCCCCTTCAGGGGTGTCTCCTTGTAGAGCCGGTTGAGGTGATCCACCAGATAGCGTCCGGTGTTCTCCTGGAACTGAACGACGCGCACGTAGCCGTAGCCCGGCTCGACCATCTTGGACTTGACGCTCTGGACCTTGATGACCTCGCGCACGATCTTGACGATCACAGGCTTGGTTTCACCCTTGCGTGCAATGGTGAGGGTGATTTCGGTGTTCGGCTTGCCCCGCATGCGCTTGACCGCATCCGAGAGGTTCATGCCCTTGACCGGGGTTTCGTCCAGCTTGACGATCAGGTCGCCCGCCTTGACGCCGGCACGGAAGGCCGGGGTGTCCTCGATCGGCGAGATCACCTTGACGAAGCCGTCTTCCATCCCGACTTCGAT
>JAGRFX010000306.1 GCA_020445805.1 Rhodocyclaceae bacterium
ATGCCCATGCCTTTCACGCCGCCGGCCGGGATGCCGAGAGCCCGGCCGTGGTCGAAGAGATCCGCAAGATCCATGCGGCGGGCGATGCGATCCGGGCGCTCGGCATGCGGTTCAATGCAGGCCATGCCCTCAACTACTACAACGTGCAGCCGATTGCGCGCCTGCCCGGTATTCGCGAGCTGCACATCAGCCATGCCATCGTGAGCCGCGCCGTCTTCTCCGGCATGCGCGACGCCGTGCGCGAGATGAAGCGCCTGATGCGCGAGGCAGCGGACCGCGGGCTGTGATTCTCGGCATTGGTACCGACCTGGCATCGATCCGCCGCATGGCCGCGGCGCTCGAGCGCCATGGCGATCGCTTCGCGTGGCGCATCCTGGCCGAAGACGAGCGCGAGGCCTATCTCGCGGCCCAAGACAAGCCGCGCTTCCTGTCCAAGCGCTTCGCCGCCAAGGAAGCATTCGGGAAGGCACTGGGGACCGGCGTGGCCCGTCCCGCCACGCTCCATCAGGTGCGCGTGGCACACGACCCGGCGGGGCGGCCGCTCTTCGCCTTTGGCGACGAGCTGGCGGAACACATGCGACGTGAAGGTCTGCGGGCCCACCTGTCGATCAGCGACGAGGAAGACCTCGCCCAGGCCTTCGCGATCATCGAGCGAACATGACGACTGCTGCCAACGACTGCCTGCCCGGCCCCGTGATGCTGGACGTGGCCGGCACTGAACTGAGCCCCGAAGAGGCCGAACGGATCCGCCATCCTCTGGTGGGCGGCGTGATCCTGTTTGCACGCAATTATCGCGATCCCGGCCAGCTGCGCCGCCTGACCGCCGATATTCGTGCGCTGCGGGATCCGGCACCCATCGTCGCGGTGGATCATGAAGGCGGACGCGTCCAGCGCTTCCGCGAGGGCTTCACGCGGATCCCGGCCATGCGCAGCATCGGGCGCCTTTGGACCCAGTCGCCCGAGGGCGCGCTCGAGATGGCCACTGCCGCAGGGCGCGTGCTGGCCGCCGAACTCGTCGCCCATGGGCTCGACCTGTCCTTCACGCCGGTGCTGGACCTGGACTACGGCTGCAGCCGCGTGATCGGCGACCGGGCCTTTCACTCCGATCCGGAGATCGCTGCCGCGCTCGCCGATGCCCTGGCCGATGGCCTCGCGGACGGGGGCATGGGCTGCGTCGGCAAGCACTTTCCCGGACACGGCTTCGCCGAGGCCGACTCGCACGTCGAGATTCCCCTGGACCGACGCAGCTTCGAGCAGATCTGGGCACGTGACCTCGTGCCGTACCGATCTCCCGTCGGGCATCGGCTCAACGGCATCATGCCGGCCCACGTGATCTACCCCGAGGTGGATCCCAATCCCGCCGGATTCTCGCCCTTCTGGTTGCAGGAGGTGCTGCGCAAGCGCCTGGGCTTCGAGGGCACGATCTTCAGCGACGACCTCTCCATGGAGGGCGCGACGGTCGCCGGCGGCATCGTCGCGCGGGCCGAGGCCGCTTACGGCGCCGGCTGCGACATGGTGCTGGTCTGCAACCGGCCGGACCTGGCGGCCGAGCTGCTGGACGGATGGCAGCCCGCCCTGCGTGCCGATTCCGGGCGCCGGGTCATTTCCATGCGCAGCGCAAGCCGCTTCCGCGAGGTCGGCCGGATCGACAGCGACGGGGCCTACCTGGCCAGCCGGGCGGCGATCGACGCCTTCGGTTCTGCACTCGCCTGAGCGCTGTCGGCGAACCCCATGAGCACCTTCGACGCGCGCGCCTTCCTGCGGACCGTGCCCGAGGAGCCCGGTGTCTATCGGATGATCGGGCCGGACGACGCGGTGCTGTACGTGGGCAAGGCGAAGAATCTCAAGCGGCGGGTTTCGTCGTACTTCCAGCGCACGCTGAACAGTCCGCGCATCGCGCTGATGGTGGCCCAGGTGGCCCGCGTGGACATCACCGTCACGCGCTCCGAGGCCGAGGCCCTGCTGCTCGAGAACAACCTGATCAAGAGCCTGGGGCCCAAGTACAACATCCTCTTCCGCGACGACAAGTCGTATCCCTACATCTGCATCACCGGCCACGCCTTTCCCCGCCTCGCCTACCACCGGGGGGCCTTCACCAAGGGCGACCGCTATTTCGGGCCCTTTCCCAATTCCTGGGCGGTGCGTGAGAGCCTGCAGCTGCTGCAGAAGGTCTTTCGCCTGCGGACCTGCGAGAACAGCGTGTTCCAGAACCGCTCGCGACCCTGCCTGCTGCACCAGATCCACCGCTGCACGGCACCCTGCGTGGATCTGGTGAGCGAGGAAGACTATGCGGCCGATGTGCGCCTGACATCCTTGTTCCTGGACGGTCGCACCTCCGACGTGATCGACGATCTGAGTCGGAAGATGGGCGATGCGGCGGAGCAGCTCGCCTACGAGCAGGCCGCCGCCTATCGCGACCAGATCCGCTCGCTGCAGACCGTGCTCCATCGACAGTATGTGGACAGCCGCAAGGACGAAGACGTGGATGTGCTGGTGGCGACGGAGGCGGCGGGCAGCGTCTGCGTCAATATCGCCATGATCCGCGGCGGGCGGCACCTGGGCGACCGCCCCCAGTTCCCGGCCAATGCCGCGGGCTGTTCAGCGCTCGAAGCGCTGCTGGCTTTCGCCGAGCAACACTACGAATATCATCCGCCGCCGGCCAAGATCATCGTGGCCGAGCAGGCGGATGCGCTCAGGACCCACCTGGAAGAGGCCCTCGAGCGTCCGCCCACGGTTGTCTCGGCGCGTTTCGAGACGGACCGGGGCTGGGTGGACATGGCCCTGCGCAATGCCCAGCTGGCCCTCGCGGCGCGACTCGCCGATGCAGGTCGCAGCGAAGCCCGGCTGGCAGCGCTGCAGGAGGCCCTGTCCCTCGACGAGCCGCCGCAGCGGATCGAGTGCTTCGACATCAGCCATACCCTGGGCGAGGCAACCGTGGCGTCCTGCGTGGTCTGCGAGCAGGGGCGCATGAAGAAGTCCGAGTACCGCCGCTTCAACATCGCCGGCATCACCGCGGGCGACGACTATGCCGCCATGCGCCAGGCGCTCACCCGGCGCTTCGAGCGGGTGGCCGTGGGCGAAGGCGTGAGCCCGGATCTGCTGCTGATCGACGGCGGCAAGGGGCAGCTGGGCGTGGCCCGCGAGGTGATGGCCGAGCTGGGGCTGCAGACCATTCCGCTGGTCGGTGTCGCGAAAGGCGAGGGCCGCAAGCCGGGGCTCGAGACCCTGGTCTTCGCCGATGGCCGGACCGCCGCCAACCTGGCCGCCGACGACCCGGCCCTGCACCTGATCCAGGAAGTGCGCGACGAAGCGCACCGTTTTGCCATCACCGGTCATCGGGCCCGGCGGGCCAAGAGCCGGGTCGGTTCGCGACTCGAGGACATCCCCGGGATCGGGCCCTCGCGGCGTCGGGACCTGCTGGCGGCCTTCGGCGGGCTGGATGGCGTCCGCGCCGCCACGGTTGAAGATTTGTGCCGGGTGGAGGGCATCAGCCGGAAGCTCGCCCAACAGATATACAATGCCCTGCACTGAGTCCGCCGCGTTGCCGCGCCTTCGATGCCCCTCAACATTCCCAATACGCTGACCTGGATCCGCATTGCGATGATCCCGGTCATCGTTGGCGTGTTCTACCTGCCCACGTCGTGGGCGAATGGGGCGGAACGCAATGCGATTGCCGCCATCATCTTTGTCGCGGCCGCGGTGACTGACTGGTTCGATGGCTACCTGGCCCGCTATCTCAAGCAGACCTCCGCCTTCGGCGCCTTTCTCGACCCGGTGGCCGACAAGCTGATGGTGGCGGCGGCGCTGATCATGCTGGTGCAGCTCGAGCGCCTGGATGCCATCCTCGCGGTCATCATCATCGGACGCGA
>JAGRFX010000307.1 GCA_020445805.1 Rhodocyclaceae bacterium
CCTTGACCAGCGTCTCGGCGGCCTTCAGCGTCTCGGGCATGTTGGGGAACAGGGTATGGGCGTCGCCCAGCACCTCGAGCTTGACGAGCGCGTGACCGTCGAGCAGTTCCCGCGCCAGGCGCAGGGTCCGCACCGCGTCGTCGGCCGTGAAGCAGCCCGCCGTATTCGGCAGGATCGTGAATCGGTCGGGGGGCAGCACCTCGAGCAGGTTGGGCTCGCCTGCGTTCTGGCCGATGTTCGTCCGCCGGATGGCGACCGTGATGATCTCCGCCCCGCTCGCGTCGATGGCTTCCCGCGTCTGGGCGAAATCACGGTACTTGCCAGTACCGACCAGCAGGCGCGAGCCATAGGATCTGCCCGCGATGACCAGCGAATCGTTCATGTCGTCTTCCGTCAGGGTGGGGTTCAGCCGCCGCCCACGGCGACCACGATTTCGAGTCGGTCGCCGTCTTCGATGCGCGTCTCGCCGTGGCGGCTGCGCGGGACAATCTCGCCATTGCGCTCGACCGCCAGGCGCCTGCCGACCAGGCCGCGGGCCTCGAGCAGCGTGGCCACGGTGGAGGCATCCGGGAGGGACTCGGTCTGGCCGTTAAGGACAACGTGAATCATTGCAACGGGGTGCGCCGAAGGAGGGGGAACGGACCCGGATTCTACCATGCGCGGCTTGCGGCCCTGCCGGGGCTCGTGACAGCATCTGCGAAGGCCGTGGCCGCAGGGGGGCCGCGCTGCCCACTATGACAACGAGGAGACCTTGATGCCGAAACTGCGCCTGATCGGTGCGGCTGTCGGAGCGCTTTGCTGCGCCCCCCTGCATGCTGCCAATTATTCCAACACGATATTCTTCGGCGACAGCCTGTCCGACGCGGGCAGCTTTGCCCCCGCCCTGCCGGCAGGAACCGGCCGCTTCACCACCAATCCCGGCCCCGTCTGGGCAGAAGTCCTCGCTGCACGGCTCGGCTTCGAGATCACGCCGGCCAACCAGGGCGGCACCGATTACGCCGAAGGCGGCGCACGGGTCAGCCAGCTGCCGGGGGTACCCGACAGCCCACCCACGGGTACTGCAACCCCGGTGGCGACCCAGGTCGCCAATTACCTGGCCAGCACCGGCGGCCTGTCCGATCCGAATGCGCTGTATGCCGTCTGGGGCGGGGCCAACGACCTGTTCACGATCGCCCCCAGCGCCGCGTCCGATCCGGCGGCTGCCCAGGCCTACCTGCAGACCACCGCTGCACAGCTGGCCACCGAAGTCGCCCGGCTCGCCGCCACCGGCGCGCGCCACATCATCGTCTGGAACCTGCCCGACATCGGCGCCACGCCTTTCGGTCAGTCCCAGGGCGCGGCCGGCGCCGCCGGCCTGACCCAGCTGGCAGCCGGCTACAACCAGCTGCTCGGCGTGAGCCTGGCCGCCACCGGCGTCGCGGTGATCCAGCTCGACAGCTTCGCGCTGCTCAACGAAGTCATCGCAGACCCGGCACGCTACGGATTCACGTCGGCCAGCCTGCCCGCCTGCGGCACGACGCCCTCCCTTCTGTGCACCGAGGCCAGCCTGGTCGCGCCCGGTGCCGACCAGGACTTCGTCTTTGCCGACGGCGTGCATCCCACGACGGCCGGTCACGCCGTGCTCGCCGACTACGCGGCCAGCGTGCTGGCGGCGCCGGCCCAGATTTCGCAGCTGGCCGAACTGCCGGTGCGCACCCAGACCGCCCTGTCGCGGCGTCTGTGGCGGACCGCAGAAGTGGCGCTGAGCACCAGCGCACCGGGCGGGAACGGCGCCTGGGCGAGCATCGAGGGGGGGCGCACCGAGCTGTGTCCGGACGAGGCCACGCCCTGGGGGCTTGCGGTTGGCGTCGACCGTCGCGTGGGCGAGAACACCATTGCGGGGGTGGCGATGTCCTTCGACCGCAGCGAGCCCGACTGGGGCGCCGGCGGCAGCTTCGAGGCCCAGGACGTGGCCCTCTCGGGCTACCTCGGTCACCGCCAGGGCGCGGCGTCCATTACCGCCCACCTGACCCTGGCCAGCACCGAGTACGACTCCGACCGCCGGATCCGCCTGGGCGCCGCCACCCGCAGCCTGAGCGGGGCTCCGGACGGCAACCGCGCCGCCCTGGGCGTCCAGGCCGCGTATGCCCTGTCGGCCGGTTCGATCCACCACGGCCCCCTGGCCAGCATCCTCCTGCA
This sequence comes from Rhodocyclaceae bacterium, assembly GCA_020445805.1. GTDB lineage: Bacteria > Pseudomonadota > Gammaproteobacteria > Burkholderiales > Rhodocyclaceae > Cognatazoarcus. The sequence continues at coordinate 2,179 of JAGRFX010000307.1, forward strand.
GGAAGTGTCGGTGCAGAGCTTTGCCGAGACCCCCAATGACGGCTCGACGTCGGCGACGCTGGTCTATGGCAAGCAACGGCGCCGCTCGACCCTGCTGTCGCTCGGCTGGCAGGCCTTCATGCGCACCGGCAGCTGGACACCCTATGCCAGCCTGGTGTTCAGCCACGATGCCGAGGCCGATGGCCGTCAGGTCAAGGTGTCCACCTCCCTGTCGCCGACCCCCGTCCAGTTCGACGCGGCGACGGCCGCCGACAGCTACGCCACCGCCAACCTGGGCGTCGTCGGACAGCTCGGAGAGCAACTGCAACTGGGCCTGGACATCGCGTCCGTGGTCGGCAACGACGACCTGAAAGACACCCGGATGTCGGCCACGATCCGGATGCCGTTCTGAGCGTCTGCGCAGGCGGGGGGAAGGGCACGTTGCGAGCCCATCGCCCCGCCGCTACAATGCGCGTGCCTTGCCCCCGGACCCGCTCCGCGGGAGCCGATGCGGGTGTCGTATAATGGTATTACCTCAGCTTCCCAAGCGCGCGACACGAGTCGCATAGGTGCCTGGCCTACTCGGCGCGATAAGTCCGAGAGCCACAGGTCCGGGGCCGTTAAACGCGGCCCATGATTGAACCGGCTTCGTCCGGTTCAAGCTATGCAGCGAAGGCTGCACAAGTAATTGATCTGCATCCCGCCAGGGATGACCGATCCAGGGGTTCAGCCCCCTGTAGTCTAGGAGCGGTGCGTCACTGGTAACGGTGGGGTGCTAAGCGCTCTGACAATGTAGCCACCTTACGGGGTACGTGAAACCCCGTGAGGGGTCTCGCGTGATTCTGGGAGTTGCACCCGGATGAGGCGCTAGGCTGGGTTGAAGGGTCAACGGAAGTGAACCGCCGATAAACGTCGTAAAGCTGTAACGAGCCAAACGCAACTTGTAGTATCGGGCTCTGCCAAAAGGCACGTGATCGGTTGTCCATTTGCTTGGTGTGGACACGCTGACGTCAGTATCACCGGCGAACAGGCGGGACCCTCCCAACTCTGTTACTTGTGCGGAACGTGGTAAGCCCAATGCGACGTCTGGCCAGCAAGGCAGACAAGGATGGCCGCAAGGTCTTCTGATGGCGTAGTGGGTAGAGGATCGCGGAGAAAGCGAATGCCGCCCTGTAATGGGGCGGATAGGGGATGAAACGATTGCCCCGACGCGAAAGCGTGCTGACTTCCGCGTGGTGGTCTGTCGCCCGACAGTCCTGTGAGAACTCACCCCGAGGGGAAAGCACCCCTTGCGGGGTGTTGTCCCTACGGGATTGGTAAGGCGGGTTGTAGCGACCCACTCTACCTCGAAAGACTGATGTAGACGCGAGCACTCTGTGCTCGTGACATCGTCTCTCACTTCGTGCCAGACCAAGCAATTTCAGTCTAGCACGAGGGCGAGTTATCATGGAGACCAAGCGCGAAGCATGTCCGGAGCATTGGCCATGCGGCGTCACCCAGAGGACCGGGAGCGCTTCAGACTGCTTGAGCCGTATGCGGGGAAACTCGCCTGTGCGGTTCTTAGGGGAGGGGGTGGCCGCGAGGCCACCTCCTTACCCGACGTGCGACGCGAGTCGCATAGGTGCCTGGCCTACTCGGTACGCTGAATCCGAGAGCCACAGGTCAGGGGTCGTGAAACGCGGCCCATGATTGAACCG
>JAGRFX010000029.1 GCA_020445805.1 Rhodocyclaceae bacterium
GCGACGATGCCCTGGTCGAGCGCGCGGGTACCCTGGATCAGGCCGGGAAAGAGGCCGCCGCAGACCGCAATGGCCCGTGATCGACACGCAGTGAGGAGTTCGTCAATGGCACTCGCATGGCAGTCGGCCACCAACAGCAACCACGCCGCCTCGCCTGGATCGGCCTCGCCCAGCACTGCCGCCACTTGCTCCCCGTTCTCGAACCTCACATACATGGCAATTCCCTCTGCCTTGCTCTGGCGGACATGCGCTCCTTCGCTTGCATAGGGATCGAAGATCCGACCGTCGCTTCCGTTTGCCACGCGCCCGACGGGCGAGGGCGGCCATACGGGCCACGAAGCGCAGAAACGCTCAGTGGGTGTGCTCCGCCTTGAGCACAAAGGCCAGATTTCAGCATGGCGCAAGCGCGTCCGACCACTATCGCGTGTCAAGTTGCTGAGGCGCGATTCTGGGGGCCCAGACCGGAGTATCGTGACTCGCGGAGGCGGCCGCGACGATGTTGCAGCAAGACATGTGGCTTCGTCCGCGGTGGCCTCGGTTTGGCTATTCTCCTTGGTAGAACCGGCTTTTCCGCACCCATACTTTGTAAGCATTCTGCCGCTCGGTCAGGAAGGGCGAACTCTCGGTACCGAGCCCTGCCATGGAAGCGACCCGGGCAGTTTGGACGTCAGCGCTTCTTTGTCGGACTGCACATGCGTCTAAGGTTTTCGATCAGGCAGCCGTAACCGATGACGCATAAGGGCATGTCATTGGCGAGAGGAATCACGCTTCGCTTCGAGTGCGTTCGCCTTAGCATGGCCCCGACCGGGCCTATGTGGTGCCCCCCAATTTCGACTGATCGCGTGGGACTTCAGTTTGTTTGTTCGTGGGTATGCATTGTCGAATCAGCCATCGAGAGGAGTGACATCAATGAGCGTTGGACAGATCATCCGTGAGATTCTGAGCGGAAGCCCAAAGAGTTCCGAGCACTACACACGTCAGTTGCAGGAGTTCATTGCAGCCAGCGGTGCATCTCGAGCAAACCTTGAAGCGACGCAGGCCAGCCTGGACTTACTCCGAGAGCTCAACCTCTCAGCAGGGTCAAATCTCTCTGAAATCCTCCCGCTTCTTGAGTCCAACTTGAAACGGCTTGACGACCTGGCCAAGGCCGCAGAGAACATGGTCCGCTCCACTTCTGACGAGTTCTCCGACTGCGACGAAAGTGCACCAAAAGTAGGGGGCCCGTGTCGCAGTCCATCTTGACCAATGGATTCCCCGATCCGTTGATTGACGACTGCGAGTTCCAGGCCAAGTGCCCAGCTGCACCGACGTCTTCTAGAGGCTTGTACGCATGAAATCCCTATCGAGCCTGAGCTTGATGAGCAGGCTGTCCCTCTCCGCAGGCGTCGCCTTGCTGGTGATGCTGGCGATCACTTGGGAAGCGCTGACCACCATGGAGTCGCTCCTGAAGGAGGATCGCCGCCTGAAGACGCGGCATCTCGTCGAGGTCGCGATTGGCACGATCGCTGGTTTTGAGAAACAAGCGAGAGAAGGACGTCTCAGTCAGGAAGACGCTCGCGCCTCGGCGATAGAGGCCGTCAAGCAGCTTCGCTATGAGGGCACGGAATATTTCTGGATCAATGACCTCTCCCTACCGGCGCCGAAGATGGTCATGCACCCCACGGTGCCTGCACTCGACGGGAAGCCTCTGGGGGATGCCAAGTTCAATCGGGCAGTATCGAAGCAGGCGGGCCTGGCGGGTCCGATAGTCGCCTTGGATGGCGCCAACCTTTTCTCGACATTCGTAGAAGTTGGGCGCGAAGCAGGTGACGGCTTTGTCGAGTACTTGTGGCCAAAGCCCTTACCTGGCGGCGGAGTCTCCACTGATCTCTACCGCAAGCTTTCGTATGTCAAGGTATTCAAACCTTGGGGCTGGGTCGTAGGTTCCGGGATCTACATCGATGATGTCGAGAGCCTGTTCTGGAAGCATGCGTCCCGCAGCGCCCTCTTGGCACTGATCGGCACGCTGATTCTGCTTTGCGTTGGCTGGGTGATTCGGCGAAGCATTGTTGGTGAGTTCGGGGGTGAGCCCCGCGTCGCGAAGGGCATTGCCGATACGATTGCTGCCGGCGATCTGACCCAGACGATTCCACTTCGGAACAGCGACTCGAACAGCCTGCTCTACGTGCTTGCTCACATGCAGAACAATCTGCGGGAGATGCTTGCGGCCGTGCAGCGAAATGCTCTGCGCGTCGAGTCAAGTATCGAGAAGCTGGCATCCGAATCCAATGAGATCAACCTCTCCACGCAGTTGCAGGCCAGCGCGATCGAGCAAACACGCGAGAGCATTTCCCAGGTTTCTTCCAGCGTCGAAGTCGTGAATGCTCTGGCACATGACACAGAGAACGGCGCAAACGAGGTAGCATCGCGGGCCCGGGAAGGCGCTCAGATCGTGTCGGGCGTCTCAGACCAGATGCGCAGTATCGCGGATAGCGTCGCCGGTTCCGCTTCGGAAGTGCGTCGCCTTGTCGATAGCACTGCACAAATTGATAAGGTGGCAACGTCCATTCGCGAAATCGCAGAACAAACCAATCTCTTGGCACTCAATGCAGCCATCGAGGCCGCCAGGGCTGGAGAGCAGGGGCGCGGCTTCGCCGTTGTCGCAGATGAGGTTCGCAAACTCGCCGAGCGAACGAGCGAGGCCACAAGCGAAATCGGCTCGATTGTCGAGGGCATTCAACGCGACACCGCGAGCGCGATCAAGGGCATGGACGGCGCGGCACCGATCATCGCCGGCGGCGTGACCAAGGCCAATTCCGCCTCTGACATGCTGCGCTCCATCGAAGATCAGGCAGCCCAGGCACTGACCAGCATGCGGTCTCTGGTTGAGGCGACACGGGGGCAAACCCGTCGCATTGACGAGATCGTCGGCAACATGGACCGCGTCATGCAGGCCTCTGGCCGTACAGAGAATGTGATCAAGCATTCGTTGGAGTCTTCGACGGAGCTCGAAGGCGCCTCAAGCGAAATGTTTGCGATGGTGCGGAAATTCCATATCGGGCATGTCGCGACCGCTGAAGGCACGCAGGCCAGAAAGGATATTCGCCCGTTGCTGGAGTGGTCCGATGCACTGGCTGTCGGGCATCCGGAGATTGACCGCCAGCATCAGATTCTCATTGGCATCGCAAACCGGTTGAATGAAGCCATGAAGCTCGGTCAGGGACACAGGCAGGTCGGCGAGATCCTCAAGGAACTCGTGAACTACACGATTGAGCACTTTGGCTTTGAGGAAAAGCTGATGGAGCGGACAGGGTATCGGGAACGGCCCGCCCACCTAGAGAAGCATCGCAAACTCATCGCCGACGTGAAAGAGTTTCAGCGGAAGTTCGAATCGGGCGAAACGGCGGTCGCTGTAAAACTCGCGGCCTTTGTTCGCGACTGGCTCGTCAATCACATTCTGAAGGTCGACCGCGCGCTTAGCCGAGATCTGGCTGAACGCGGAATCGTGTGACGGGGCCGGCAACGGCTCATCTCAACTACGAGGTGCTCGGCATGTGCCGCTTGCACCCTTGGCTCGGATCGGGCTGCATGCTTGATGGTCGTCGTCTCCCGGTATGCCTACCAAGGCCGAGTTCCGTCGCCGGAAATGGCTTCTCACTTGATGAACTGCAAGAAGGGGCCGTCGAGACCAGCACATTTCGACTGCGAAGGTATGATGAATTTGCAAAAAAATTGTGCAATGCAGCAACATGATTGCCCAGCGCGCTCTCAGTCCCCTTTCGATCGAGTCCCAGAGGCCGATGGTGTCAGAGGGAGGCTTTCAGCCTAGAAGGTTCAGCCAGGACGCTAGGCGAGACGCGGCTCAGCGTCTTCACGGGTTTTCTGCATGTGAGTCTGGCAAAGCGACTGTCGACGAGCGATAGCGAAAGTGTCCGGACGCCGATGACCAAAGCCCTGCCCATCAGACTGCTACTCCTCGCGTACCTCTGGGCCTCATTTGCTACCGCATGCAATGCCGCGACGCTGGAATCTGTGACACTGCAACTCAAGTGGTTTCACCAGTTTCAGTTCGCCGGTTACTACGCGGCCAAGCACAAGGGTTACTACGCCGAAGAGGGGCTGGACGTCGATATCAGCCCGCTAGATCCGAGCAAGACCGTAGTGCATTCCGTGGTCAGCGGCGAGGCGCAGTACGGCATCGGAGACTCCGGAATCGTTGCCGACTTCGCCAAAGGCGCGCCGATCGTTGCCCTCGCAGCGATCTTCCAGCACGACCCGCTTGTGTTCATCAGTCTCCAATCCTCCGGGATCATCAGCCCCTATGAGATGGCCGGCAAGCGACTGATGTTCGACGCCAAGGGGAGTGACGAAGGACCGCTGCGGGCACTGCTCGAGGACGCAGGTTTGACCTCGGAAAAGTACCAGTACGTTCAGCACACGTATGACAAGGATGACCTCGCCTCTGGCCGCGTCGATGTCACGTCGGCCTACCTGACGGACCAGCCGTTCTACTTCAGGGAACGAGGCATCCCGATCAACATCATCAATCCTCAGAACTATGGGCTGGATTTCTACGGAGACCTGACCTTCACCAGCGAACGCGAGCTCGAGGAGCACCCGGACCGCGTCGCGCGCTTCGTTCGCGCGAGCCTCAAGGGCTGGCAATACGCGCTTGATCATCCGGAGGAATTGATCCAGCTGATCAAGTCCGAATACCAGAGCGAGTTGAGCGTCGACCACCTGCGTTTCGAAGCTGCCGAGGCACGCAAGATGATCGCGCCGGAGGGCGTACCGCTGGGCTTTCTCGATGCGGGGCGATTGCGGCGGCTGGCGGCAATCTATGCGGAACGCCACCTGGCACCACCGCTGTCGGATCGCCAACTCAATCGCTTCGTGCTCTCCAGCAGGCCCTCTCTCACCCTCACAGAGTCGGAGCGGGAATGGCTCGCTGCGCACCCCATCATCCGCGTCGGTATCGACCGAGATTTCGCGCCCTATGAGTGGATCGACGACCAGGGAATCTACCAGGGCATCAACGCGGACATTCTGCGCCTGCTCGAATCCCGGCTTGGGGTCCGGTTCGAGGTCCTCAAGGGCAAGACCTGGCAAGAGACGCTGGATATGGCGAGGGCGGGCGAGCTCGATATGTTGAGCGATGCCGTTAATACGCCCGAGCGGCGCGAGTACCTGCGCTTTACGCAGCCCTTCTTCCGATCACCCATCGTGATCGTCGGCGAGGGATCGAATGGCTACGTTGGCAATTTGCGCAATCTGCGGGGGCGACGCGTCGCCATCGAGCAAGGCTACTTCATGCAGGAACTTCTGGCACAGGACTACCCGGACATTACCCTCGTGCCGACCCGCGACGAACTTGAAGCCTTCGAGTTGCTGCGTGCAGGTGGCGCTGACGCCTATGTTGGGGATGCCCCGTCACTGAACTACATGATCCAACAGGCGGGCGAACTGAGCCTGCGCAATTCGGGTACCACCGAGTATCAAAGTGCCCACAGCATGGCTGTGATCCATCGCCACCCGGAATTGTTGAGCATTCTGAACAAGACGCTGGCGTCAATCCCGGAGAGCGAGCAGGACGAGATACGAAACCGGTGGATGGCGGTCCATATCGATCAGGGACTCCCGGTCCGCGTGGCCATGTTCTACGGACTGGCAGCGACCGCGGTATTGGCCCTTGTCGGGCTGTGGGTGGTTCGGCTGCGCCGCGAGATTGCGGCGCGCGCACTGGCCGAGGTCAGCCTCCACGAGAGTGAGGCGAAGTTCCGTGGGGTGTTCGAGTCCGTCGGAGAGGCGATCTTCATCATTGCCGCCCACACCGGACGGATCATGCACATCAATGCGCGCGTGACAGACCTGTACGGGCTCGTGCCAGCTCAACTCGAAGGCGTAACCATTGATGAGCTGTCACAGGGAGAATCTCCCTATTCCAATGCAGAGGCGATGGCCTGGTTCTCGGCCGCGACAAGGGATGGCCCGCAACGTTTCGAATGGCACGCCAGACGCTACGACACTTCGGAGCTGTTCTGGGTCGAAACGAGCCTTCGGAGGTCACAACTGACCGGCGAAGACTGTTTCATAGCGGTCGTTCGGGACATCGGCTTCGAAAAGGAGGCACGGCAGCTACTTCAGAACCAGAAGGTCAATCTGGAGGAGCAGGTTCAGATTCGGACCAGGGAACTGGCCCTGGCCAAGGAAGCCGCAGAGACGGCAAATGTCGCCAAGAGTGCGTTCCTGGCCAACATGAGCCATGAGATCCGGACCCCGCTCAATGCGATCACGGGCATGGTGCATCTGTTGCGTCGAGGAACGTCCGACAAGAAGCAGTCCGAGCGACTGGACAAGATCGAAGTGGCCGGGCGACACCTGCTTGAGGTCATCAACGCGATTCTCGATCTGTCCAAGATCGAAGCTGGCAAGTTTCACATGGACGAATCACCCGTCCGCATCGACCAGATCGTGGCCTCTGCGATCCAGATCGTAGGCGCTGACGCCGCGCGAAAGGGGGTCTTGCTTCAGTCTCTCGTCGCGACGCTTCCAGCCGAACTGATGGGCGACGCAACTCGACTTCAACAGGCATTGCTAAATTACCTGTCGAATGCAGTCAAATTTACCGACGTCGGTAGTATCGAGATCCAGGTCCGATTGCTGGAGGACCGCCCTGATGGCGTTTGTCTTCGATTCTCTGTCACTGATACCGGTATCGGCATCGCTCCCGATGCCCTGCCAAGGCTCTTTTCGGCGTTCGAGCAAGCAGACAATTCCATGACCCGCGTGTATGGCGGAACAGGACTTGGTCTCGCAATTACACGAAAGATCGCCCAGGCCATGGGCGGGAATGCGGGTGTCGAAAGCGAACTCGGCAAGGGGAGTGTCTTCTGGTTCACGGCCTGCCTGAAAAAGACGACACAATCCGAGCAGCAGACCGCACCGCCCAGGGAACGAACTGTCGAGAGCGATCTGCGAGTTCGGTGTTCCGGGGTGCGCATTCTCCTGGTCGAAGACGAGCCCACAAATCGTGAGATCGCGTTGACCCACACGCGCGAAGTCGGACTCGAGGTCGACGAGGCCAGTGACGGAATGCAGGCTCTGGAATTGCTGCGCTCAAACGACTATGCGTTTGTGTTGATGGATGTGCAGATGCCAATGATGGACGGCCTGGAAGCTGCGCGGCGCATCCGTAATGACCTCAAACTGACGCTGCCAATCATTGCGATGACTGCAAACGCGTTCGAATCGGACAAAATCCGCTGCTTTGCTGCGGGAATGAACGATTTCATCGCAAAGCCGATTACTCCAGATGTCTTCTATTCTGTGCTATTGAAGTGGGTGGATCACTGCAAAGTGCACTGACGGTGAAATTGGCGGCAAAAATTGCGCTTGGCAATGTAATTTTCTGTTTACCGTCACACTATGGGATCTGGTGACGGCAAACGCACAGAAGAAGTATCTGTAGGTGTTGGGCGTAGCCATCAGACGATGGTGACATCGGGCTGGGCAGGACCTTGAGGCTGCCTAATCAGAGACGAGTTCGATCGTTGATCGCCGCAGGGGAGGGCGGTCTCGTGATGGTAGCCCGTGTCCTGACTTGAGGCCGCGCATCGATCAACTGGCGTGTCCTGGCGCGCAGGAGCTTCAGCTCCTGGAGGGCTTGGCACGACCCTCCTCCAAGTTGCGATCTCCCGATGCCGCTGCCCGCATTCCCTCAGTTATCTGGGCGAGCCCACCTCACCGCCGCGTCTGATGCCGGCACGAGGTCCGCCGCTGTGGGAGATGCACGACAGTGGATTGGACACAATCGAAAGCGCAACCCGTACCGGACTACGAGTTCCATTGAAATTTCTATCTTTCATCCTCCAGCGCCCGGAACCGCACCGCGAGGTAGTCGATCAGCGTACGTACGGCGGGCAGCAGGCAGCGGCGCGACGGATACACGACGTGAATGATCTGGCGTGGCGGGGCCCAGTCGGGCAGGAGGGAGACGAGCGTACCGGTGGTCAGGTCCTCGCGCAGCATCAAGGTCGGAAGCTGAACGACGCCGACACCGGCGCGCGCTGCGCTGCGTAACGCGACCATGTCGCCCGTGACAAGTCGGGGTCGGAAGTGCAGCGATGCCTCGGTGTTGTCCGGACCGATAAGCGTCCAGAGGTGTTCATCATGTGGCGGGCCGAGCGACAGGCTGGGAAAGGAGGCGAGATCGGTCGGACCGGCGGGAGGGCCAATCGACTCGACGAGCGCGGGGCTTGCGACGATGCACTGGGCGCTGTCGGCGAGCACGCGCAGCACGAGGTCGCTGTCGGGTAGTGGTGGCGGGCGGACGCGAATCGCCAGATCGACGCCGTCGCTGACCGGCGAAATCTTGCGGTTGGTCGCGTCCAGATGCACCGACACACGCGGATGCGCAGCGAGAAAGTCCGCGAGCATGGTGCCGACGTGCACATGAAGAAGCGTAATCGGGCAACTGATGCGCACCGTACCAGCCGGTTCGGCGCGGGTGGCTTCCACCGCCTCGTGCGCGGCATCAGCCTCTACCAGCATGGCGCGGCAGTGCTCGTAGAAGGTCTGGCCGAGTTCGGTGACCGAGAAGTGGCGGGTCGAGCGGTGCAATAGCCGGGCACCGAGACGCTCCTCCATCAGTGCAATGCGGCGGCTGAGCTTGGACTTCGGTATCCCGGTGGCACGTCCTGCGGCAGCAAAGCCGCCATTTTCGACTACGCGGGCGAAGTAGTAGAGATCGTTCAGGTCGTTCATGCGAATCTCCTTGCGCCGGCGCATATTGTCCTGCTGGTAGGACTCTGAAGCCGAATATTACCGTCTTCTCGTCTTATCGTTCCATATTTAAAGTGACGTTGCGCACTACGAACGAGACAAGGAGGCGAACATGAAACGGGTCCAGGGCATATACAGTACGCCGCGTACCCATTGGGTCGGCGACGGGTTTCCGGTGCGTTCGCTATTCAGCTACGAGAGCCATGGCAAGGCATTGAGCCCGTTCCTGCTGCTCGATCATGCCGGTCCGGCGCAGTTCGATCCGACCGAGCGCCGCCGCGGCGTTGGCCAACATCCACACCGTGGCTTCGAGACGGTGACTATTGTCTATGCCGGCGAGGTGTCGCACCGCGATTCAACCGGGCAGGGTGGTCTGATCGGGCCGGGCGACGTGCAGTGGATGACGGCGGGCGCCGGCATCGTGCACGAAGAGTTTCACGGCGAAGGCTTCGCGCGCTTAGGCGGCGAACTTGAAATGGTTCAGTTGTGGGTGAATCTGCCGGCGCGCGACAAGTACGCGCCGCCGAGCTACCAGGCCATCACCTCGGCCGGAATTCCGGTCGTGAAACTGGCGGATGGTGCCGGTACGGCACGCATCATCGCGGGTGAGCTCGGTGGCAATCGTGGCCCGGCGAAGACCTTCACGCCGATGAACGTGTGGGACCTGCGTCTGGTGCGCGACGGCGTGGCGGAGCTGCCTTTGCCCGATGGCTGGACGGCTGCGGTCGTCGTGCTGCGCGGCACGGTGCTGGTGAACGGCCATGCGCTGGCTCGCGACGGTCAGCTTGTGGTCCTCGACCGGGCCGGTGTCAGCGTCTCGATCGAGACGAACAACGATGCAGTCGTTCTGTTGCTCTCCGGTGAGCCGATCGACGAATCCATCGTCGGCTACGGCCCGTTCGTCATGAACAGCGAGGCCGAGATCGTACAGGCCATCGAAGACTTCAACACCGGCCGATTTGGCGTCATCCCGCGCGCGAAAACCACCGAGACCGCCAGTTGAAATCGACTCCCGGCCTTTCCGGGCCGGGGGCAAACCCTGCCGCGCAAGCGGCATCCCCACCCCAAGAGAGCAAACAAGGAGATCACCATGACCAAGCCCTACGTGAAACTCGACAAGAACAACGCCGCCGTGCTGTTGGTGGATCACCAGGCCGGCCTGCTGTCGCTGGTGCGCGATATCGATCCCGACCGCTTCAACAACAACGTGCTGGCGCTGGCCGATGCGGCCAAGTACTTCGGCCTGCCGACGATCCTCACCACCAGTTTCGAAGACGGCCCGAACGGCCCGCTGATGCCGGAACTGAAAAACATGTTCCCCGATGCGCCTTACATCGCACGCCCCGGCCAGATCAACGCCTGGGACAACGAAGACTTCGTCAAGGCGGTCAGGGCTACAGGCAAGAAGCAGCTCATCATCGCCGGCGTCGTGACTGAAGTGTGCGTGGCTTTCCCTGCGCTGGCCGCAATTGAGGAAGGCTTCGAAGTCTTCGTCGTCACCGACGCCTCGGGCACCTTCAACGAGCTTACCCGCAACTCCGCGTGGGATCGCATGACGGCAGCCGGGGTACAGTTGATGACGTGGTTCGGTTTGGCGTGCGAACTGCACCGTGACTGGCGCAACGACGTCGAGGGCCTGGGGAGGCTGTTCGCGAACCACATTCCCGACTACAAGAACCTGATGACCAGCTACGCTACCGTCAAGGGCGGAGCGTAAGTTGCAGGGCGTGTGCTTGCTTGCCCCGCGATCCGCTGGTGCAGGCGAGTACGCGCCCGGTCTGTGGAGTCCGAAACCCCATCGATCCGGGAGCCAGCCGTGACACCCCCTTCGCAATTGGAAACGATGCCCGCACCGCCCGCCGAGACGGTGACCGGCATCATTGTCCATCAGCCGCGCCGCGAGGCCTATGCCGAGTATGAGCGGTGGTTGGTCGAGATACGCGAGGCCTGCATGCGCTTCCCAGGCTACCTGTCCACCGATGTAATCCGCCCGGTTGACGGTCAGGACACCTACACGGTGATCATCCGCTTCGCCGGTGTCGAGCAGCTCAAAGCCTGGGTCGAGTCCGAGGTTCGGGGAGAATTCCTTCGCCGAATAGAGCATGCGCTGGAAAAGGGAGACCGCTACGTGATCCAGACCGGCCTGGACTTCTGGTTTGCGCCGCCGGCCGCGATACCACCAAAGAGGTGGAAGCAGTTCCTGCTCACGCTTTCGGCGATCTTTCCGCTTACGGTAGTCGTGCCATGGGCGCTGTCGCCGCTGCTTGAGGGATGGCGTGGAGTGCCGGCAATGCTGCTCGGAAAGCTGCTCGTTGCGACAGTGATCGTGTACCTCATGGCTTACCTGATCATGCCGCGCCTTACCCGGCGGGTCGCGAAATGGCTATTCCGTTGACGCTACCGCCCGATCTTGACGACGAGGAGAACCCCAGCGATGAGCAATCTGACGAACGAGCTGGATTCCGACTGTTCCGTAACCAAGGGCTGTGATGCCGTCGAACTCGTGCTGCGTCCGCGCGAGAAGGACCTTGGCGGATTCTCGGTCCGGCGTTTGCTACCGACTGCGCAGCGCAAGACCGTCGGCCCATGGATCTTCTTCGATCATATGGGTCCGGCAGACTTCCCTGCTGGCGAAGGCATCAACGTCCGCCCGCACCCCCACGTGAACCTCGCAACGGTCACCTATCTGTTCGAAGGGGAGATTCTTCATCGTGATTCGCTCGGCAGCCTCCAGCCGATCAGGCCCGGTGACATCAACCTGATGGTGGCCGGCCGTGGCATCGTCCATTCCGAGCGCGAGCGACCGGAGGTTAACAGCGTGCCGCACCGCTTGCACGGCCTGCAGTTGTGGCTGGCGCTGCCGGAGGCGGACGAGGAAGTCGAGCCGGCCTTCCATCACTATCCGTCGGCGGACATTCCGGCGGTGGAGGTCGGCGGCGTACCGGTGCGCGTGATGATGGGCGCCGCCTACGGCGCGACCTCGCCGGTGCGGGTGTTCGCCAGAACCCTGTATGTCGAAGCGCATCTGCAGCCGGGCCAGAAGTTGTCGTTGCCGGACGCCGATGAGCGTGCGATCTACGTCGCGCAGGGTGCGCTAAAGGCGCAGGAAACGGATATCCCCGAGCACGCGATGGCGATTCTCTCGAATGCGCCCGGTGTCATTGTCGAAGCCGCCGAGGAATCCCGGATCGCCATCATCGGCGGCGAACACATGGGCAAGCGCTTCATCGACTGGAACTTCGTTTCCAGTCGCAAGGAACGCATCGAGCAGGCCAAGCGGGCCTGGCGTGATCGTCGCTTTCCGGTCGTAGCCGGTGACGAGGTCGAATTTATCCCGTTGCCGGAATAGCGCGGACAGGGAGGTTCGCGGGTCTAGCGCACTGCCCTCGCTTCGCGGACTGTGGGCTGCAAACGGGATAGGCTTCGACACGCAAAGGGAGCGCTATCACACAGACCCTGCACGAAACCTTGACGGCCCTGTGCGAGGTCATCAGCGGACCGGAATGCGCGTCCGTGATGGACCTCCATTGCGAGTTACAGCATATTCGTTGCGACCGCGCCCGCGACGCCGGCTACCAGGGCTATTATGGTACCGACAACGACCTTGTCTCGAGTCCGCTGCATGGAGGATGATGTGTCACTGCGCCATGACGGATAGATGCGTACGTTGAGTTGTTCGTGGCTGCGCATGCCGACAAAGAAGGCGGAAACGGCAGACCAAAAAATTGATTGCAGGAATACCGCGTCGAGAGAGGCGGCGATCTCACCGAATCCAAAATGCCAAAGAGCGGGCTTTAACGCGCCGCAAAGAATCAGCAACGCCACACCTGCAAGAATCGCAAGCCTTCCGTAGTTCAAGCGTCGGCCACGTCGCAACACGGAAGCACATTGCTCAACGAGATCTCTCGTTCGGTCATCATCTGCAATCCCAGAGATGGAAACCCCGGTCTCAGAGACAAACATTCTGAAGGAGGGCCTTTCGGTGACGATTCGGACTTGACGGATGCGTTCTCTTCCGTATTTGCGCGGTAGGGCAGCGAGGTCGCTGATCGATTCAATACGGACGTCGTCGACAGTCATCGTGAACAAGCCCGTTTTTTCAGACAGGATCGAGAACACGTCTTGCAGGTCGTTGAGCGTTAAGGTCGTCGTGGGAAGGCTCAAGTCAGAGGCAGATCTGTGACTTCGTGGCATGCGAGCGGGGGAGGCTAGGTCAAATATTGCTTCTAGAGTCAGGATACACGGGGAATTCTTGGATTACGTCGAGATTGATGGATAACCAGCAACTCAAGCCGTGTTACCCGGTGGATCCATGAAGAGTCGCCGAAGATGGGGTTTTGTCCCTCTCAGGCGGTCAGTGAAAGGATTCCTCTCAGTCACCGGTTTCCGCGAACAGGCTCCCGTCGCCGGGCGCAAAGGCGTCGTGAAGGTGAACGCAATCAATCAAAAGGTCTTGGTTGGTCAGCCTGTTTGCGCTGCTGTCGTCAATGGCGCACTGTCGCGGTTGCGCCCTATGCTGACGACCGCGGCGATTGCCGCGCTCGGCTTGAGCGGTGCGCGTCCTGCGACCGCCGCAAACTGCTAGCTTCAGCCCAGCGGCGGGCGTGACGCGCTGTGCACCCGGTGCGTCGGCGTCGATTAGGGCATGGTGCTGGTCATCGAGCGCATGCAAGCAAATAACAAGCGATGGGAGACACCCGGATGCGCAATCTGACCGAAGACAACCTGACCGAAATCGTCCTGGCCAGCCTGGCCAACTGCACTGATCCCCGCCTCAAGGACGTGATGACTTCGCTGCTCAGCCACCTTCACGCCTTCGTGCGTGAGGTCGAGCCGACACCGGAGGAATGGTTCGCCGGCATCCGCTTCCTGACCGAGACGGGCCACATGTGCGACGACAGGCGCCAGGAGTTCATCCTGCTGTCCGATACCTGGGGCGTTTCGATGCTGGTCGATGCGATCAACAACCGCAAGACGGCCGGGGCCACCGAATCGAGCGTGCTGGGCCCGTTCTATGTCGAGGGCGCGCCCGAGCGCGACAACGGGGCCGACTTGGCGCCGGGCGAGGGGCCAGGCGTGGCGGTGCGCGGCCACGTGCGTTCGACAGACGGCAAGCCCATCGCCGGTGCCTTGCTCGACATCTGGCAGACCGCGCCCAACGGCCTCTACCACGTCCAGGACGGCGCGCAGGAGGAGTACCACCTGTGCGGCAAGGTCCGGACTGCGGCCGACGGCAGCTACCGCTTCCGCACTCTGAAGCCGGTGCCCTACGCCATCCCGACCGACGGCCCCGTCGGCAAGTGGCTCGGGCGGGTCGGACGCCACCCCAATCGGCCGGCGCACATCCACTTCATCGTCTCCGCCCCGGGCTTCAAGCCGGTCGTCACCCAGCTCTTTACCGAGGGCGACGAATACCTCGACTCCGACGCGGTGTTCGGTGTCAAGCAGTCGCTCGTCATCGACTACCAGCCCGCCAGCGGTGAATGGCGAGCCAGCCACGACTTTGTCCTCGAGCCCGACGCGGCGTGAAGGAGCGCAATGACCTGCACTTCGTCTTGCCCGGCACCGAGTATTTGCTTTCCCCTGCGGCGGAATCAATTGACGGTAAAGATTTCGATCGGTGAAGACAGTCGTCGTCGGGCAGCGGCAAGGCGCGCGCGATTTTGCCGGGCGCTCGTGCGGAATGCGACGAGCGCCCTCCGGCAGGCGGGAGGCGCAGTCCTTGCGGTCATGGCCGTTCCTGGCGGAGCATCCGCCGCCTCAATTGCGATCCAGCCACGCCAGCACGGCATTCAGCAACAGCTCCGGCGCAA
This sequence comes from Rhodocyclaceae bacterium, assembly GCA_020445805.1. Classification (GTDB taxonomy): domain Bacteria; phylum Pseudomonadota; class Gammaproteobacteria; order Burkholderiales; family Rhodocyclaceae; genus Cognatazoarcus. The sequence continues at coordinate 14,574 of JAGRFX010000029.1, forward strand.
AGGGCTTCGCGATGTGGGCGTCGATGCCGGCCCGAAGGCATTCGTCGCGATCCCGCTCGAAGGCCCGCGCGGTGGTGGCCAGGATGGGTACGGTCCGGTACTGGGGCAGGGCGCGGATGGCCTGGGCCGCTTCGATGCCCGACAGCCTCGGCATGATCAGGTCCATCACGATCAGCGCAAACCGCTCTGATCGAGCGATCTCCACGGCCTCCGCGCCATCGGCTGCCAGAACGACGCTCAGCCCGGCGGGTTCGAGCACGCTCCGGATCAGGGCCTGAATCACCTGATCGTCCTCGGCGACGAGGATGCGCGCACCGCCGTGGCGCGTGCTCAGCTGGCTCGCGGCATCTTGGTCGGTGCCGTTGCCCGATTCGGGCTTCGCGGCGCGTTCGACGGGGATCCGGAAGGCGAACGTGGCGCCATGCCCCGGCGTGCTGTCGACCGCGATGGCGCCACCCATGTGGCTGACCAGCTGCCGGCACAACGCGAGGCCGATGCCATTGCCTCCGAACTGGCGGGTCGACGATCCATCCAATTGCCGGAAGGGCTGGAAGATTTCGTGATGGTGTTCCGGCGCGATTCCGATGCCTTCGTCGCGCACCTTGCAGCACAGCCAGACGCTGCCCGTATCGTGGGTCTCGAACGTCGATTCGATGGCGATGGTGCCCGTCGCGCTGAACTTGATGGCATTGGAGATCAACTCCTGCACGATCTGCTGGATCCGCATGGGATCGCCGATGACCCATTCGGTGTCACCCGGGTTCTGATTCGTGAGCCTGAGCGACTTTGATTTCAGCGCCGGTTCCGCTTGCCGGATCGCCGCAGCGATGACCTCGGACGGACGAAACCGAACCCGCTCCAGGGTCAGCCGCTTGGATTCGGTCAAGGCCAGATCGAGCAGGCCGGTCAGGGTCGCCAACAACTGGTTGGCGGCCTCTTCGGCCTTGACGAGGCAGTCCCGGACCCTGGCATCGTCGGTACGGCGTCGGGCCATGCCGACCATGCCGAGGACGGCATGGATCGGCGAACGGAATTCGTGACTGATGTTGGCCAGGACAGTGGCCTTCAGCCGGTTGGCGGTTTCGGCGGCTTCCTTGGCGATCGACAGGCTCAGGGTTCGCTCCCTGACCTGCTCTTCGAGCAGATCGCGATGCCCCGCGATTTCCTTGCGCAGAAGCTCCCGTTCGATCTGGTTTCGGATGCGCTGTCGGGCAATCGGAACGTTGATGGGCTTGGCCAGGTAATCCACGGCGCCGAGCGCGAGGCCCGAGTATTCGGCTTCAGCCTCGCTCGTGGCCGTGATGAACATGACGGGCACATCCTTGGTCCGGCTGTCGGCCTTCAGGCGTCGGCAGACCTCGTAGCCATCCAGCTCGGGCATCATGATGTCGAGCAGGATCAGGTCGGGCGGGGCTGCCGTCGCAAAGGCCAGGCCCTCGGTGCCGGAGAGGGCGATCTGCAGCTCGTATTCGTCGTTCAGGGCCGCGACGAGGGTCTTGAGGTTGGCGGGGCTGTCGTCGATGGCCAGGATCCTGGGCGTGTAGGTCATGACGTCTCCAGGGGCCAGCCCTGCTCGGCGGCAATGTGCCGGATCTCGGCCAGCGCCGCGGCAAAGCGGAATTCATCGATGTGCGCGCCGACGATCGCGAACCGGGCGGCGAGTTCCGTGCCCTCGATGGGCTCGTGCAGATTGTTGAAGGCGGCGGTCGAACTGACCTTCCCCTGTTTCAGCAGCGCGACCAGTTCGGACAGGCGGGGGAGCAGCTTCGCGGTATCGATTGCACGCTGCGTGCCCGTCGGGCGGCCGGGGCCGAGCGCGTCGTGGGCGAGGAACTGCGTGAGCACCCGCGTCAGGGTGTTGATGTCGACCGGCTTGGGCATGAAGTCGTCCATGCCGACCGCGAGACATTGCTCCCGGTCTTCGGCAAAGGCATCGGCGGTCAGCGCGACGATGGGGCGACGAGGCGCGCTGGCCTGGGTCTCCCAGGCCCGAATCCGGGTGGTGGCTTCGTAGCCGTCCATGGCGGGCATGTGCAGGTCCATGAGGATCAGGTCGATGGCCCTGTCGTTCGTCACGGCCTCGAGGCCGCGTTGCCCGTCGTCGGCCACGCAGGATTCCAGCCCGAGCTTGTGCAAGAGATTGACGATGACCTTCTGGTTGATGCGGTTGTCTTCAACCACCAGGACCTTGCCGCGGATGTGCGGCGAATCGGGCGTTGAGGGCTCTGTGCGTTTCGATTGCCGCCGGTCGTGATGTGCGGCAATTCGCTGGACCCTGACGGTGAACCAGAAGCGACTGCCCTTGTCCGGTTCGCTCACGACCCCGATATCGCCGCCCATCAGCCTGGCAAGACTCTTGACGATGGACAGGCCCAGTCCGGTGCCACCGAACTTGCGCGTGGTGGAGCTGTCGGCCTGGGTGAAGGGCATGAACAGCTTCGATGCCGTTTCCCTGTCCATGCCGATGCCGGTATCGCGGACGGCGAACTCGAGTTCGGCCGTGTCGCCGGCACCGCCGATCTCGCGGGCTTCGATGGCGATGCTCCCCGATTCGGTAAACTTGATCGCGTTGCTCACCAGGTTGTTGATCATCTGGCGAATGCGGTAGGGATCGCCCTTGTAGCGAACCGACTGCTCACCCGTCCATGTGGCCTCCAGGGAAAGTGCCTTGTCCCTGGCGGAACCGTCGAACAGGGCCGCGGTTTCGCGGAGCAGTTGCAGTGGATCGAAAGCCATCTGCTCTAGCGCCACCTTGCCCGCCTCGAGCTTCGAGTAGTCCAGAATCTCGTCCAGCAGGTTGAGGAGGGTCTTGCCGCAGTTCAGGATTGTGCGGGCATAGTCTAGGCGCTCCGACTCGGATCCGCCGTCCGGCAGCAGGAGCAACTGGGCCATGCCGAGAATGCCGTTCATCGGCGTGCGGATCTCATGGCTCATGGTGGCCAGGAAAGCGCTCTTGGCCTGGTTGGCGGCGTCGGCCTGCTGCTTGGCGTTCACCAGCGAGGTGACATCCACGCGGAAGCCCACCGTATAGCCTTCCGGCGTCCGGCGCTCGAGGATGCGCAGCCAGCGCCCATCCGATACGGGCTGAACGATGTCGGTGTCGGCCCTGCGATGGTGCATCAGGCGCTCGGCCAGCCAGTCTTCTTCGCGGCCGACCGCCTCGACATATTGTCCGTGTTCCAGTCCGTAGCGCAGGATGGCTTCGAAGCTGTTGCCGACCTCTATCGCGGGCGCCGATGCGGCATAGAACTGCCGATACTGCTCGTTGCACAGATACAGCCGATCCTCCTGGTCGTAGATGACAAAGGCCTCGCCGATCGTGTTGATGGACGAGCGCAGCAGCATTTCCGCGCGCTGCCGACGCTCTTCGGCCTCGTGGCGCTCGGTCACGTCCGTCAGCGTGCCCGCGGTTCCGGTCACCTGGTCACGGGCATCCAGCGTCAGGCGGGCATAGACCTCGAGCCAGCGAAACCCGCCGTCCTTTCGGAGGTATCGAACCTCGTGCCGACAGAAATCCTTGTGGCGCCGGATGAGGCCTTCGAACAGCGTCTGGTTGCGCTGCCGGTCATCCGGATGGACATAGTCGATAAACGGGGTACCCAGGCTCTGATCGACCGGGACGCCCGTGATCTCGGTCCAGGCCGGATTCAGGAAGGTCCACGAACCTTGGGCGTCGATCTGGAACAGCGCTTCCTTGATGGTGTCGACGACGGAGCGATACCGTTCCTCGCTCTGGACGAGCGCCGCATTCTTGCTGCGGATCTCGACCGTCTGCTCAGCCACCTTGCGCTGCACCAGGACGGCTCGCCCGGTAATGGCCAGCAGAACCATCTGCAGCAGGGCTGCCAGCATCAGGCCGACGACGCCGACGCCCCAGGCCAGCCAGGGACGATGCTGGTTCAGGTAGGCCTCCGTGTGGAACACGCGCATGTCCCACGCCCGATCAGCCATCATCAGGCGTGTCTGCCAGACGGCGGCCCCTTCCGAAGGCCGGGCGTCCGCATCCGACCTGAAGAGGGCCTGTCGATCTGCGTCGGCAGCCAGGTCGTCCAGTTCGATGACCAGACCGGATGCCATTTGACCGCGGATTGCGATCTGGACCATTTCGTCGACCTTGATGACGCCGACCGCGAATCCGATCAGTTCATGTGCGGCGCCACCTCGTGCCGGCGCAGCCTGATCCCGCTGTGCAGGGGCAAGGACGAGCACTCCCACCCGCTCGGCATCTTCCTGCACCAGCCGCAAGGGAGCCGTTGCCGAGACCTGGCCGGACTTGCGGGCCCGGTCGATGGCATCGCGGCGGACCGGGTTGGAATGGATGTCGAAGCCAATCGCCGGCCGGTTGCCCTCCAGAGGACTGATGTAGCCCACCGCCACGTATTCGGGGCGATTCCCCGCGCGGACCAGCTCGCGCTCGGCATTGCGTTCGGTGATCTGGAAGGTCCCCTCCGGATACAGCGATGCCATGCGACGCTCGAAATCGGAACGACGCGCGCTCGGCACCCATGGGTTGAAGCTGAGGGCAAAGATATCCGGGTTGTCCTGGAGCGTCGCGCGGGTGAAGTGATCGAATTCGGACAGACCGAGATCGGGCGTGACCTCGATCAGGCGGGACAGGGCGGCCAGCGCCTCGCGATGGGCGACGAACCGGTTCTGGATGGCGTGGGCGAGGATGTCTCCCTGATTGTCGAGCTGCGCCTGCTGGGCGTCTTTCTCCCATCGTGTCACGGCGAGAAACGCCATGACCGCGATGGCGAGCAGGCCGATCACGGGGACGGCCATGACGCGAAGGCGCGCCCTCCAGCCGATATCCCGCCGCTGCAGCACGCCCAGGGCAAGGGGGGCGACGGTCAGCACCCCCATCGTATCCCCCACATACCAGGTCCACCACGCGTATCCGGCCGCTTCGGGCGGTACGACACCGGCCGTTGCGAGACTGAGGACGCCACAGGAGGCGGAGATCGCGCAGGCGAAAACGCCACCCAGGATGAGGAAGCGGAACACATCGCCTTCCTGCTCCAGGCCCTGCCACTTGTTGCTCGACCATCGTCGTACCAGAAACTGTCCGAGCCAGGCCTGAAGCAGGGCGCCCGTGCCGATGCCGGTCGCTACCAGCATCGTGGTGGGCGACAGGTTGCCATGGACCAGGGCAACGCCGAGGTTCAGCGCCAGCGAACCCAGCCAGATGCCCGGCAGCACCCGGGGGCCGAAATGCAGCGCGGCAGCCAGGGCAAAGCCCGCTGCTGGGAAGACTGGGCTGGCGTAGCCCGGCGGTATCGCCAGCGCGAGGCCGAATGCGCCGAGCAACGCGTAGGCGATCGCGACGGCGGGCAGGAAGACACCAGGGCCGGCCGGCTGTGGCAGGACTTGCGAATCGCCGGCTTCGTCAGAGGGTTTCATGGGCGGTCGAAGCCGGAGCGGGTCGCTTGTTCGAGATGCGTCACGGTGACGAACTCGGCAGGTGGATGTGGTCGGTGGTGCGGCGTGCTTCAGCGGTCGGGCGTTCCACCGTCACCGGGTCATGGGTTGGGCGAGCGCACTGATGGGCTATCCCGGTACGCGACGGGTCTGTCGATCCGGCAACTGCCATGGACATGGCCGGGCATGGCCAGATGGGCTCCGCGCGACCTTTATCGTTCTGGATGGCCAGGTTCACCAAGGTACGCCTCATCCCCCGGATCTGCCCAGAAGCGCGCCCGGGCGCGCGGCTGGCGCATCGCCGCCGACGACTGCCATGGACAGGTCGGGGTAGGCCTCAACGATTCCCCGGATCACTTCGCTCAGGGCCTGATCGAACTCGGAAAGTCGGGCGTCTCTGTCCGTCGATAGGCCCTCGATCAAATGGGCCTCGAGGGCTGCCGCCGCGTTGCTGAGCTTCTCCGCGCCGACCATGCCACCCGATCCCTTGAGGGAATGAGCCGTGCGTCGTGCTTCTTCAACATTCCCGGCTGCGAGTGCGAAATGAATATCCTTGGAACTGTGATCGAATCGACGGGCGAAGTCTCTTAGAGCCTTTTCGAGCAGCGCGGGCTTCTTTCGCATCCGGCGCAGGGCAAGTTCCATATTAATGCCAGGCAGGTTCATTACGTCCGGGACAGACGGTTCCACGGGGGCCGCACCGCACAAGCGGGGTGCGCGCAAGCGCTGCACGGCGGCAATCAAGCTCTCGGGTTCCACGGGCTTGGTCAGGAAATCGTCCATACCGGCTGCCCTGGCCCTGACCGATTCCTCCCCGATCGCATGCGCCGTCAATGCGATGATCGGAACGGTAATCCCCGCAGCCCGAATTCGACGTGTGGCCTCAAGTCCGTCCATGACCGGCATCTGGATATCCATGACCACAGCGTCGAACCGGTCGGGATTGGCAAGCATATGTTCGACGGCGATGGCGCCGTTGTCAGCAACAATGACGGTCACGCCTTCCGACTCGAGGAGATCGCGCATGATCAACTGATTGGTCGGCACATCCTCGGCAACCAGTACCCGGAGGCCGGCCAGTGCGGCAGCGTCATCGGCTTCACCGGACGCCGCGTGTGCTGCCTGCGTCGCCATGCTCTGGGATTCGGCCTCGATTGCGCGACGCAGGCCGGACTTGGTGACCGGCTTCTCGAGGGCCTCGTCGAATTCGTCCAGAGCACCCTGGTACTTCGTTGAGTGCAGGTCGTCGCCGGTCACCAGGATCAACCGCGCTCCGTGGCCAAATTCCCGACGAATCTGCCGTGCCAGTGCGATGCCGTCCATGTCAGGCATGTGTAGGTCGACCAGGATGCAGTCGTAGGGCTGCCGCGCGCTGCGGAGGATGTCCAAGGCCTCGCCACCCGATTCCGCCGTTTGGGGGCGAAAGCCCAGTTGAAGGATGAGGCCCGAAAGTACGCGCCTGGAGATGATATTGTCATCAACGATCAGTGCCCTGCGGAAAGCCTCCGGTACTTCGATCCGCGCACTTTCATCGACGCCAAGTTGGACGGTGAAGGTGAATGTTGCACCCTCGCCCAACACGCTTTCAACCCAGATGCGGCCATCCATCATTTCAACAAGGCGCTTGCAGATCGTCAGGCCGAGCCCGGTACCTCCGTACTTTCTGGTGACGGACGTATCCGCCTGCGCGAACGCGTGGAAGAGGCGCCCCTGCTGCTCGGGGGTGAGACCGATTCCAGAATTCTGGATCCGAAATTCGAATAGGCTACGGCCTTCTCGTGCTTGGTCTGCCCGAACAAAGACGATGACCGATCCGGTTGCGGTGAACTTGATGGCATTGCCGATGAGATTGAGCAGGACTTGCGAAAGACGCAGCTCGTCACCGATGGCCGTCCGCGGAATCTCCGGATCGACCAGATACTCCAGCGAAAGGTTCTTTTCCTGCGCGCGTGGCCGCAACAGGCTCGACACGTCTTCAAGCAGCTTGTCGATCGTGAAGCGGGCACTGTCCAATTTCAACGTACCCGAATCAATCTTCGAGAAGTCGAGCACGTCATTGACGATCGACAGCAGCAGCTTGCCGGCGCCCTCGATGCGGTCGAGATAGAGACCGCGTCTGTCTTCCGCCGTGGCCTGCCGCATCAGGTAGGTGAGCCCGATGATGGCATTCAGCGGTGTGCGGATCTCGTGACTCATGTTGGCCAGGAAGTCTGCGCGAGCGGTTGAGAGGGACTCTGCGGCCTCCCTGGCCTCCAGGCTCAGGCGAACGAGTGCCTGTTCGCGTTGCGATTCGTAGGCCAGACGATGCTTGAGAATTTCGAGGCCCTGAAGGACCTGGACAATCTCGTCCTTGCCGCGAATGTCGAGCGCGCTTTTGAATTTGGCGGACGCGAGGTCCTGGAACGCTGGCAGGACGGTTCCCTGCAAGGGCCGCAGGACCAGCAAGCGAACCAAGGCGAGCAGGCTGGCGAGCACCGCAATGCACAGCAATGCGCCGCCTATGCTCACGAAGCGTCGCAAATGGGTCGCGAGCGCAGTGAACTCGCTCAAGGACATGCTGCCGGCGACGATCCATCCGGGATGGTCGATCTGGCCGAAATGCATGACCTTGTCGTAGAACTCTGACTCTCCGGCTTCCTCGTTGCGCCAGCGGTAGTCGAACACGCCATTCTTGGCGCCGGTCATCACCTCCATCATTCTGGTACCGGATCGGTCCGAATACTCTGCGATGGACTGTCCTCGCTTGAACGGATGAACCAGGAAGGTGCCGAATGTCGTACCCGGCGTGGCGTCCACCACGAAGTAGTAGCCATGGGATCCGACGTGGAAGGTCCCAAGCTGCTTGTTGAGTGAATCCAGTTGTGCCGTGACATCCATGGCAACGGCCGCCAGGACTTGCGCGTCGTCCTCCATGCCCGAGACGGGAACCACCGCCATCAGGAAATGCCTGCCATTCATCCGCAGGGCGCCATCAAATTCGATCCCGGCTTCGAGTGGCTTGGCCTGGCTGCGCAGAACTTCCGCCCAGAGCTGCTTGTCCGCGGGCGAATCCGCGCTCAGGACGATGGGTTCGAATCCGTCACGGCCCTTGCGCAGGACGCACAACTGAATCGGGGGCAACCCCGATTCGCGCGCCTGTACGAATGCCAGTTGCGCGCGTAGTGCCAGACTGGACGCATCGGCCTGATCGCCTAGTGAGCCGGCCACTCTGTGCGCCGATTCGAGCAGCTGTCGATAGGGCTCTTCGATTCGCGAAGTGACCAGTTCCTGGGCCAGACTGACGTCATCCTGCAGCTGGCTGCGCGCATTGGCGTCCAGGACGCCCGTCACATACCAGGAGAGCAGCGTCACGCCCGTGATCAACAGGATGGCAGCGACGCCAAGGCCCGCCAGGGCCATCTTGGACGCGAGCGTCAGCGTGCCAAGCCACCGGGACAGGTGCCCCAGCCAATTCGGCGTATCCAGTTTGCCGTGCCGGAAGCCGCTCGCAAGGCGTTGATTGCCTTGCATGGCTTCGTAATCGCGACGGGCCTGGGCGATCGCTTCGGGTGCCGCCCTGTAGCGAACGGACAGGTAACCCTTGATCTCGTCGCCGTCGCGGACTGGCGCGACATGGGCCTCGACCCAGTAGGCATCGCCGTTCTTGACGCGATTCTTGATGATGCCGACCCAGGGGAGTCCCGACGTGAGGCACGCCCAGAGGTCGGCGAACACCTCGCGCGGCATGTCCGGGTGCCGCACGATGTTGTGCGGTGCGCCCAGGCATTCGGCTTCGGTGAATCCGCTGTAGCGGATGAAGTCCTGATTGACGTACGTAATGCGGCCCGCCGCATCGGTGCGGGAAACAATCAGCGCGTCGGGTTCGACCTCGATCTCTGCGCCGGTAATGGGCTGATTATTGCGCAATCAACTACCTGTCCCATGGACGGCAATTTGCCGGGCGAGGCGGTGAGCATCACCGCCGGGGACAGTCGGGAGCAATCGACTTCCGCAGGCAGGTGTCGGCTGCGTGATCGCTTGCATCATGAATTCAGGTCCCGGCTCGGGCCATCCCTATTGAAAGATAAGTCACGGTCCGACAAGACACAACTTGAGACATTGTTGGTGGGTCCCCTCGGAGCGCGCCGAGGAGCGGTGTTCGTAGCAATCGGACGATCGATTGCCGGCGTTTGGTTACCATGGGTTGGGCGCCACCGGGGCCACCTCTGCGATCCGGTATGGCCGCGGACGTCTGCCCGCGGGCGCGTGGTCTGTACGATGATTGACCAGGCGATTCGCTGAGGCCGTTGGCCGCGACAGCTTGATGCATCGAGGATGAAACGCCTTGCAGCGATGCAGGTGGGACGTTCACTGCTGTATGCGCGAACACAACGTGTCGATACGGTTAGTTCCGCATTTCCGGAGGCTCAAGTTCACCGCCGCACACCGGCCATCCAAGAGGGCCCCGCGAGGGGACATCCTGGCCGGATCCTCACCGGCAGCAACTATGGCCGAGGCCGCGGCGAGCACGAACAAGCCTAACGGGATGGCGTGTGACACCGCGCTGTATGCTTTACTCTCTTCATTGACGCTGGTTGGATTCGAGACACTCCTGCATCCGCTTCTGGTCTGGCTGTACGCGACCCAAGTGTTCGATCTTCCGTCGTTGTGGCGTTAGATGGCCGTGATGTTGGCGGCGCTGCCATCAGGCATCACGCCATACCTCTTTGCTCAGCGCTACCAGGTGTTCATGGCCTCTTCCAGGACGACCATCCTGCTTTCCACGTCCTTTTCGGCAATCACGCTGTCGGTGCTCGTGCTATGGCTGGTGCCTGGCAGATGCCCTTGAGCAAGTCCAAGGGTTTGCGTTTTCGACACCTGTGGGGAGAACATCGACAAGCGAGTGGGCGCCGCTTTTCTGGGGGTCTTCGATTGTCGATCTGGTTGGGCCTACCGAACGTCGGAAACCCGCATAAAATAAGGCGTGGCGGGCAGATTGGCGGTAAACGAAAACTGCCAAATCGCTATGAATTTGTCGTTTTGACGGTAAACCTTGGACGTGAATCGGGCAGGCGTGCAGCAGACGCGAGGCATGCATCATTTGCATAAATCTTGCGCCGCTACCGATAGGTACTGAAAGGACGGTTTCCCCGGGGCGATGTGCTCACCGATAGCTGGCGAAAGCTCATGAAGGAAGATTCAGCCCACTGAGCAAATCTGACGGTAAACGCGACGGTAGAAATGATGTTGGAAATTCTTAAAGACAAGTAATACAATGAATTAACGCGGCCATTGACGATCGAGTGGGAGTAGGGGGCGCGACCTGTCGGTGACTTTCAGTAGCTATCGGTCGCTATCGTTTCAAGCCTCGAACCGCGGCAGGTGAGGGCGGTTCTGAATGCCTTGCGATCGCTTTCGGTAGCTATCGAAACGGTATGCCGCGGTGGCCCGGAAGCTGAAGTCAGGCACTGCCAGCAGGCAAATGCAGGCGATAGGTGCTGAAAGCTGATGGGTGGCTTGTCGTGGCGCAGGTCGCCCGTGCGACGAGCCTGTCTCATGCCTCTCGTCCGCCGGGAATTGGCGAATTTCCTCGTCCCTCGACGTCTGCAACCTCGTTGATGATGTGGTTTGCGTTGCGTCTTAGGCGGTCAGTGACAGCGGCAGTCTCTTGTTCGACGTGTTCCGCATTTGGCCGGCGTTGTCAGTGACCTCTTGAAGCAACTTACGTCACGCCACGGGCCATGATCGGCGATTCAGCGATCACGGAAGCCGTTGCGGGTTTTGGTTCTCGCCTCGGAGCGCTCGCCGTGGCCGGCGCCGCAACGTCCCTCGACGTCGAGTTCCATCATCCGCTGGGCGACGAAGCCGAGCATCTCGCGCACCAGATCGTCGGCCCCAGCCTTCTAAAGCAGCTCGGATAGCCGCATGCTGTCATTGGTCATCGGGTTCTTCTCCATGGTCAGGTTGAAGCTTCGCAACTCCACCTTGCCGAAGATCTCCGATGGCCCTCCGATCGCGCCCGCCGTGCTGGCCCCCATGCAGGGCCAGCACGGCGATCACAATACTTCAGTTCTTACACCACTTCCTGGGACGTCCTCCACGCGGCGGTTCTTGTCCGTAGCGCTTGTCGCCAGGATCGATTCACAGTAGCGAATCTCGACGCCCTTATCGCACCTTGGAGGAACGCGAAGGGCCAAGTCCGAAACGCAATGGCAAGCATTCCAATTGGGTGTAGACACCCAATGGAACCGGCGAAATTTTGTCGGAAAATCTTACAAATGCCTCGGCGACGTGCATCTGCACAATGCAAATGGGTTAGTCGCAAGGATCCGCCATGCAGAAAATCGGCACCATTTTTGTCTGCATTTCATAGGTTTAGTGAAAAGACATATAACTTTGGCCAAATCAAGCTTCGCCTTATGCGAACCGGGTGGCATGTCCATTGCTGCACGCTTCAGCCGTTGAACGTTGCCCCGCAACAGTGCCCGGTTATCACGCGCGATTGGCCCTGGATCCTGAATGAACAGGTGGCCATGCGAATTGGATGCGCCGGATCAAGACGACCTCAAGGAGAGTGCCCATGGCAGACCCGATTGTGACGGTATCGGACGTGACGGTGGTGGAGGGGGATGGCACGTTCGGGCCGAGTCTCTCGTTCGTGGTGTCCTTGTCGGAGGCGGCGACGGTACCAGTGGTAATCGACTACCAGAGCATTGATGCGACGGCGCGGGAGACGCTCGACTACGACGCTGTTCGCGGCCAGTTGACGATTGCTGCGGGCCAGACGACGGGCACGATCGTGGTGAACAGCCGGGGCGGTGGCGCGGTGGAACTGGACGAATCGTTCATCCTCGAGCTGAGCAATCCGCAGGGTGCCGTGTTTGCGGACGGGGTGACGAGCCTGCGGGCGGCGGGGACGAT
>JAGRFX010000308.1 GCA_020445805.1 Rhodocyclaceae bacterium
AGGGCAAGCTGCCGCGCTTCGCCACCGTCAACGATCTGATGGCCGATCTGCATGCGGCAGATTGAGCGCACCGGCCAGTTCAAGCGCGACTACAAGCGCGTGGCCCAGGCGCACATCGAGGCAGGCTGGGTGCCGCGGGGGACGCGGGTGGATGAATTCGAGGGCGCGATCCGGGCGGTCTGCGAGCCGATCTTCGACAAGCCGCTCAAGGACATCTCCTTCGGCAAGACCCTGCTGCGGCTGTTCCAGACCGCCCGGCGCTTCGAGATGGAGGTCCAGCCGCAGCTGGTCCTGCTGCAGAAGACCCTGCTCAACATCGAGGGGCTGGGCCGCCAGCTGGACCCGGACCTGGACCTCTGGAAGACCGCCAAGCCCTTCCTCGAGCGCTGGATGAACGACCAGATCGGCTGGCGTGCGCTGATCCGCCACACGCGCGAGGAGGCACCCAACTGGGCGGGCACGCTGCCCCAGCTGCCGCGTCTGGTGCATCGCGCCCTGTCCACCCCCGATGCCCTCAACGAGACCCGCCTCGAGCTGTCCCGGTTGACCGCGGTCCAGCGTCGCCAGTCGAGGATGCTCGGTATCGTCGGCGTGCTCCTGCTCGCGCTGATCGGGCTGGAGGCCTGGCGACTGCTGGGCGCCGCCTGACGCGCATTGCGAACGATTTCCCCGCGCGTCTCATCTAAGCTGAAGCAATAGGCGGGTTTATTCGTCGGACGCATGCTGCTTGCATGAATGCCTGCCGACGGCCGACAACCCACTGGGCGGAGGTGACTTGATGGCCGATGTCGAAGGCGGCATGGCGCCGCGCGAGGTGTTGCTGGTGGAGCAGGCGGGCGAGAGCAGCCGCCTGCACGAGTCGCTGCTGCGTGAGTTGCGACGGGCCGGAATCCGGGCTCGCTGGCATGGGAGCCTGGAGGGGCCGGGCAGTCGCCCGGCGGCCCTGCCGGTGCTGCTCCAGCATTTGGCGGGCGTGTGCGCCTCGGCCGTCGATGGGGGCGAACTGCCACTGCTGCTGTCGCCGGACCAGTCCGCCACCGCCAGCGCCTGGCAGGGCGTGGCGCGCGGTCGCGCGGCCCATGGGCGGATCGGCATGATCCTGGTCGATGCACGGCTCGACGCGGCCCTGCCCGACGACGGCCCGGGCATTGCGGACGAGGACCAGCTGCTGTCCACCCTGCTGGGCGAACAGGCCCCGGCCGCCGACCAGGCGTTTCCGTTTCTCGATCCCGGCAGCGTCTGCGTGGTGGCGGCCCGGGACTGGAGCGCAGCCGAACTGGAGCGGGTGTCGCGGCTCGGGGTGCGCGTCTTCGGCGTCGGCGAGATCCAGCGGCGCGGCATCGCCGCGGTGTTCTGCGATGCCTTGTCGATCGCCCGCAGCGCCGCCGGCGGATTCGTGGTCAGCCTCGACCTGGCGGCCCTCGATGACCGCCAGCTGACGCCCGGCCCACTCACCACCGCCCTCTATGCGCTGCGCGAATGTCCGGACCTGCTGGCGGTCGAGATTGCCCGCGCGCAACTGGCCCCGGCCTGGAGTGCGGAGTTCGCCGTGGCGGCCCTGGGACCGTCGGCGAACGCCCTGCGCGCGATGGAGGACTGCCACGGGGCCCACAACTACGATCCGCTGCCGGTGGTCTTTGCGCGGGGCGCGGGGGTCTGGCTGTGGGACGTGGCGGGCCGACGCTACCTGGACATGATGAGCGCCTATTCGGCGGTCAGTCTCGGTCATGGCCACCCCCGGCTGCTCGACGTGCTTGCGCGCCAGGCCGCTCGCCTGTCCCTGACGTCGCGCGCCTACAGCACCGACCGCCTGCCGCTGCTGCTGGAGCGGCTGTGCGAGCTGTTCGGCTACGAGGCCGCGCTGCCCGTCAATACCGGCCTGGAGGCCGTCGAGACCGCGCTCAAGGCAGCCCGCAAGTGGGCCTACCGGGTCAAGGGCGTGGCGCCCGGCGCGGCCGAGATCATCGCCTGCGACGGCAACTTCCACGGACGCTCCATCGCGATCGTGGGGCTCTCTTCCGAGGCCCAGTACCGGGACGGCTTCGGTCCGTTCCCGCCCGGCATGCAGCGGGTGCCCTTTGGCGACGCGGACGCGCTGGAGGCAGCGATCACGCCGCGCACGGCGGCATTCCTGGTGGAGCCGATCCAGGGGGAGGGCGGCATCCGGCTGCCCCCCGAGGGCTGGCTCGCCCGCTGCGCGGAGATCTGTCGCCGCCATCATGTGCTGCTGATCGCCGACGAGGTCCAGACCGGTCTCGGCCGCACCGGCAAGTTGCTGGCCTGTGCCCACGAGGGGGTCCGGCCGGAAGGGGTGATTCTCGGCAAGGCGCTGGGCGGAGGCCTGCTGCCGGTGTCTGCCTTCCTGGCCGACCGCAGCGTGATGGACGTGTTTTCGCCGGGCGACCATGGCTCCACCTTCGGGGGCAATCCCCTCGCCGCGGCCGTGGCCCTGGAGGCCCTCGACATCATCGCCGACGAAAACCTGTGCGAGCACGCCGCCAGTGCCGGCGAGCGCTTCCGCCGTCAGCTGGAGGAGGGCGTCGGCGGTGCGGTGCGTGAGGTCCGCGGGCGCGGCCTGTTCATCGGCGTCGACCTGGACCCAACCGTCCTCGACGCCCATCTCGCCGCCGAACACCTGCTCCGGCGGGGCATCCTGACCAAGGACACCCACGAGACAGTGCTACGATTCGCGCCTCCGCTGGTCATCGAGCGGGCCGAACTGGACTGGGCCGCCGAGGTGATCGTCGATACCCTGGAGCGTCTGCAGCGGCCCGTCGTCGTGCCGGGCTGACCCCGCCTTGGGTGCCGTGCGACCCAGGGCGGGAACCAACACCAATGGCACATGAGGGCAGGGGTATGGGCGAGCGCAGGCGCTATCGCAAGCGGGCGGATCAGGTCGTCGTGGCCATTCGGCTCGAGCTGGAGGGGGCCGGATTCGCCTACCGCAAATGGGGCGGCGAGCAGCACTGCAAGGCCGGCGACTGGCTGGTGGACAACGACGGCGACGTCTATACGGTCGATGCCGACTCCTTCGCCCGGACCTACCGGCAGGTGGGGCGGGGACACTTCGTCAAGTCGGCGCCGGTGTGGGCCGAACAGACCGCCGCGGCCGGCAGCGTGAAGACCAAGGAGGGCGCCTCGCACTATGAGGCGGGCGACTACCTGGTCGCCAACGAGGCCGATGGCAGCGACGCCTACTGTGTCCAGCGCGAGAAGTTCGAGGCCATGTACGAAATCGACGGCTGAAACCCGGCCCTGGCGCGGCCTCCCGATGCTGCACTGCGATGGTGCATAAGTCTCGGTCGGATAAAGGGAAATCTGCATTTCCGGGCGCCGGGTTCATTGGTACAATCCGCGCGTTTTCGAGTGCCGAGCTGGGGGTCTCCGACGGGCCGCCGGCGCCGGTCCGTACACCGTCGGCTTCGCCGGAAAGGGCTCCGCCACCATGCTGCTCTGGCTTGTCATCGCCTACCTGCTGGTCTCCATCGGAATCGGCCTCTACGCCGCCACCCGTGTCCATAACGCCCGCGACTACATCGTGGCCGGCCGAAACCTGCCCATGGCAATGGTGCTGGCCATGGTCTTCGCGACCTGGTTCGGGGCCGAGACCGTGCTGGGCATCTCGGCCACCTTTCTCGAGGAAGGCTTCCGGGGCCTGATTTCCGATCCGCTGGGCGCCTCCCTGTGCCTGGTGCTCTTCGGCCTGGTCTTCGCCCGGCCCCTGTACCGGATGAACCTGCTGACCCTCGGCGACTTCTTCCGGGTGCGCTTCAACCGCTCGACCGAGCTGATCCTGTCGCTGTGCATCGTGGTCTCCTACC
>JAGRFX010000309.1 GCA_020445805.1 Rhodocyclaceae bacterium
CTTTCGCCACGTTGCAGCTGATCGCCTTGACGGCCCGCGCGACCACTTCAATCAGCAGGCGCAGATCCGCCGTCACGAAGGCCTTGCGCTGCTGCTCGATCAGGAACTGGGTAAGGGTGATGCGTTTCATCTCGGATCTCCGGGTCCTTGCGGCGGTTGAGCGGCGATTATCCCGCGTTAGGACGATCGACGCATCGACTTGCGCGCCGCGCGGATCGCATGGGCAGTCCCGCGCTGCGGTTAGAATTCGTCTCGCCTCACGACCACAGCGAAGTTTCCGCGTGCCTTCCACCCGCCTTCCCCACCGCGTTCTTGTCCTGGGTGCCGGTCTCGCCGGCGTCACGACCGCGTGGTATCTGGCCCAGGCCGGTAGCGAGGTCACCGTGGTCGACCGACAGGCCGGCGCGGGTCTGGAGACCAGCTTTGCCAACGGGGGCCAGATCTCGGTCTCGCATCCGGAGCCCTGGGCCAACCCGGCGGCGCCGATGACGGTCCTGAAGTGGCTCGGCCGCGAGGACGCGCCCCTGCTGGTCCGGCCGCGGCTGGACCCCGACCTGTGGCGCTGGGCCCTGGCCTTCGCTGTCGAGTGCCTGCCCCATCGGGCGGAGCGGAACACCCGGGCCATCGCCAGCCTGGCCCGACACAGCCGCCTCTGCCTGCGTGCCCTGCGTGAATCCCTCGACCTGCAGTACGACCAGCGGACCGATGGCATCCTCCACCTGCTCCGTACGCCCCAGGAATGGGCCGAGGCGGGCCGCCGGCAGGCGGCGCTGGGCTGGCTGGGGATCACCACCGAGCGCCTCGACCGGGCCGGCAGCGTCGAACGGGAACCGGCCCTGGCCGACGACCCGGATCCGCTGGAAGGTGCCCTGCTGGCGGCGGACGACGAATCCGGCGATGCCCACAAGTTCGTGCAGGCCTTGGCCGACCGGGCCCGCCAGGGCGGCGCCAGCTTCCGCTTCGGGCGTGAGGTGCTCTCGCTGGAGCGCAGCGGCCAGCGCGTCACGGGCGCGCTCGTCCGGAGCGCCGACGGTGCGCTGGAGCGACTCGCCGCCGACGCCGTGGTGCTGTGCCTGGGCAGCTTTTCGCCCCGGCTCGCGCCGGCCGGCGAGCGACTGGGGATCTATCCGGTCAAAGGCTATTCGGTGACCGTGCCAATCATCGACCCGGCGCGCGCGCCGCGATGCAGCCTGACCGAGGAGAGCCGGCGGATCGTCTGCTCGCGGCTGGGTGAGCAGATGCGCGTGGCCGGCACAGCCGAGCTCAACGGCTTCGACCTGAGCCCCAATCCACTCCGCTCCAGCAGCCTGCTGGACTGGCTGGACCGTCACTTCCCGGGCGTGTGTGACCGGCAGGCGGCAACCCACTGGTGCGGACTGCGCCCTGCCACCCCATCGAACATCCCCCATATCGGCGCGTCCCGAAGCGCCGGCCTGTGGCTCAATACCGGCCACGGGACGCTGGGCTGGACCCTGGCCTGTGGGTCGGCGGAGAGCCTGGTGCGGCTGATGTCGGGCGGCATGCCCGAAGTGAACTTCCCCTTCCGCCGCTGAGCGGGCACCCGCCGCCCGGCGCCGCCGCGCTCAGAGTTCGGCCGACTGCTCGAAGAGGGTCTGGTAGACGAAGCCGGAGAGGGAGACCTGGGTCGCGGACTCCATCTCGCTGAATTCGATGCCGTGGTGAAAGCGGTTGCCACGGGCGTCTTCCGCCTCGGTGCGCACGCTGCGGATGAAACCCGGCACCTTCAGCAGCTGTTCGACGCCGTTGATCTCCACCTTGAAGCTGATCACGATGGGCGCATTGCGATCACCTAGGGGCGCCTTCGCGAGGATCATCGCGCCTCCGACCGAGAGGTCGACGACCGTGGCCGCCTGGGTGCTGGCCTTGGGATTGGCCACCGAGCAGATGATCGAGACCTTGGCCCGCGCGCCGCGGCGGACCACCAGGCCCCGCACCTCCCGCGGATACTCCAGAAAGACATGGGGAAACGGCACCGAGGTGACCCGCTGGACATTGGTGGCGAAGGCATACACGCTCTTCCCCGCGAAGAGGCGCACCACGAAGGCCTGCCCCTCCCGCATCATGACCAGCTGGCCCTGGGCGGTCGGCGCGGTGACGATCAGGCCACGCCCCTTTAGGAAGCCGATCAGCTTGACGTAGTAGCGGCTCTCGTCCCCTGCGGCGCGGCTCTGCATCTGCAGGGTATCGCCCACCGTAAGGCGGATGTCCTCCAGCTTGCGGATATCCTCGCGCGGTCCGGCGTCTTCCTTCTCCTCTTCCCGCGGGGCCGCCTGACTGACGCCCTGAATGACTCTGAACAGGCCGCGCTCCATCAGCGCGGAGAGTTGCCGCTCGGACTCGAGCTTGACGCCACGCGCCAGCAGCAGCTTGCGATTCTCGTCGTAGAGGGGCCAGGGCACCGGCTTGCCGACGGCGATATCGCCCAGGTTCAGCTTCTGGTATTGAACACTCATCTTGGGCAGGAAGGGGGATCGTGAGTCGGCTATCGACCTCTGCCCAGGGATCTTGAGACCTATTGCATGCCGGGCCCAAACGGCCGGGCCGGCGCCAGGCTCAGGTGCAGCGCGGCTTCTCGCCGGCGTCGGCGTCCTCGCCCGCGGGCTTCCAGCCCTCCGGGGGGCGGCCCGTCTGCGCATCGAAACCGATGCTGTTCAGGAAATAGGCCAGGGCCGCATCCATGCCCGTGGCATGGGTCTCGAACCATTCGGGAATCTCGCGAACGAGCTGGCGACCGAGCGCGAAGTCACCCCGCTGGGCCCGTGCCCGGATGTCGCGCATGACCTGCAGCACGCGGTCGTGCTCGGCGCGGTGGCAGCCGGGAAATGCCGTGGTCGCCATCCACTCGTTTTCCATGGCGAAGTGGGATTCGCAGTGGGCGATGAAATCGTCCAGCGCCGCTACAAAGCCCGACTCGGGGGCCTGCGCCAGGGCGTTGTAGCAATTCACGAACTCGGCGTGAACGGCATCCATGCGCGCCACGCCCACCTCCAGGTCTGCCCGCATCTGCAATTCGGCCATGGCGTGCTCCGCAGGCTACTTGATGATGCGCAGATGACCGCCCTTGCCGCCCGGTCCGGCGGAATCGGGCGACTCATCGGTCGGCAGGACCGCCTCGTCGGGCGGCATCTCGGTTTCGGCCTCCAGCTCGGCATCGTGGGGCGGCCGGTCACCGGCCACCTCGACCTCGAAGGCCATCCCATGGCCGTTCTCGCGGGCGTAGATCGCCAGCACGTTGGCGGTCGGAATGGAGATGGACTGGGCGACCCCGCCGAACCGGGCCTGGAAGGTGATGCGGTCATTGGCCATCTGCAGGCCCTGGGTCGCATCGGCCGAGACGTTCAGGACAATCTGGCCGTCGCGGGCGTAGCCGGCCGGCACGCGGGTGTTCTGGTCGACAGCCGCCGCCAGGTAGGGTGTGAAGCCCTGGTCGACACACCATTCGTAGATGGCTCGGATCAGATAGGGCTTGGTGGACTCGGTCATCGACTTTCCAGTGGGTCCCGGATCCCGCAAGGCGGGATCCGGGACGGTGCGGGGATCAGCGACGCATCACCTTTTCGGACGGCGTAAGCGCATCGATGAAGCCCTGGCGACTGAAGATCCGCTCGGCGTACTTCATCAGGGGTGCGGCGGCCTTGCCCAATTCGATGCCGTAGTGCTCGAGACGCCACAGCAGGGGCGCGATGGCCACGTCGAGCATCGAGAACTCTTCCCCAAGCATATGCTTCTGCTTGTTGAAGACGGGTGCGATCTGGGCGAGATTGTCGCGGATCACCAAACGCGCCTTCTCGGCCGACT
>JAGRFX010000310.1 GCA_020445805.1 Rhodocyclaceae bacterium
GAGCCGGGGCCCCGGGCGGGGGGGCGGGAGATCGAAGGACTGGCTGACCGGCGCCGGGATCGGCGCGCTCGGCACGGCAGGCGTGGTGTCCGCCGCCGGTGTCGGCAGCATCAGGTGACCCGAACCGGGTGCCTGGGCGACCGGCGCCTGCGCGCAGGCGTTCAAGAGCAGGCACGCGAGGAGGGATGCAAGTGCCGGAATCGGTTTCATTCAGGTGTCAAAGCATACAGGTCCGGGCATGGTAGCGCCTCGCGTCATTTGTTCAATCCTACCTAAGGAATAGGGGCATGTTGTTTCGGGTTGCATCCGGGCGGGCGCCGCGCCTAGCGCAGCCCCTTCACCTGGCGGGGATAGATGCCGTCGCTGCGGAGCCCGGCGGGCAGGGCCGCCATGGCGCGCATGGCCGCGTCGCGGCGGGCAAAGTCGCCGAAGATGATGCCGACCCGTGCGCCCCAGCCGAGGTCGCGCACGTAGATCCGGAGCTGCTCGCGGTCGATGGTGTCGTCGAGCTGCGCCACGAAGCGGTCGATGTCTTCGGCCCGCGCGCCATCCACCGTCCGCAGCTGGATGAACCAGTGGTCGGCGGGGGTTTCCGCCACCCAGCGGGCGGTGTCGGCCTGGAGCGGCAGGGCCAGCGGCCCGAGCCGGAGGGGTAGCGGCGCACCGTCTGAGGTCGTGGGTTCGGGTTGCCCTGGCGCCGCTTCGGGTCGATTCGGAGCGACCGATTCGGGGGGGGCGGGGGGCGGTTCGGTCGCGGGCGCAGGGGCTTGCGCCACCGCTGCCATCGTCTCTGCTTCGATCGACACCACAGGCGTTGGCGGGGCGGGCAGGGTGGCAACCGGCGGGGCCGGGTGCGGCTCTGACGCCGGCGGTGCGGGGTCGAGCGGGGCCTCAGCCCGGGGGCTGCGCTCGGACGGGCGGGGCATCGCCGCAGGGGCGGGGGGCGATTCTTCCGCTAGGATCGTTCGCGGCGCCGAGGGGTATCCCGCGAACAGCCATCCGGCCACTGCCAGGACGGCCAGGCTCACGCCGCCGGCCAGCGCCGGCAACGACCCGTCTCTGCCCGGCAGGGGATACTCGCTGTCGCGGATGGCTTCTGCCACATGCTGGCGTCGGACCTGGTCGGCGCCCTGCGAGTAGGCCGACAACAGCGCCTTGTCGGCCAGTACGTTGATGCGCCGGGAGAGGCCGCCGGAGGCGCGCGCCAGCAGGCGGACCGCGCTGCGGGCGAACAGGTCGGGGCCCCGGTGGCCGGCCGTGCGCAGCCGGAATCGCAGGTATTCGCCGACCTCCCCGGGTGACAGGGGGGCCAGCCGGAAGTGCTGGGTGATGCGGTCCCGCAGCTGGCGCATGCTCGAGCGCTTCAGCAGCTCGTCCAGCTCGGGCTGGCCGAAGAGGACGATTTGCAAGAGTTTGTGTTCGTCGGTCTCCAGATTCGACAGCAGGCGGATCTGCTCCAGCGATGCCGCGGGCATCGCGTGGGCCTCGTCCACCAGAGCGACCACCCGCCGTCCCGCCGCGAAGCGCGCGACCAGGTCCTTCTGGATTTCGATCAGGCGGACGCCGGGATTGTCGGACGGCGCGTCGATCGACAGCTCCGCGGCCACCAGCCGCAGCAGGTCGTCCGGCCCCAGGGTCGGATTGGCGAGGTAGATGGTGTCGACCTCGGCCGGCAGGCGCGACAGCAGCATCCGGCACAGCATGGTCTTGCCGCTGCCCACCTCTCCGCTCAGCTTGGTGATGCCCTCGTCGTGCTGGACCGCGAACAGGAGCGCCTCGAGGGTGGGGCCGCGACGTCCGCCGTCGAAGAAGAAGCCGGTATTGGGGGTGATCCGGAAGGGCGGCTCGTCCAGGCCGAAATGTGCCCGATACATGCCGTCAGCCGCCGTCCGTCGCCGGGCCGTCGCGACCGATGCCGAGGGCGCTCATCCGGCTGTAGAGGGTGCTCCGGTTGATGCCCAGCAGGCGCGCGGCCTGGCTCATGCGCCCCTGGGCGAGGCGCAGGGCGGCCTCGATGTAGGCCACCTCCCAGCGCCGCAGCGTGGCATCGAGCTCGAACCCATCGCCTTCCTGCAGCTCGCGCATGGCCCGTTCGACCGGGTCGGCCACGGACACAGCTGCCTGCAGCGCAGCAGCCTGGGCCTCCGCGGGGGGCGGCGGTGGCGTGCCGCCATCCACGTCGAGCTCGGGCTCCAGGTCCTCGAGCCCCACCTGGCAGCCGCCGAACTTGGTCTGCAGGCGGATGGTGATGTTGCGCAGTTCGCGCACGTTGCCCGGAAACTCGTAGGCCAGCCAGCGGGTCTGCGCCGCCTGGTCGAGTTCGAAGGGGGCGACCCGGGTCTGGGCGGCCACGCGCTGGCGGAAGTGCCGCATCAGGTGAAGGCGGTCCTCGCCCAGCAAGCGCAGGGGTGGCATCTCGAGCGCGAACACGCTCAGGCGGTGGTAGAGGTCGGCACGGAAGCCACCGCTGCGGATGGCCTGCTTGAGGTCGCGGTTGGTGGCCGTGACGACGCGCGCGCGGCTGTAGCGGGGCCGCGTTTCGCCCACCCGGTGAAATTCCCCGTTCTCCAGGACCCGCAGCAGCTTCGGCTGCAGCTCCAGGGGCAGTTCGCCGATCTCGTCCAGGAACAGGGTGCCCGCGCCGGCTTCCTCGAAGTAGCCGGCGTGGCTGCCGGTGGCCCCCGTGAACGAGCCCTTGGCATGGCCGAAGAGCAGGGATTCGATCAGGCTGGGCGAGATCGCCGCGCAATTGAGGGTCAGGTAGGGGTCGTTGCGCCGGCTACTGAGCCGGTGCAGGTCCTGCGCGACCAGTTCCTTGCCGGTGCCGGATTCGCCCTCGATCAGGACCGGGAAGGGCGCTTCCGACAGCTGCTCGACCTGCGAGCGCAGCTGTCGAATGGCGTCGCTGTCGCCCTGCAGGGCCGGGCCATCGGGCTCTCCGCGCGGTGGCGCCGAATCGGCCTCGACCTCGAGGGCCCCCAGCAGCAGCCCGCGCAGGCGTTCCGGATCGACCGGCTTGGGCAGGTATTCGAGGGCGCCGAGTGCGCGGGCGTGGCGCGCATGGGCCAGCTCGCTCTGGCCGGAGAGCACGATGATGCGGATGTCCGGCGCGTGCGCGAGCAACTCGGTGATCAGCGCGAAGCCCTCGTCCGGCTGATGGGGCGTGGGAGGCAGGCCGAGGTCAACCAGCGCGAGGGGCGGCGGCGCCGGCAGCGCGCGTATGCTGCGGATGGCCGCCTCGCGCGTGTCGGTGGCGATGACCCGGAAGTCGGTCCCCAGAACGTAGGCGAAGGCCTCGGTGATCAAGGGGTCGTCGTCCACGATCAGCAGCTCGGGACGTTCGTCCGCCACGTCTGCCATGTCGATGCCGTCGTCTGCCGGGTGGTAGGCCATCGGGCAAGTGTAGCCACTCCGTGAGGCGGCGTGAAACCTGCGGCGCGCGGCGCGGTCCGACCGTGCGATGCAACATGCGGGCGAGTGGCCTCTGATACAATCGGCGCATCGGCGAGATCAAACAAAAACAGTGACTTCCTCCCCCCAGCAACCCCTCGTTAACCTGTCCGGTGTGCGCTTTGCGTACGCCGAGCGGGAGATCCTGCGCGGCATCGACCTGCAGGTTCCCCGCGGCCAGGTGGTGGCCATCATGGGCGGGAGCGGCTGTGGCAAGACGACGCTGCTGCGCCTGATCGGCGGGCAGCTCAAGGCCACCCAGGGCAGCGTGGTGGTCGATGGCCAGGAGCTCGGCGCCCTGGGCCGCGAGCCGCTCTACCGCCTGCGTCGCCGCATGGGCATGCTGTTCCAGTTCGGCGCGCTG
>JAGRFX010000311.1 GCA_020445805.1 Rhodocyclaceae bacterium
GCCCTTCTCGATCGCCACTTCGTCGAGTCCGCCCATCCCGGCCAGGTGCGCCCGATGGGCGTTGGTGACGATGGCCACGGTGGGCGCGGCGATGCCGGCGAGGTAGGCGATCTCACCGGGCTTGTTCATCCCCATCTCGAAGACCGCATAGCGATGGGCCGGCCCGAGCCCCAGGACCGTCAGCGGCAGGCCGATGTCATTGTTCAGATTGCCCTGCGTCGCCACCACGGCGGCGCCGGGGTCGGCCCCGTCCAGTGCCGCCTGGGCGCGGAGGATCGCCGCGGACATTTCCTTCACGGTGGTCTTGCCGTTGCTGCCGGTGACACCGATCACCGGCAGCGTGAAGCGGCTGCGCCAGGCGGCGGCGAGGGCCCCGAGGGCACGGCGGGTATCGTCCACGACCAGCAGCGGCAGCCCCTCGGACGGGTTGGCTGCCAGCCATTCGCGGTCGACCATGGCGGCTGCGGCGCCGTCGGCGAGCGACTGGGCCACGAACGCGTGACCGTCGAAGCGCTCGCCGCGCAGCGCGACAAACAGCTGGCCGGGCATGATGTGACGTGAATCGGTGCCGACGCGCTCGAAGCTGGCTTCGCCCTGGGCTGTCCCGTGGGTCGCGATGGCCGCCTGGGAGAGCTTCATCATCGGGGCGCCTCCACCGTGGCACGCCAGCGGTCGAGGGCGCGGCGGGCCTCCTCGAGATCGGAGAAAGGTCGACGAACGCCCATGATTTCCTGGTAGTTTTCGTGGCCCTTGCCGGCCAGCACGATCACGTCGTCAGCCCCCGCAGCCGCCATCGCAGCCGCGATCGCCTGGACGCGGTCGCCAATGCACTCGGCCGACGGCGCGGCGGCGGCGATCTGGCGGATGATCTCGTCGGGGGCTTCGCCGCGCGGATTGTCGCTGGTGATGATGACGTGGTCGGCCAGCTGGGCAGCCACTTCACCCATCATCGGGCGCTTTCCCGGATCACGGTCGCCACCGCAGCCGAACACGCAGACCAGGCGCCCGTGGCGGGCCGCGGCGGTCGGGCGGGTGGCCTTCAGGACCTGGGCCAGGGCATCCGGGGTGTGGGCATAGTCGACCACCACCAGGGGCTCCGCGACGCCGCCGAGCAATTGCATCCGGCCTTCCGGCGCGGTCATCCGTCCGACCTGGGTGGCCGCCTCATCGAAGGCGATGCCACGCGCCAGCAAGGCCCCGACCACCGCCATCATGTTCGAGACGTTGAAGGCGCCGACACTGTTGGGTGCCATCGGCACGCGCTGCTCGCCCCAGTGGAGGTCGAAGCGCTGCCCGGCGATGGTGTTGGCCATGCCTTCGGCCCACAGCCACTCCACACCGGGCAGGTCGTGGCGGCGGTCCGCGTCGAGGGTATAGGCGATCACCCGCACCCCGGCCGCCTTCAGGACCGGGACCTGTTCGCAGCCGAAGCGGTCGTCTGCGTTGATCACGGCGGCGGCCAGTCCGGGCCAGGCAAAGAAGCGCGCCTTGGCGTCGGCATAGGCGGCCATCGTGCCGTGGTAGTCCAGATGGTCGCGGGTCAGGTTGGTGTGGATGGCCACGTCGAAGCGCACCCCATTGACGCGCCCCTGGTCGAGACCGATCGAGGACACTTCCATGGCCACCGCCGTCGCGCCCTGGCGCCGGAATCGGTCCAGGTGGCGGTGGACGTCGACCGCGTCGGGGGTGGTATGGAGGCCGCTTTCGAGCGCCCCCGGGAAACCACAACCCAGCGTGCCCACGACGCCACAACGGGTGCCGAGCTCCTGCAGCGAGCGGGCGATCCACTGGCTGACGGTGGTCTTGCCGTTGGTCCCGGTCACGCCGGCCACCCACAGCTGGCGGCTCGGCTCGCCATAGATCTGGTCCGCCAGATGGCCGACCAGATCCCTCAGACCCTCGACGGCCAGGTTCGGCACCGTGCACGACGGGGGCCAGATGCCGCCCTCGGCCTCCCACAGCACCGCGACGGCGCCGCGTACGGCCGCATCGGCGATGAACCGGCGCCCGTCGGTGCTGAACCCCGGATAGGCCAGGAAGAGATCCCCGGCACTGACGGCGCGGGAGTCCGCGGTCAGGCCCAGGGGGGCGGCGCCGAGGGCCGCCAGTTCGGCAAGGATGGCAGTGGCGCGATGATGGCTCACAGTTTTCCTGCCCCGTGGCTGTCCTGCGCCACCTGTACGGGCACCAGCGGCGCATCGGGCGCGATGCCCATGCTGCGCAGCGTGCCGGCGACGATCTGGCTGAACACCGGACCGGCGACGCTGCCGCCGTAGTGCTTGCCTGCGGTGGGCTCGTCGATCATGACCGCGACGATGATGCGGGGGTCGGACATGGGCGCGATGCCCACGAAGGACGACACGTACTTGTTGGCGTAGCGCCCCGCCTCGATCTTGTGGGCCGTACCCGTCTTGCCGCCGACCCGGTAGCCGGCCACCTGGGCCATGGGCGCCGTGCCGCCTTCGTGCACCACCATCTCGAGCATGGTGCGGATCTCCCGCGCAGTCTGGGCGGAGTAGACCCGCTGGCCCTGGATGGGGGCCCCCGGCGCGCGCATCAGGGTCACCGGCACCAGGTCGCCGTCGCGTGCCAGCGCCAGATAGGCGTGGGCCATCTGCATCAGCGTGACCGAGAGGCCATGGCCGTAGGACATGGTCGCCTGCTCGATCGGCTTCCAGGTCTTGGCGGGACGCAGCCGTCCGCCCGCCTCGCCCGGAAACCCCAGGCCGAGGGGGGCACCAAAACCCAGGCGATCGAAGTAGCCCCACATCACCTCGGGCTCGAACGCCAGGGCCATCGTCGCCGCCCCCACGTTCGAGGACTTCTGGATCACCTCGGCCACGGTCATCAGGCCGTGCTTCTTGGTGTCGCGGATGGTGGCATTGCCGATCGTCATCCGGCCTTCGCCGGTATCGACAACCGTGTCGAAGCGGTACTTGCCCTGCTCCAGCGCCATCGCGGCCGTAAACGGCTTCATGGTCGAGCCCGGCTCGTAGGTGTCGGTCAGGGCCCGGTTGCGCAGCTGCGCCCCCGCCAGCGCGGAGCGGTCGTTGGGATTGAACGAGGGGCTGTTCACAAGGGCCAGGACCTCGCCGCTGCGGGCGTCGAGGATCACCACGCCACCGGCGCGCGCCTTGTTCTCGAGGACGGCCTCCTTGAGGGCCGAATACGCCAGGTACTGGAGCTTGCTGTCGATCGACAGGTGAAGGTCCTTGCCTTCCTGGGGCAGCCGGATCGACTCCACGTCTTCGACGATGCGACCCCGGCGGTCCTTGATCACGCGCCGGGACCCGTCCTTGCCGGCCAGCACGCCGTCGTAGGCGAGCTCGACGCCCTCCTGCCCGTTGTCGTCGATGCCGGTGAAGCCCAGCACATGGGCGGTCACCTCGCCGCCCGGGTAGAAGCGACGGAATTCCTGCTCGAGGTGGATCCCCGGGATGGCCAGTTCGGCGATCCTGTCGGCGACGGCCGGGGCCAGCTGACGCCGGAGATAGGTGAAGTCGGCGGTCTCGCTCAGGTGACGGCTCAGTTCGCGCGAGTCCATCTCGAGCAAGGCGGCCAGCTGACGCAGCTTGGCCGGCTCGGGCCGTGCCGCAGGCTCGCCTTCGCGCTCGGAGGGCGGCGGCGACCAGGCCACCGAGCGCACCGGCGTGCTGATCGCCAGTACGTCGCCGTTGCGGTCCAGGATGCGTCCCCGGTTGGCCGGCATCTGCAGCACCCGCGCAAACCGGGACTCGCCCTTGGCCTGCAGGAAATCGTCATTGACGCCCTGCAG
>JAGRFX010000312.1 GCA_020445805.1 Rhodocyclaceae bacterium
TGAACATGTTCCTGTTCCCGTCGGGCCTGATGCTGGGTGGCAACTTCTCGATCTACGACTACATGGTGTGGAACGAGATCCCGACCGTGCTCGGCAACCTGGTGGGCGGCCTGACCTTCGTCGGCCTGACCCTCTACTCGACCCACGTCAAGACCGGCCCCAAGCGCCTGCCGGCCTGATCTTCGATTGACCCCGAAAGGCCCCGGTCCCAGGATCGGGGCCTTTGTCCATCTGCCTCCTGCCATGACTGATTCACTATGCGTCACCATCGGCCAGCATTCGGACCGCGGCCGCAAGGACGTCAACCAGGACTTCCACGGCGCCTTCGTGCCGCCGCCCCCCCAGCTCGACACCAAGGGCATCGTGCTGGCGGTCGCCGACGGTGTCAGCTCCAGCGCGGTCTCCCGGGAGGCGGCCGAGTCGGCGGTGAAGAGCTTCGTCCAGGACTACTACTGCACCTCCGACGCCTGGACCGTGAACACGTCGGCGCAGCGGGTCATCAAGGCCAGCAACTCCTGGCTCCATGCCCAGACCCAGCGCAGCCAGTTCCGCTACGAGCGGGACAAGGGCTATGTGTGCACCTTCAGCGCCGTGGTCCTCAAGTCGAATACGGCCCACCTCTTCCATGTGGGCGACGGGCGCATCTACCACCTGCGGGACGGCCAGCCCGAATGCCTGACCGAGGCCCACCGGACCCAGGTCTCCGCCGAGCAGAGCTTCCTCGCGCGGGCCCTCGGCCTCGACCGGCACGTTGAGATCGACTACCTGTCGGTGCCGATCCAGGTGGGCGATCTGTTGCTGCTGGCCACCGACGGCATCTTCGACGGACTGAAGCCGGGCAGCCTGCCCGCCCTGATCGGCAACGGGCCGGACCTGGACGCGGCGGCACGACGGATCGTGGCCGCGGCCCTGGAAGGCGGCAGCCAGGACAACCTGACCGTGCAGCTGGTCCGGATCGACGCCGTGCCGAAGCAGCAGGCGGGCGAGGTCCAGCGCCGTGCCGGTGAACTGCAGTTGCCGCCGATGCTCCAGGCGCGCATGTCCTTCGACGGCTTCGAGATCCTGCGCCAGATCCACGCCAGCAGCCGAAGCCACATCTTCCTGGCACGGGACGAGGCGAGCGACGTGGTCGTCGCCCTCAAGACCCCGTCCATGGACCTGCGCGAAGACCCGGTTTACCGGGAGCGCTTCCTGCTCGAAGAGTGGGTCGCGCGCCGGGTGGACAGCGCCCATGTGCTGAAGCCGCACCCCCGCTCCCGACCCCAGCACTACCTCTATGTGGTCATGGAATACCTGGAGGGGCAGACCCTGACCCAGTGGATGCGCGACCATCCGCGCCCCGGCCTGGAGACCGTGCGCGACATCGTGGAACAGGTGGCGCGCGGGCTGCGGGCCTTCCACCGCAAGGAGATGCTGCATCAGGACCTGAGGCCCGAGAACATCATGATCGACCGCCAGGGCACGGTGAAGATCATCGACTTCGGCTCGACGCGGATCGCCGGCATGGCCGAAGCCCTGCCGGTCCAGATCGAGGGCGAGATCCTGGGCACTCACCAATACACCGCGCCGGAGTATTTCATCGGCGAACCGGGCACGCCGGCCTCGGACCTCTTTTCCCTCGCCGTCATCGCCTACCAGATGCTGACCGGCCAGTTGCCCTACGGGGCCGAGGTGGCGCGGGCCACCAGCCGGGCGGCCCAGAACCGGCTGGTCTATCGCTCGGCCGTGACGGACGACAACGAAATCCCCGCCTGGGTCGACGACGCCCTGCGGCGCGCGCTGCACCCCTCGCCGCTGAAACGCCAGACTTCGCTGTCCGAGTTCATCACCGATCTCAAGCAGCCCTCCCAGGCATTCATGGCCCGGGCCAGGCCCTCGCTGATCGAGCGTGACCCGCTGCGCTTCTGGAAGGGGCTGTCGATCGCGCTCGGATTCGTGGTGGTGGGGCTGCTCGACGTGATCCGCCAGCTGATGTAGGCACCGGGGTCGGCGGTCGTCACCCGCCATTGCGGCCTGCGCCGGGCTCATGCCACCATCGCGCCAGTCAGCTCCGGAGCCGCCCCATGCGCCAGCGCCCCTTCAAGCAGGTCGACGTCTTCAGCGCCGAGCCCTACCTCGGCAACCCGGTGGCGGTCGTGATGGACGGCAGCGGCCTCGGCAGCGAGGCCATGCAGGCCTTCACCGACTGGACCCACCTCTCCGAGGCCACCTTCCTGCTGCCGCCCACCGTGCCCGGGGCCGACTACCGGCTGCGGATCTTCTGCCCCGGTCGCGAGCTCCCCTTCGCCGGCCACCCCACCCTGGGCAGTTGCCACGCCTGGCTCGAGGCCGGCGGCCAGCCGCAGGGCGACACCGTGGTGCAGGAGTGCGGCGCGGGCCTGATCCGGATCCGGCGCGATGGCAAGCGCCTGTCCTTCGCAGCGCCGCCGCTGCTGCGCGGCGGACCGCTGCCGGACGAGGCCCTCGAGCGCGTCTGCCGGGGCCTCGGCATCACCCGGGATGACATTGCCCACCACGCCTGGTGCGACAACGGCCCGCCGTGGCAGGCCGTGATGCTGCGCACGGCGGCGCAGGTGATGGCCCTGACGCCGGACAGCGCCGTGCTCGACGGCTGCTTCGTCGGCGTGGTCGGGCCCCACGCGCCGGAACACCAAGGCTGCCGCTTCGAGGTCCGGGCCTTCTTCCCGGGACACGGCGGCCTCGCCGAAGATCCGGTGACCGGCAGCCTCAATTCCGCCCTCGCCCAGTGGCTGATCGGCGACCACCTGGCGCCCGAACGCTACCTGGCCCGCCAGGGCAGCGCCCTGGGCCGCGAGGGCCGGGTCCATGTGGCGCGTGATGCAGGCGGCGACCTCTGGATCGGTGGCGATTCGGTGACCTGCATCGACGGCCAGGTCACCCTCTGATCACGCGCCGGATGGCGGCCTATTCGGCCCCCGCGGGAACCGCCGCCGCCACGAAACCGTAGTCGGCCAGGATCGCCTGCCCGGCCGGCGAGAGGATGAAGAGGGCCAGCTTCGAGGCCTCCGCCGGCGCATCCTTGCGGACCAGCATGCCGTAGTCGGCGCCCACCGCCAGCACATCGGGAATGGACACCATCTGCAGCCCCGGCACCTCCTTGCGGGCCAGCACGGCGTTGGTGCAGTAGGTCAGGAAGATATCGGCCTGCCGCTCGCCCATCACCCAGCCGTAGAGGTTGCGCCCCTCGGGCGGCTTCGCACTCTCGGGGCCGCCCGTGAGCTGCATCGCCTTGGCGCTCAGCCGGGCGAAGCTGCCCGGACGCAGCTGTTCGGCCTTCTCGAACAGTTTCCAGGCGTAGTCGCCGCTGGGGTCGGCCTTGGGTGTCGATGTCCCGAGCCGAATGCGCTCGTCGCTGATGCGTTCGAGCAGCGTGGCGCTGTCCACCGCGACATCCGGCTGGGCGATCGCACACAGGCGATTGCGGGCGAACAGCACCACCGGCGCGCCCCAGCCGTCGGCGGCGAGCTTCTCGGGGTGCGCCATGTTGGCCGAGGCGAAGACGTCGGCCGCCTCGCCCCCTTCGATGGCCTTGCGCAGCAGGCCGCTGGGCCCGAAGCGGGTATTCACCGCCGTACCGTAGCTGGCCTGGTAGGCCTTGGCGACCTCACCCAGCGCTGCCTTCAGGCTGCCGGCCGCAAACAGGCTCAGGCCTTCCCCGGCAAAGGCCAGCGTACTCACCGCCATGCCCAGCGCCACCTGCCATCCCAATCTCCGTATCGTCCGCATCGGTTT
>JAGRFX010000313.1 GCA_020445805.1 Rhodocyclaceae bacterium
GCTGGCGCTCAATGCGGCCATCGAGGCGGCCCGCGCCGGCGAGCAGGGCCGAGGGTTCTCGGTGGTCGCCGACTCATTCCAAAAACACGCCGAGCGCACCACCAACTCGACCTCGGAGATCTCGCAGATGGTCGGCCGCATCCAGGGCGGCGCCCAGGATGCCGTGCGCAGCATGCGCGATGCCTCGACCCTGGTGCAGAACGGCGCCGAGCGCGTGCGCAGCGCCGGCCAGATCATGCGCGACATCGACCACAGCGCCCGGACGGCCGTGCAGGCCTCCGAAGACATCGCCGGCGCCCTGCGGGACCAGGCCGCCAGCAGCCGCAGCATCGGCACCCAGGTCGATCGCGTGCGCGAGCTGACCGCCCATATGGAGCAGGCGGCCGGGACCACGGCGGGCTCGGCCCGCGACATGACCTCGATCGCCGACACCATGCTGAAGGGCGTCGAGCGCTTCAAGCTCTGAACCGAGCCGCCCCCGCAAAAAAAGAAAGCGCTGCCCGCGGGCAGCGCTTTTTCATGGACCGTCAGCCCGACTCAGCGGGAAGTCACTGGCCCAGCGACAGGATCCACGAGACCAGGGTACGGGCGTCGGTTTCCTTGATGGCCACCGCATTGGGGGGCATGGACAGGCCGCTGACCTTGCCCTTCCAGTGGCTGCTGTAGGGGCTCGAGCCCTCGAGCACGACCCGGGTCAGGAAATCCTGGGCACCCGGCTTGCCGCGATACTGCTTGGCCACGTCCTGCCAGGCCGGCCCGATCGGCGCCATCCCGTTGGGGCCCGGCTTGCCGGACTCCACCGAATGGCAGGTCAGGCAGCCGCTGGTCGACGCCAGCTTCAGCATGGCGGCGTCATTTTCGTTGGCGACCGCGGTCGTGGCGGTCAGGGCCAGCGCCGTGGCGGCCAGGAGAGTCGATGTTGCGTGCTTCATGGGTTACCTCCTCATGGATTGCGATTGGAAACGGGTCTCATGCCCCGACGGCCTGATCGAGCCTGACCAGCCCATGCCGGGCTGCCAGGTGCATCAGGGCAAAATCGTTGTCCGCATCGAGCTTGCGCCGGATCGCAGACAGGTGGTTCAGGATGGTCTTCGGACTGAGGTGCATGCGCTCGGCAATGGTCTCCGCAGCGGCGCCGGCCGCGGCCATGCGCAGCACCTCGAACTCCCGCGGCGTCAGTCTTTGCAGCAGTTGCTCGCCCTCGAGCGAGGCGCCGGCGAGGCATTGGGCGACCTCGCCCGACAGGTAGCGCCGGCCTGCCGCCACGGCACGAATGCCGGCCAGCATCTCGTCCGGTTCGCAGCGTTTGGTCAGGTAGCCCAGCGCGCCGGCCCGCATGGCCTGCATGACGAAGCCGGCCCCGTCGTGCATCGACAGCACGATGATGCCGAGCGCGGGATTGCGCGCGTTCATGCGCCGGATGGCGTCGATGCCGCTGCTATCCCGCAGGCTCAGGTCCACCACCGCCACATCGACACCGCCGGCCACGACCCGGCCATAGGCCTCGTCCGCGGTGGCCGCCTCGGCCAGCACCGTCATGTCCGGCTCGGATTCCACCAGGCGCCGGTAACCGGTCCGCACGACCGCGTGGTCATCGACGAGCAGGATCCTGATCATGGTCATCTCCTTCAGCCCTGGGGCGCCAGCCCAACCGGACCGGCCTGTAAGACGGCCCCACCGCGGGTGCCCACCGGACCGTCCTCGAGCCGCGCAGCCTCGACCAGCGGCCACTCGGCCACCACCCGCAGCCCGCCGCCCGCCGCATCGAGCAGGGCCATGGCCCCCTCGCAGAGGCGGATGCGCTCACGCATGCCGAGCAGGCCACCACCCATGCGACGCGTCACCGCCTGGGCCCGGCCCACGCCGTCATCGGCAATGCACAGGCGCAGCAGCTGGCCACTGACGCCGACGTCCACGCGGACATGGCGCGCCTGGGCGTGGCGCACGACGTTGGTCATGGCTTCCTGCAGCGTGCGATAGACGCACAGCGAGGTCCCCTCGTCGAGCACCGGCAACGGGTACACCACGTGCAGCGCGATCTCGGGTGCGTCGGGGCGCGCGCGCCAGCCGCCGACGAGATCCTGCAGGGCCCCTTCGAGCCCCAGGGCGTCGAGGCCATGGGGACGCAGCCGCCGCAGCAGGCCGCGCACGCTGTCGAGCATATGGGCCGCCTGGGTGCGGATGTCGTGGGCACAGGCCACGACCGTTGCCGGATCGGCTACGGAACGGCGCTCGATGACCGCGGCATTGGTCGCCACGGCGGTCAGCGACTGCCCGAGCTCGTCGTGCAGCTCGCGGGCCAGTTCGCGCCGCTCGCTCTCCTGCAGGTCGATCAGCCGCTGCGCCAGCAGACGCTCGGAGGCACGCACCTGCCTCAGTTCGGACGACAGGCGCTCGATCGCCCGCCCGATGCTCGCGAACTCGCGCAGTTCGAAGCCCCCCAGCGACCCGCAGTCCTGCCCCCGACCGATACCGTCGAGGGCCCGCTCGAGGACCCGCACCGGGCGCAGGGCACGCTCCGCGGACAGCCACACCGAGGCCAGGGCAGCCAGGCAGAACAGGGCCAGGCAGGCGATCGCCAGGCCGGCCGTGTTGAGGGCCTCATCGAGCTCGCTGCGCGGATCCGCCTGGATGACGTAGGTCTGGCCCGCCACCGTGACACGGTGCTGCGCAATCGCATCGAACTGCGCCTGCGACTGCCCGAGCAGCATCGCCTGCCAGGCCGAGACGGTCGCCGGCTCTGCCGCCGGCTCGCCGGCCCGTCCGACACTGACATGGCGCAGCCCCCCCTGCCTCAGCAGGGCGTCGATCGAACTCCGCCCCGGGGCCTGGCCCTCGATGGCGAGCAGCAGGCTGACCAGCCGCGAGGAGGCCTGCAGTTCTTCGGCCACGTCGTGCCGCGTCGCATGCAGGATGGCCGCCGCCGAGACCAGCAGCAGGGCCAGCGCGCAGACGCCGACGCGTTTCACCAGGGTGATTCGGAGGTCCACAGAGTGCTCCAGTGAGGACACATTGCGCTGATGCTGCAACAGACATGCCACTTGCGCGCAGTGGCCGGGAAAAATTCCCGATCCGGGCAGGGGGGGCTCCCGCGACGCCGGCGCGGGACGACGCAATACTGGCAGGCCTTTCCTCAGGTTGCCCGCGTGTCGTCGAACGTCCCCAACTTCCGCCCGCCAAAAGCACAGCGGCACGGCTGCCAGGGCTGCCGTGCCGCTGCCGGGACCCCGCCGGGCGGGGTCCCCCTGGGCGAGGTCTTACTTGTGCATCTTGAAGACCCAGATCGAGCCGCCCTGCTCCAGGAAGTTCACACGCTTGGCCACGTCGCCACCCCACAGCGGGACAGCGCCACCCCAGCCGGCCGACACGGCGACGTACTGCTCACCGTCCTGGTCCCAGGTGACCGGCGGTGCCACGATGCCGGTGCCGACCTGGAAGCTCCACAGCTCCTTGCCGGTCTTGGCGTCGAGCGCCTTGAAGAAGCCCTCAGGCGTACCGTAGAAGGTCAGGCCGCCAGCCGTGGTCAGGACACCACCCCACAGCGGAGCGTAGTTCTTCTGCTCCCAGACGATCTTGCCGGCCACCGGGTCGATCGCGCGCAGCACGCCGATGTGGTCCTCGTGCATGGCCTTGATGGTGAAGCCGGCACCCAGGTAGGCCGCGCCCTTCTTGTAGGAGACGGGCTCGTTCCAGATCTCCATGCCCCACTCGTTCGACGGCACGTAGAACAGGCCGGTGTCCGGGT
>JAGRFX010000314.1 GCA_020445805.1 Rhodocyclaceae bacterium
TCACGGTGCCGACCTGGGTCAGTTCGGAGGACTGCAGGCGGGCGACGCCGAAATCGGTGATCTTGACCTTGCCCTGGCTGGTGATGATCAGGTTCGAGGGCTTGACGTCCCGGTGCACGACGCCCTGTTCGTGGGCGTAGGCCAGACCATCGAGCAGCTGCATCACAACGCTGACCGAGTCGGCGAGGGGCATCACGCCGAGCTGGGAGAGGTATTCCTTGAGGCCGAAGCCCTCCACGTACTCCATCGCAATGAAGCTGACGTCGTGGTCCTCGCCGTACTCGTAGACGCCGACGATGGCCGGGTGGGTCAGCCGCCCGGCCGCGCGCGCCTCGTTGCGGAATCGGGCAATGGCATCCTCGACGCCCGAATCGAGGTGATCGTTGCGGATGGTCTTGAGCGCAACGGTGCGCTCGATGGCCGGATCGAAACCGCGGTAGACGGTGCCCATGCCGCCGCGCCCGAGGACGCCGACGATCTCGTACTTGCCGAGGCGACGGGGCATGTCGGACATGGGGGCGCCCGCCTCAATCCTCGATCATCTGGAAGGCCTGCACCAGACTCTTGCGCATGCGCCCGAAGGCCTGGGTCAGCTGGGAGATCTCGTCACGACCCGTGGCCTCCAGTTCACCGGCTTCCAGGTTGCCGAGACTGACCTCGTCGGCCACCTTGGCCAGGCGATTGACCGGCCGGATCACGAGCGCATTGAGGAGCAGGTTGAGGGCGATGAAGATGAACGCAAACACACCGGCCAGGGAGCCCATGAACACGGTGAAGGTTTCCTTGGCACGATTGAAGGTCACCGTCGTCGGCACCGAGACCACCTGGGCGCCGATGATCTCGTCGAGCTGCCAGCCGAATCCATTGGCGCCGCCATAACGGGCGATCATGGTCTGCGGCGCGGCCTCGGCCGTGCTGTGGCACTGGAGGCAGCCCGGACTCTTGATCTGGATGGGCCGGGCCAGGAACAGGGACTCGCCCAGCGGCGTCTGGCGCAGGTTGCTGAGCTCGGGCAGGGTGGGGTCGTTGCGGAAGCTCCGGACGATCTCCTCTTCCCAGTCGCTGGCCTTGTCGCGCGGGTTGGTCGGATTGAGCGTCGCTTCCTTGTAGCCGTATTCAGGGTGATCCTTGCGCAGGGTCTCGAAGGTCTCCTGGGCACCGTAGGCCGGCACCGACTGCGGCAGGAACTCGTACTTCATCTGGGTCGCCAGCAGGGGCTTGATCTGGGTGTTGGTGTAGGCCCGCACCGCCGAGGCCGCCTCCATCATGATCCGGGCGTTCTGCAGGACCTCGTCACGGGCATTCTGCTGCAGCACCTGCCAGGAGATCAGGCCCGAAGCCCCGAATCCGAGCAGGAACACCACCAGGAACACCAGGTTGAACTTGACGACGAGCTTCATCAGCGTCTCCGTTGGGGCCCGTCATTCGGCCGGGCCGCCGGGCAAAAGGCACCGGCGGCTGCAGGCCGTGCAGCCGCCGGGGTGTGTGCGATCTCTGAATCCGCCTAACGGCGGCGTGAGGCCCTACTTTAGGGTCGTGATCGTGACGCGCCGGTTCTCGGGCGCGGTCGGGTCGTCGGCATTGAGCAGCTCGGACGAGCCCTTGCCCTCGGCGCGCAGGCGCGCGCGATCGATGCCGTGGGTGCCCACCAGGTAATTCATGACGCTCTCGGCACGGGCCTGGGACAGGCGGACGTTGAGGTCGTCGCCGCCGCGCGGGTCGGCATGACCTTCGATGGCGAAGTTGAACTTGGCGAGCGAGTCGGCCTGCAGGGCCTTGCCGACCACGTCGAGCGACTCCTTGGCCTCGTCGCGCAGTTCGGCGGAATTCGTCTCGAAGGTGATCAGGAGCGAGGCCTGGGCCTTCTTGGTCACCTGCTTGCCCGGTGCTTCGGGCTGGTCGCGCATGATCTTGATCGAGCGCGTGCGCACGCCGGGGGTTGCGGCGGTCGGGGTGCCGCCCTCGGGATCGGCCCTCGGCGTCAGGGCCTCGATCAGCGCCGACTCGGTGATGTCGTTGCCGCGCAGGACCGTTGACTGGGCCTGGGTCGCGACGGGAAGACAGGCCGCCAGCAGGATCAGGGCAGCGCGTTCAATGCGGTTCATGGTGATTCTCCAAGTGAAGCATGCTTCGAATTCCAACATAGCACTCCGGCGTCGCGTCGCGTGCCTCCCCGGCCGCGAAACTGCGCGCGGGGCGGAACTACACCACGCCGGTGCGGGTTCCTGCGTCGGCTGGCGCCTACTGGCCCCCGAGTATCTGGGTCCGGGTGTCGTCGTCGTCCAGCCAGACAGCCACGGCCGTGTAGTTGTCGTGGCCGGGCCGGGCATTGGCGAGCAGCTCCGCCTCCATCAGCTCCAGCCATTGCCTGGGTGTCCCGGCCTTCTCAAATAGTTCAAGCATTCTTTCTTCGTGCACGAATTCCCACCAGCCGTCGGTGCACAACAGGAAGACATCGTTGTGCCGCAGGCGCAGGGGCTGGGCGGCAAAGCTGGCCTCGAAATCGTCTTCGGTGCCGAGCGCCGACAGCAGGACGCTGCGCTGGGGGTGCGAGCGCAGGGCGTCCACCTCGGCGTAGCCGGCGTCCACCAGGCTCTGGACCACGCTGTGGTCGCGGGTCTGGTGCAGGATCCGTCCGTCGCGGATGCAGTAGAGCCGCGAATCGCCGACGTGGCCCCAGACCGCGGCGCCGTTCTGCCGGTCGATGGCCAGGATGACCACCGTCGAGCGCATGTTGCGCAACTCGGCGGCCTGGTACTGGCGCTCGATCACGGCTTCGTTGGCGTCCTGAAGCAGTTCGGCGACGCCCTCGATGGTGGCGTCGCCCCGCTCCTGGAAGCAGCGGGCGATCATCTCGACCGCGACGCGCGAGGCCACGTCGCCGCCGCCGTGGCCGCCCGCGCCGTCGCAGACCACCCAGCAGCCGGCGTTCTCGTCGATCCAGAAGGCGCAAGAGTCTTCGTTGTAGCCGCGGCCTCCGGGCTGCGACAGCGTGGCGGTTTCAAGATCCAAAGCGGTCCCCGGTCTCAGGCCTGTTCATCCTGCGCCTGCTCCAGACGCTCGATCTGCTCCTCGTAGGCACGCAGAAACTCCTTGCCGAACAGGCTATGGAAGTCGTCCTCCGCTTCACGCGAGATGTCGTCGTACATCTCGGTGTAGAGGTCCCACAGTTTGGCCTTGCGGTTCATGGGCAGCAGGCTGTCTACCACCGAGCGCTTGGTGAGGCGGCGCTCGAGGGTGTCCGGCGTGAAGCGCTTGAGCACCCCTTCCAGCGCGGCCCTCATGCCGGCCATGAAGCCGAATTGATGGGACCGCAAGTCATTGTAGGCGTCGCGCATCGCCTCTGTCGGTGTCATGAAGCCCTTGCGGGGCGGTCCGAAGAGGTGGCTCAGGGCCATGCCGATGTTGGGCGAGAACTTGAGCGGGTTGTTGCCGCGGCTGACGATCATCGTCACTTCGGCCCGCACTTCGCGCTTGGTCATGGCGCGGGCCAGCAGCAGATCGAGCGTGCCCTGGGTGCTTTCGCGGATCAGGGCGCCGATGTTCTCCATCATCTGTGGCGTCAGCGGGCCTTCGATCGGCAACTCGCCGGCCTTCAGCCCCCGCTTCAGGGCGGTGATCAGCTCGTCCGCCGATGCGGCGGCGACGGGCGCGGCCGGAGCGGTCGGGACCGGCGCAGGGCGCGGTGCTTCGGCGGCGGGTGCCG
>JAGRFX010000315.1 GCA_020445805.1 Rhodocyclaceae bacterium
CGGGGTCAGCAGGACCGGCTGGAAGCCGGCGCGCGTGACGGCGTCGGACACGGTCTCGCGGGCATACGGGAAGAGGATGTTGGCGCAACCGATCATCATGATGGGCTCGAGGTCGCCCTCGGGCACGTTGCGGATCTGGAAGATGCCGCCCTGGGAGGCTTCGACCAGGAACACCGTCTTGTCCTCGCCGATTTTGGCCGACACGGTCACCGTCAGGACGACCTCGAAGACGCCCTCACCGACCTGCTTGCCGTCGGTGCGCAGTTGCACGTTGATCTGGGGATTCTCGCGCTCGAGATAGATCGCCGGCGCATTCGGCACCTCGACGGACAGGTCCTTGACGTAGAGCTTTTCGATCGTGAATACGGGCTGGTTGTTTTCGGCCATGGGTCCTACCTGCTATGGAGTGATGGTGGTTGGGGCGCTCAGTCGGCGCTCCCGGAGAGCAGCGGATCGAGTCCGCCGGCGTGTTCGAGTTCGTGGAGGTCGTCGCAGCCGCCAATATGCCGCTCGCCGATGAAGATTTGAGGAACGGTGCGGCGGCCACTGCGACGCATCATCTCTTCGCGGCGCGCCGGGTCGAGATCCACCCGGATCTTTTCGAAGTCGACGCCCTTGCGGCGGAGCAGACCTTCGGCACGGATGCAGTACGGACACGTGCCGGTGGCGTACATGACGACCCGGGCGGTCATTTCTTCTTCTTGCCCTTGGCGAGAGGCTGGCCGGCGCGTTCCCAGGCCTGGATGCCTCCGGCCAGGTGGAACACGGACTCGGCGCCGGCCTTGCGGAGGGTGCCGAGGGCGACCGACGAACGGGCACCCGTGGCGCAGCAGAGGATCAGGGGCTTGCTGTCCTTGATCAACTCCGCGCTGCGCTTCTCGAGGTCGCCGAGCGGCACGTTGCGGGCATTCGGGATGTGACCCTTGACGTATTCGTCGGAGGTGCGCACATCGATGACGAGGGCGTCCTCGCGGTTGATCTTGAGGGTGGCTTCTACCGGGTTCAGTTCGTCAGGGCTCCTGCCCTTGACCAACTGGAACACCAGCATGCTGCCGCTGGCAACGGCCAGGGCGGCCCAATGCCAGTTTTGCTGAAGAAATTCCAATCGGGGCTCCGTGGGGTTACTGGTGCCTGTCGGCGGGGACGCCGCAGAAGACCTCACGCATCAGCACGATCAGCTGAAGGGTGCGCTGGTCGCCTACGCGATAATAGACACGGTTGGCATCCTTGCGCGTCAGCAGCACGCCCTTGTCGCGCAGGATCGCCAGGTGCTGGGAAATATTGCTCTGCGAGGTTCCGACGGCTTCGACGATTTCCTGGACGCAGGCCTCGGCATCGCCGACGACGCAGAGGATCTTCAGGCGGAGCGGATGCGAGATGGCCTTGAGGGCCCGAGCTGCCGTCTCGATGTGCTCTTTCTTGTCGATCAGGTCGATGATGGCCTTGTTCACGATGCGTTTCACCGCGGGTGCAGGGTTGAATACTATAAAATATCACTTTTCCGACCGGCACGCGTTTGCCCGCAGGGCAAGGCCGTAACCCGGTCGGCGCCGATTTCCAAACCGTCCCGACTTATCCCCTATGTACAAGATCGTTCTTCTCCGCCACGGCGAATCCACCTGGAATAAGGAAAACCGCTTCACCGGCTGGACTGACGTAGACCTGACCGAAACCGGTGTCACCGAAGCCCGCGCGGCGGGCCAGTTGCTGCGCAAAGAGGGGTTCGCCTTTGACCTGGCGTTTACGTCGGTCCTCAAGCGCGCCAACAAGACGCTCAACATCGTGCTCGAGGAACTCGACGCCCTGTGGATGCCCGTCGAGCACTCGTGGCGCCTCAACGAGCGGCACTACGGCGCCCTCCAGGGCCTCAATAAGGCAGAGACCGCGGCCAAGTTCGGCGACGATCAGGTCCTGGTCTGGCGTCGTTCCTACGACACGCCGCCGCCCGCCCTGGATGCCGGCGATCCGCGCATCACCGACGGCGATCCCCGCTATGGTGCCCTGCCGCGCAGTGCCTTTCCGCGGACCGAATGCCTCAAGGACACCGTGGCCCGCGTCGTGCCGTACTGGGAAACCGTGATCGTGCCGCAGATCCTGTCGGGCCGCCGCCTCCTGATCGCAGCCCATGGCAACAGCCTGCGGGCGCTGATCAAGTATCTCGACGGCGTGTCGGATCAGGACATCGTCGGCCTGAACATCCCCACCGCCCAGCCGCTGGTGTACGAGCTGGATGCCAACGTGCGGCCG
Source organism: Rhodocyclaceae bacterium (assembly GCA_020445805.1). Classification (GTDB taxonomy): domain Bacteria; phylum Pseudomonadota; class Gammaproteobacteria; order Burkholderiales; family Rhodocyclaceae; genus Cognatazoarcus. The sequence goes on from JAGRFX010000315.1 coordinate 2,248, forward strand.
ATCCGCAGCTACTACCTGGCCGACGAGGAGACCATCAAGGCCGCCCAGGCTGCGGTAGCCGGCCAGGGCAAGGCGCGCTGATCCGCGACGTGATCGCGAAGCGTCGACGCCCGGCCGCAGCTGCGGCCGGGCGTCATTCTGCCCTGCGCCCGCCCGGGCGCCGGGTCGGTGCGACCCTGCTCTGGGCTCTGATGTCCTTCTGCCCGCAGATCGTCGTGGCCGACGAAATCGAGCGGTCGAGAGCCGAACGGGAGGCGGTCCAGGAACGGATCGAGGCCCTTCAGCGCGCCCTCGGCAGCGACGAGACGCGCCAGCAGGAGATCGAGCGCGAGGTCGCCAAAACCGGACGCGCGCTCTCGGCAGCGGGCCGGCAGTTGCGCGATACCCGTGCCCAGCTCGAGTCGGTCGGTCGGGAACTGAAGCGCTTCGAGGCCGAACAACAGACCTTGAACGAGCGTATCGCCCAGCGACGGACGCGCCTTGGCGAGTGGCTGCGCGATTATTACGAGCGCGGCGGCGATGCGCGACTCGCAGACTTCCTGGCGAGCCGGAGCCCCAACCAGGTGGCCCGGGACAGTGTCTATCTGCAGCGGATCGGAGCGGCGAACCTGTCCCTCATCGACGCCCAGCGGGAGGACGTGGCAGCGCTCGCCGAGGTCGCAGGCCGGATCGAGGACCAGCGGACCCGACTGACGGACGTCGAAGCGAAGCAGGAGCAGGCGCGGCGGGCACTCGCCAGGGCGCGCGCCGAGTATCGCCGCCAATCGGCTGCACTCGAGGCCCGTGTCAAGGAACAGAAACGCGAGGTGGCCGGTCTCAAACTCGACGAGCAGCGCCTCGGCAAGCTGATCGACGGACTGGAGCGGATCGCCGCCGAGCGCGCGCGCCGCGCCGAGGCGGCGCGGACGGAATCCCCCGAAGCCGTGGAACCGAAAGCCGGCAACGCCGGTCCACCGTCGCGGGAGCCGGTGGTGGCGATGCTCGATCGCCAGGTGGGATCGACACCGAACGGCGTCGCCTTCAGCAAGCTGCGCGGCAAACTGGGGGCGCCGGTCGCCGGCGCCATGGTCGGTCGCTTCGGCGAGCCCCGGGTGGATGGCGGGGCCCTGTGGAAGGGGGTCTTCATCCGCGCCGACGAGGGCGCCGAAGTGCGGGCCGTGGCCCCGGGAGAAGTGGTCTTTGCAGATTGGCTGCGTGGGTTCGGCAACCTCGTGATCATCGACCACGGCGACGCTTACCTGACAATCTACGGGAACAACGATATTGTGGTGGTGAGCGTGGGGCAGCGCGTGGTTGGCGGTGAGCCCATTGCCGGAGTCGGTGTCGACGGGGGCACCGGGGAATCGGGTTTATACTTTGAAATCCGTCATCGTGGAGAGCCTGTGGACCCGCTCGGGTGGGTGCGCAGGTAGGACCGCGGGGATTCTGTAGCAGGGTGGCACGGGTCACCGCTTGAC
>JAGRFX010000316.1 GCA_020445805.1 Rhodocyclaceae bacterium
CAGGGGCAGCGACAGCACCAGGCGGGCCATGTCGGGGTCGGACTTGATGGCGAAGTTGCCCTTGGTGATCAGGGCCACGTCGAAGCTGGTACCGCCGATGTCGGAGCAGGCGATGTTCTCGTCGCCCAGGTACTCGCCCAGCATCTTCGAGCCGATCACGCCGCCGATCGGGCCGGAGACAATGGTGCGGGCCAGCTCCTTGGCTTTCCAGCTGATGGTGCCGCCGTGGGTGGCCATCACCCGCAGGTCGAAGCGGGCACCGTGCTTCTTGAAGCGGTCGCTGACCTTCTTGAGGGTCTGGCGCGAGGGCTCGGCGCCATAGGCCTCCAGCACGGTGGTGTTCATGCGGTGGCTCTCCTTGCGCGAGGGGTAGTAGTCCACCGACGCGAACACCGGAATCTCCACCTTCAGCCGGGCCAGCTCGTCCAGCACCACATCGCGGGCCTGCTGCTCGCTGCGCTCGTTCTTGTGGGACTGGAGCAGGCAGATCACGATGGCCTGCGAGCCGGCCTCGACCAGCTCCCGCGTGGCCTGGCGCACTTCCCCTTCGCGCAGCGGGATCACCACCTTGCCCTGGACGTCGGTCCGCTCGGTGACGCCGCGGGTGCGCGACACCGGCACCAGCGGCTCGTCGTAGCGGTGGGTGTTGAGGTGGATGCGGTCTTCCAGGGCGTAGCCCAGGTAGCTCTGCAGGGCCCGGCCCATCGAGTGGATCTGCTCGAAGCCCTTGTTGCAGATCAGGCCGACCTGCAGCCCCTTGCGGCTCAGGACCCGGTTGAGCATCGCGGTGCCCGAATAGACGCAGGTCGCCAGCTCGGGGTAGACCTCGTCGACCCCTCGGCCCCAATGGGCCAGCGCATCGACCGAGGAGTTGAAGATGGCGAGGGATTCGTCCTCGGGGTTGCTCTGCGCCTTGCCGACCACGAATCGCCCGTCTTCGCGGACGAAGAAGGTGTCGGTCATCGTGCCGCCGGCATCGATGCCCATCACCTCCACGCGGGATGAAGTTTGGACTTCCATTTGGGTCTCCGTTCCTTGATGTGAATGGCGGTGCGCCTTCCGCGCCGCACCGTTGTCCCCATCGCAACCCATGTGCCTGTCGCCGGATGCTGGCGTGCAGCAACGGCGGATGGATTGTCGGGCGGCGCCTGTCGGTTCGGAGATGTGGCAATGCGACAGATCGGGCGCGGGGTGCGCGGCGACCGGAATGTCGCTGGGCGTTCGAATTGCGAACGCGCGCCGGCTCAGGCGGCGCGGGCCGTGGGCGATCCGCGACGGGGCGGCCCGTCGCAAGGGTTAACAGCGGGCGGGGAGGTCAGTGGCCGGCTGGCCTGGTGGGGTCCGGGGCTTCCGGACCCGGGTCTGGGCGTGGCCTCAGGCCTCGGCGGTCAGGTGGCCCCAGAGCCGCTCGAGTTCGGGGTGATGGTTGCTGCGGTCCCGGTACAGGCGCACCTCCATCTCCAGGTGCCAGCGTTCGTCGCCCGCGGGCACGATCTCGCCGCGGGCCAGCTCGCGGGCCACGGCACTGGCCGGCAGGAAGGCCAGGCCGTGGTCGGCCAGCAGCATGGCCTTGAGGCTCTCGGCCATGTCCGACTCGTAGTGCAGGGCCAGGTGGGCCGGCGGCTGGGCCCGGTCGAGGATGGTGTCCACCATCCGCCGCAGGTAGGTGTTGGGGCCGTAGCGCAGGAAGGGGATGGGCGCCGCGGCGCTGCCCGGCAGGGTCCAGCGCTGCCAGCGGGCGCAGGCCGCGGAGAGGTAGGGGCGCACCGACTCGACGCCCAGGGTCAGGCCCTCGAAGCGCTCCGGGTCGAGCCACACCGGGTGGGCCGGGTGGTGTTAGCACATCAGCAGATCGCAGCCGCCCTCGGCCAGGGTGACCACCACGTCATGGACGTTGCCGGCCATCAGCCGCGTGGACAGCCCGCCCACGCGGTCCTTGAGCTCGCCCATCCAGGCGGGAAAGAAGGCGAAGGCCACGGTGTGCGGGACGGCGAAGATCAAGGTGTCGCCGGCCGGGCCCGACTGGTGGCGAGCCAGGGCACGGGCGGCGTGGATGCGGTTGAGGATCTCGGCCGCCGGGCCCTTGAAGGCCTCGCCGGCGCGGGTCAGCCGGGTGGGGTAGGTGGAGCGGTCCACCAGCGCGGTGCCCAGCCAGGACTCGAGCGCCCGGATTCGGCGCGAGAAGGCGGGCTGGGTCACGTGGCGCAGCTCCGCCGAGCGGGAGAAGCTGCCGGTCTCGACCAGGCTCAGGAAGTCCTCGATCCACTTCAGTTCCATGTCGTCCTCGCGGGCCGCCGCTGCCGGCCCTCATTGTGCCGGGAAGGGGGGCGCCTCGACCAAGGGAATGAGCCGCTCGCCGGGCTCGAATTCGCGCAGGGACTGGCACCACCCGGTGCCGGGCCAGAGGTAGTCGGCACGCCCCAGGGTGGGCCAGTAGGCCACCGAATAGAGGGTGCCGAAGCCGCGGCTGAAGGCCGTCGAGTAGATGGGCGGCCGCAGGAAGGACTGGACCAGCAGCTCGGCCGTGATCTCCTGGTCCTGCAACATCAGCAGCAGGCGGCGCTGGCGCTCGACCGTGGCACTGGCGCTGGCGTACTGGAGCCAGTCGATGCGCTGCTGGTGGTTGGTGGCGGCCGCATCCCGACGGATGTCGCCGGGCCGCCCCGGGGCCAGGTACACGGTGGCGTAGTCGCCGCTGCGGTCCACCACGGTGACGTTGTAGCTCATATGCACGGGGATGCGCGCCAGGGCCCTGGCCGCCTCGGCGGTGCGCTCGCAGGTCTCCAGCACGTAGCGCAGCAGGAGGGGCACGCCGAAGCCGTCGCCCACCTCACGGCGCCCGCCGAAGGCCAGCGACACCGCCAGGCCGGCGTCGTTGATGCCGTCGAGCAGGCCCCACAGGCAGTCGCTGGCACCCATCACCGGGCGGCCGCTCCAGGCGGTCTTCAGGATCAGGCCCTCGCAGAGCTGGGCCGGGTAGTCGTAGTTGCGCACCAGCACCGGGCAGTCGCCCTGCCACACGGCCTGGGAGCAGGCAGCCACGTAGGGCGGGGGTCCGTAGAGCGACAGGAAGCGCGCCTCCAGGTCACCGCCGCCGGCCAGCGCCACCAGGGCCTCGTAGGTCGGCATGAGCTCGGGCATGTGGGCGCGCAGGGCCCGCACACAGGCGAGATACGAGGGCCGGGCCCGCTCCCCGTCCTGCAGGTACCAGCGCCGGTAGGCCGGCCAGTAGGCGTCGAAGACGCCGCGCCAGAGCGGGCCGGGCACGGCCTCGTCGAGGGCGCGGAACAGCAGCGACTGTCCGTGCAGCAGCGACATGGAAGGCGGCTAGAGGAGCTTGAAGGCACCGGCCGCGGGCGGTGCGTCGTCCGCCGCCGTGGCCGCCAGCGGCTCGGCCTGGTAGAGGGCCTTGATGCCCTCGATCCAGTGGTGGGCCCGGGCGTTGAGCGTGAAGTCGTCGGTCATGGAGCGGCCGCGGGTGATCAGGATGCCCAGGTCGGCGCCCTCGTAGCGGTAGTCGCCGGGCCCGGAGATGCGCAGCCAGTAGGCTTCGTTCTCGGACTCGACGGCCAGCCGGTGGTGGTCGAAGCGGTGGAAGCGCACCCGGCCGTCGGCGTCCATGCGGTAGATGCCGGACTCGGGCGCGCCGGTGATGCGGTCCACGCCGTCCTCGGTG
>JAGRFX010000317.1 GCA_020445805.1 Rhodocyclaceae bacterium
CTGGTTCTTCCTGATCCAGCCGGGTGGTCTGCCCGAACGCATGATCGGCGCCGACCCGGGCTGGTGGCTGCGGGAGAAGCTCAGACGCTGGGCGGCACCGGGCGCGGTCTTTGACGAGGCTGCGGTCGAGGCCTACCTGAAGAGCTTCTCGACGCCGGAAGGGATCCACGCGAGCTGCGAGGACTACCGGGCGGCCGCCGGCATCGATCTCGTCCATGACGATGCGGATTTCGGCAGTCGCCGTATCGGCTGCCCCCTGCTGGTCCTGTGGGGCGAGCGGGGCTTCGTGCATCGCAGCTACGACGTGCTGCGGGTCTGGCAGGACTATGCCGACCACGTCGCGGGCCACACCCTGCCCTGCGGCCACTTCCTGCCCGAGGAGGCGCCCCTGAGGACCATCGAATCGCTGCGCGCCTTCATGGGCGGAGGAGCCGAGTCATGACGATTGAACGGACGCCCCGGATCGAGTTCTGGTACGAGTTCGCCAGTTCCTACTCCTACCTGTCGGTGATGCGGGTCGAAGCACTGGCCGCTGCCGCGGGCGTCGAGGTGGCCTGGCGCCCCTTCCTGCTCGGCCCGGTGTTCATGAGCCTCGGCTGGAACGACTCGCCCTTCAACATCTACCCCCCCAAGGGTCGCTACATGTGGCGCGACCTGGAACGCCTGTGCAGCCGCTACGGGCTGATCCTGACCCGCCCCTCGACCTTCCCGCGCAACGGCCTGCTGGCCGCGCGGATCGCCTGTCGGAACCACGCCGAACCCTGGATCGGCGCCTTCAGCCGCGCGGTGATGTGCGCCAACTTCGCCGAGGACCGGGACATCGGCGACCGGGCCGTGATCGCCGAGCTGCTGCTTGGCCTGGGGCTCCCGGCGGAGGACCTGCTGGCCGATGCCGGGTCGGACGCCGGCAAGGCCGCCCTGCGCAGCCAGACCGAGCGGGCCACCGAACTGGGCATTTTCGGGGCACCCAGCTTCATCGTCGACGGGGAGCTGTTCTGGGGCAACGACCGCCTCGAGGACGCCCTGGCCTGGGCCCACGACGCAGCGTGAGCACAGACCCCTTGGCCGCTCGGTGACCGCGGACACCGAATTCCCGGAATCGCCCTGGAATAATTCAGCCTGCCGGCATGTTCCGTCTTCGAGCAGGCCACCGGCCCTGCCCGAAATTCGCCGGTCTCCATAACAGAATGAGGTTGCTCCGCCATGATGAAAGTCGTTGCCCGTACGCTGTTCGCCGTCGCCGCCCTGGGCATTGCCGCTGGTGCCAGCGCGCAGCTGAAACCCGAAGAGATGATCAAGTTCCGCCAGTCCGGCTACACCTTCATGGGCTGGAACATGGGCAAAATCAAGGCCATGGCCGTCGATGAGAAGGTGCCCTTCGATGCCAAGCAGGTGGCCGCTGCGGCCGACGCGGTCGCCGCCGTCGCCAACTCGGGCATGGGCGCCCTCTACTCCAAGGAGACGCTGGGCGGTACCGGCTGGAAGAAGACCCGCCTGAAGCCCGAGTTCTTCGACAAGATGGACGAGGTCAAGGAAGTGGCCACCAACTTCGTCAAGCAGGCCAACGAACTCAAGAAGGTCGCGGCCACCGGCGACCAGGCCGCGATCAAGGCCCAGTTCGGCGAGACCGGCAAATCCTGCAAGGCCTGCCACGACAAGTTCCGCATGGAAGAAGACAAGTAATCACAGCGGGCTCCGCCGCGGCGGAGTCGGTGGACAGAGAAGAACGGCCGCGCTCGCGGCCGTTCTTTTTTTCGCTGCCGGCGCTGCGCTCTACCAGGCCGGTGCCGGCGGCGGTGGTGGCGGTGGCGGCAGCAGGCCGCCCGAGGCCGCCCACACCACCACCAGCGCGACCACGACCGCAATGACGAAGGCCACCGGTCCGCCGCCGCTGGCGGGCCGGGCGTTCGATTCCGGCGACTCGGTCAGCCCCGTGACCATCGGCCGCACCAGGTTCTGCTTCTTGACCCGCGCGTAGAAGCCGATCGCGGCGAGGTGCAGTGCGACCAGCGTGATGATGAGGATTTCCGACTGGCGGTGGAGCCCGGTAGCCCGGTCGGAGTCGTCCTTGCTGACCAGGGGGTAGAGCGGCCCATTGAAAGCGATATCGTCGTTGGCGATCAGTCCGCTGCAGGCCTGGAACAGCAGCAGACCCAGCATCGCCAGCACCGACAGCGCCCCGAGCGGATTGTGGCCGAGGCCCTGCCAGTCCCCGCGCAGGTAGGCCAGGACCGCCGCCGGACCGCGCACGAAAGTGGTGAAGCGGGCATAGGTCGAGCCGACCAGGCCCCAGATCAGGCGAAAGCTCAGCAAGCCGAGGATCGCGACCCCGAAGGTGCCATGCCAGAGCATCGCGTTGCCGCCGATCTTGCCGCTGATGAAGGAGCCGGCCACCAGCAGGACCAGTGACCAGTGGAAGATGCGCGTGGGCAAATCCCAGACCGCGATGCTTCTGTCCATGTCGTCGACCTTGGAGTTGTGCAGTGCACTATTTTCCATTGCCTTCCATCGCTTGAAAAGTAAGAAACTACAAACAAAACAAAACGTTGACCTGAAACAATTCGTGGGTGCAATGCCCCATCGATTTGTCAGGGCGCCTAAGTCAGGCGCTGGCTGATGAACAGTGCGGAACCGGACGCTATTCCGTTCGACGGGCGAGCATCGCCTTGAGGAAGCGTCCGGTATGGGAGTTGCGGGTCTTCATCAGGCGCCCGGGCGGCCCCTGGACGACGATCTCGCCGCCGGCGCCGCCGCCCTCCGGTCCGAGGTCGATGATCCAGTCCGCTTCGGCAATCAGGTCCAGGTCATGCTCGATGACCAGCACGCTGTGCCCGGCATCCACGAGCCGGTGCAGGACCCGGATCAGTTTCTCGGTGTCGGCCATGTGCAGGCCCACCGTGGGCTCATCGAGCACGTAGAGGGTGTGCTTCTCGGGTTTCAGTACGCCCTTGTCGCCGCGCACCTTGGCCAGCTCGGCCACCAGCTTGATCCGCTGGGCCTCGCCGCCCGACAGCGTCGGGCTAGCCTGGCCGAGGGTCAGGTAACCGAGGCCGACATCGTCGAGCAGGGCCAGCGGGTGGGCGATCGAGGGGTGGGCCGCGAAGAAGGCCCGGGCTTCGGCCACCGGCATCGCCAGCACCTCGGCGATGCTGCGCTCGCGCCAGCGCACGGCCAGGGTCTCGCGATTGAAGCGCGCGCCATTGCAGGCGTCGCACGGCACCTTCACGTCGGGCAGGAAGTTCATCTCGATCGTCACCTGGCCCTGGCCCTCGCACACCGGGCAGCGGCCGGCGCCGGTGTTGAACGAGAAGCGGTTGGCCTTCCAGCCGTGGGTGCGGGCATCGAAGGTGTCGGCGAACAGCTTGCGGATGGCATCCCAGAAGCCGATGTAGGTGGCCGGACAGGAGCGCGGCGTCTTGCCGATCGGGGTCTGGTCCACCTCCAGGACCCGCCCGACCTGCGCCCAGCCCTCGAAGGCCTCGCAGCCGCTGAGCGTTTCATCGCCCGCCAGGTGGCGGACCAGGTTGGCGTGCAGTACATCGCGGGCCAGGGTGGACTTGCCCGAACCGGAAACCCCGGTGACGACGCACAGGCGACCGAGGGGCACCTGCGCGTCG
>JAGRFX010000030.1 GCA_020445805.1 Rhodocyclaceae bacterium
CGGACGCGGCGGCGGGTTTCCGACGAACCAGTCCCGCGCGCGGACCGCGGGCAGCGCCTTGGCAAACAGCCACCCCTGCCCCACCTCCGTGCCCAGTTCGAGCAGCACCTTCGCCTGCGACTCCTCCTCGACCCCTTCCGCCAGCACCTGCTTGCCCAGCGCACCCGCCAGCCCGGCGATGGTGCGGACGATCTCCTGGGCCTCGCGCCCCGCATCTAGCCGGATCACGAAGCTGCGGTCGATCTTGAGCGTATTGAAGGGAAAACGGTGCAGGTAGGCGAGCGACGAATAGCCGGTGCCGAAATCGTCGATCGAGATCTTGAAGCCCATCGCGACCAGCTTGTTCAGGATGTCGGTGGTGTGCTGGGGATTGCTCATGCTCATGCTCTCGGTCACCTCGAGCTTGAGCCGTGCCGGCGCGACATCGCCCAGGATCGCCAGCAAGTCGCGCGCATCCGCCTCGAGATCCGTCTCGGTGAATTGTCGCCCCGACAGATTGACGGCAATCTCGCCATCGAAGCCCGCCTGGTCCCAGGCGACGAGCTGGCGCGCCGCCTCGCGCAGGGTCCATGCCCCGATCTCGTTGATCAGGCCGGTCTGCTCCGCGAACGGGATGAATTCGCCGGGCATCACGTTGCCCCGCTCGGGGTGCTGCCAGCGGATCAGGGCCTCGAAGCCCAGCAGGCTTCGGTCTGAGAGCCGGACAAAGGGCTGGTAATGCAGCTCGAACTGGTCGCCGGCCGCCAGGGCCAGGCGAATGTCGTCGGCCAGCCGCTGCCGGCTGTCTTCGAGGGCCTGCTTGTCCGGATCATAGCGGTGGAGGGCCCCTCGACCGTCGCGCTTGCCGGCCGACACCGCCAGCATCGCGGCGCCGAGCAATTCGGCGGCCGACTCGAGGCCCTGGCTGGAGTGGGCGACCCCGATCGTCGCCCCGACCGTTTCGCGTCGTCCGGCCAGGTCGAAGGGTGCGTCGAGCAGGGCCTGGACCCGCCCCTCGAGGGTGTCGCTCTGCGCTCCCCGATAGGCCAGCGCAAACTGGTCGCCCCCCAGGTGGGCGACCGGCCAGACGCCCCCGGCCAGCTCGCCAAGGCGCGTTGCGAAACCCTTCAGCAGCGCATTGCAGCCCAATTGACCGTGTGCCTTCTCGATCTCGAGGAAGCCGTCCAGGTCGATCAGCACCGTGCCGACGGGCTCGACGCCCCCGCCAGGCAGGCGGGTGGTGGCCAGCCACTGCTCCACCCGGTCGAGCAGCAGGGCCCGGTTGGGCAGGCCGGTCAACCGGTCGTGCAAGGCGTCATGGGCGATTTGGTGCTCCAGACGCTTCTGCTCCGTCATGTCGCTGATGGAGCCGGCCAGCCGCACGGCTCGATTTCCCCTGCGGACGGCGGCCGCGCGAGCGAGAAACCAACGCTCCTCACCCTCTCGCTGGTGACGGTACAGGTGATGGAACTGGCGGGTGGCGCCCGAGAGGTGGGCGTCGAGCTCACGCGTGAAGCGATCCCGTTCGAGCTGATCGAGCCGCCCGACCCAGTCGTCCAGGCCACCCAGCGGCTCGTCCGCCGGAATCCCCATCAGCTCGCGCCAGCGGGGTGAGCAATACAGGCCATGCCCGTCGATGTCCCAGTCCCACAGGCCATCGTTGGCGCCCTGCGCGGACAGGGCGTAGCGCTCCTCGCTGGCCCGCAGTCGCTGTTCGGCCTCTCGACGGGAGCGTTCGTCCATCAGCGCCCGGTAGGACATGCCGAGGCCACCGGACAACACCAGCGCGACGAGCGGAAACGCCATCGAGACGAAGCTGCCTGCCGACGCAAAGAGCACCTGCGCGACCACCAGCAGCACCACGGCCAGTCCCGCGAGCAAGGCGAAGGCCCGCACCGGCCGCGCACGGGCGATCACGGCCACGGACAGGAAGGGCAGCAGCACGATGGCCGCCAGCTCGCCCGCGGCCGCCCAGGCCGGGCGCTCGAGCCAGCGCCCGGTCACGATGTTGTCGATCACCGTCGCGAGACGCTCGACGCCGGGCAGCGAGGGATCGAACGGAGACGGATAGCGGTCGCTCGAGCCCAGGGCAGAGCCGCCCAGCAAGACCGTATGCCCCCGCAGGGCCCCCGGATCGAGCCGGCCGGCGAGCAGGTCGGCCAGCGAGAAGGTCGGGAAGCTGCCCTCCGGCCCGTAGTAGTTGACCCACTGGCGGGAGGCCGCATCGAGGGGCACCTGTCGTGGCCCGATCACGATCGCCTCGCCGACGCGCGCCTCCACGTCCGCCCAGGGAACCGACAGCAACTCGGCGGCGGTGCGCACGGCCAGGGTCGGGAACAGCTCACCGTCGAGGGCCTGGACCGGCATGTCGAAGCGCAGGCTGCCATCGTGCCCGCGCTGAACCGACACATTGCCCAGGGCCGCTGCCGCGCCGGCCAGCAGCGGCAGCGGGGCGATCAGGCCACTGGGCTGGAGCGGGGCATCCGACAGGCGGGCCTCGTTGCGGTAGCGCAGGTAGGCCCCGTCCAGCAGGCGCTCGGGAATCGACGGCTGACCGCCGCCATGGGCAACCAGCGCGAACGGCAGCAGGACCTTGCCCGAGGTCCGCATCGCCTCTGCGAGGCGCGCGTCTTCCCCGTCACCGTCACGACCCGGTTCGACCAGCAGCATGTCGACCACGACCCGGCTCGCGCCGGCATCGCCGAGGGCTGACAGGGCCCGCGCCAGAACGCTCCGTGGCACGGGCAGGCGGCCCAGCTCCTGGAGGCTGCGATCATCGACGAGCACGATGGCCAGGCGCGGGTCGCTCCCCGGAGGCAGGGGGCCCCGGAGGCGATGCTGAAAGTCCAGCCATTGACCTTCCAGGTTGGCCAGGATCGGCACTCGGCCGCGCACCGACCAGGCGGACAGGACCAGCGCGGCGACGAGCACCGCGATCACGGCCAGGGCGACCGCGGCCGGCCGGCGGATGAGGGGATCAGACACCGGAGAGCCGATCATCCAGTGCCCGGACGCGCTCGTTCGACAAGGACCCGGCCGGCTGGCACGCGTAGTGATCCGGTCCGCACACCGTGGCATCGGCACCGGGCCCCAGCAGCACGGGCCCGGAGGACTTCCACCCCCCGGGCAGGCGTACGCCGCGCGGCGGCGCGAGGGGCTCCACCGACACCGAGCCGGAGCGCACGTGGACCGCCGTTTCACGTCGTTCGTCCACCTCGATGACGTACTCGGTGCCGCGCACCGCCGTCACCGCGGTGGGCGTACGCACGGACCACGAGCCGGCCGGGCCCGGCGATATGGTCTGGCCGATGAGCCCCACATCCAGGATGAAGCCGGCGCTTTCGCGCTGTCCCTGCGCGTTCAGGCGCAGGTGGTCAACCCGCAGGCTGCTCTGGTCGCCGACCACCACCACCGAGCCATCCAGGAATCGGAGCTTGACCCGGCCATGGGCGCCAGTGCGGATCACCCCGCCGGACTCGACGCGCTCGCCTTGGGCCAGCGGCCGCGTCTGACCGCCCTGGTCCACGGTGGCCTCGCCCCGCACGGCAACAATCGTGGCCACGTCGGCGGCCACCCCATGCAGCGGCAGGCCGATGGCCACCAGCGCCGTAAAGAGTGCGCGTTTCATCACTTGCCTCCTTGAATATCCCCGCCGGGGAGCGTGGTTGGATTCATTCCTTCGCCGGGTGCGAGGCCCCCAACGATCCGTGACGGCGGGCAATCGGGTGCGCCGCCCCTGGGCACACGCGGCATGGCCACGACCTGTCCCGGCAGAACCGGCGCCTGGCCGCTCCCGGCGAGGGCCAGCCGATGGCCGCGCGCGCGCCGGCACGGGTCGGTTGCGAACGCCCCCAGGTCGATGGACGGCGGCGCGAGCGGCAGCAGCGCCCCGGCCACATCGACGACCGCAGTGGGGATCCGGATCGTGCCGGCCACGCCCGTCGGTGCGGCCGCCTGGATGACATTCACGCCCGCCACGCCGATCGCGTCGAAAAACGACAGCCGCTCGCTGCCACCGACGCGCAGTCGGCCGAAGCTGGGCACCACCTCTGCAGCCGCGATATCCACATCGCCGCCGCGGGCGTCGGCAGCGGCCGTATTGGCCTGCACGAAACCGCTTTCCAGCAACAGCGCACCGGCCGAAACGGCAATGTCGCCCCCGTCGCCCTGCTGCCCGAACACGGAGGTGAGCAGCGCGCCGTCGCGCAGCACCACGACCCCGTCGCCCAGCACCGTCAGGGGGCCGCCGTTGCCGTCGAAGGCTTGCGTGCTCACTGCCGCGAAGTCGGCGACCAGCCAATCCTTGAAATGGACCGTGACCGCGCTCGACGGCGCGTTCGACGATGATTCGGCGGTCGCAACCGCTCCGTCTGTCATCCGGATTCGCGGCGCCTCGATCAAGAGGGTTCCGACCCGGATCGCGGTCGGATCCTCGACCGTCGCATCGTTCTCGATCGTCACCAGTCCCCGCCGCATCGTGATCGACTCGTGTGCCCGCAGCAGCAGATCGCCTGGCTGGCCCGACGAGGCGCCCCCCGCCCGCGCGGCAATCTCACCCCCATCGTCGAGGAGGATCCGCCCCGCCAAGACATCGACCGTCCCTGCCGCACCGGCGCCAAACGCGCTCGCATTGATCGAGCCCCCGGCGGTGATGCGCATGGTGTCGGCGATGCGCACGACGACGTTGCCACCGTCGCCCGTCGAGCCGTGGCGTCCGGTGCTGAACAGGCCCGACAGGGATTCCTCGCGGGCGCCCATTGTCAGGGATCCGGCGCTGAATGCGACGGTCCCCGCATCACCCGAACCCGAGGTATCCGAACTCACGAAGCCCCCGTCATGCAGTTCGGCCGAGCCGTCGACGCGGACCGAGACCTGCCCCGCCCCTAGGGCGGCATCGCTGAAGACGCCAGCCACGCCGGTGACCCCGCCATCGATGCGGAGCTCGCCCGTCGACAGGTCGATGTCACCGGCCGGGCCGACACCATCGGTTGCGGTTCGGATGAAACCCCCGTCCTCGAGGCGCGTGGCATGGTCGATCCGGACCACGACACGCCCGCCGGCGCCCGGCGAGTCGAAGGTGTCGCTGAAGACGCCGGACAGCCCATTGTCGCTGCCGATCGCAAGCAGTTCACCGGCATCGACGACCACCTCGCCCGCATCGCCGGCACCGAAAGAGCGCGAACTGATCCGGCCGCCATTCCTAAGTTCGATCCGATCGGCCACATCGACCTGCAAGGCGCCTGCCCGTCCACTGGAGCCGGTGCCGGCATTGGTCTGAATACCGGCGCCACCCGCCTCGCCGCCATCGACAGCCAGGCTACCCGCTGCCACCGTGACCCGGCCGGCGTCCGCCGCCGAAAACGTGCTCGAGGTAACGAGTCCAGCATTGGCGATGCCCAGACGTCCGGAGACCTCGAGCACTATGTCGCCGGCAGGCCCCAGGGCGCCGCCATTGGTATCGCTGAAGACCCCGGCTGCACCGAATGATCCGCCGTCGATGTCCACCTGTCCGGCCGAAATCCGTATGCTCCCGGCGCGGCCGGCGGCAAACGTGCTGGAACTGACGAAGGCGCCATTGCGCAGGCTCAGTCCGCCGGCCACGGCCACCTCGACCGCGCCGGCATCGCCCTCGGACCCGAGGGCCGCATCGCTGCTGATGGCTGTGAAGCGCCCTGCTCCATCCAGCGACAGCGATCCGCTCTCGACCGACACGGTGCCGGCGTCACCCCCGCCGAAGGTGGAGGAGCTGATCACGGCGCCGTCCCTCAAGGTGGTGTCGCCGCCGACCCGGACCGCCACGTTGCCTGCGTCGCCCTCGGCGCCGGTCCGGCTGCTGACCCCGGCACTGCCGGATGGTCCACCCTCGATGGCCAGGCTGCCGGCCGCCAGGGAGACGTCGCCACCCCGGCCGAAACCGAAGGTGCTGGCGCGAACGAAGCCCCCATTGGCCAGACGGGCCCCGCCCTCCACGACCACGTTCACCGAGCCTGCCGCGCCCGCCAGCCCGGCCTCGGTTTCGCTGCCGAGCGAGGCGATGCCCGCGGCCCCGCCGTCGACCACCAGCTGCCCAGCCCGCACGTCAGCCGCGCCCGCAGCGCCATCGCCGACGGTCCGGGTCCCGACGAAGGCCCCGTCGCCGATGCTGAGGGTCTCGCCGACCCGCATGACCAGGGTTCCGCCCGTGCTTGCGGTCGCCGTCTGCGTGACCACGCCCGTGAAGGGTGCGGCGCCGCCGGTGGCCTCGAGGCGCCCCGCGGCAACGCCCAGGTCGCCTGCTGCGTCCACGCCCGCGAGGGTTCCGATCACCCCGCCCGGCGACAGCACCACCGACCCCCGCGCCCCATCGGGAAGCCCCGCCAGGGGAACCTCGCCCGCGCCGTCGCCCCAGGCTACGACCCGCACATGGCGGGACCCGACGATACCGCCGGCCGACACGCTGGCCGACCCAGCCACGGCATCGAAGTCCCCTTCCGCCAGCAGCACGCTGTCCTCGATCTGCAAGGCGGCGCTGTGGTCGCCGAGGAAACCGAAGGCCTCCGGCGCGGCCGACGAGAACACGCCGGGCCGCGCAGGGTCGGCCCAGAAGTCGCCCTCCGGGAAGCGCACCCGATCCGCCGTGGAGACGTGAAAGCTGCCCGGCACGTCGATGGCCGAGCCCGCCGTGAACACCACGCCGGCCGGATTCAGCAGGAACAGGGCCGGGCGCGCGCCCTCCGGCGCGACCAGGGCAAGCGTGCCGGCAATCTGCGAGGGTGCACCACCGGTGACCCGGGCCAGCACACGGGCGATGGCCGCGTCGCTGGTGCTGAAGCGCGCGGTCTCGCCCCCCGTCAGGCCGAAGCGGGCGAAACTGTGGAACAGGTTGCCGCCCGACACGCGGCCCAGGGCCTGGGGAATGTCGTACACCGGCCCGGACAGTTCGCGGGCGGCCCCGACGGAGCCATCCGTCGCGATGCTCTGGGCACGGCCGGCGGCCGGCAGGACGAGCAATGCCACGACAGCAAACAGGCGTGCAGCCAGGGGGGTCATCGCCAGTCTCCCACGAGGATGAACGGTGACCAGAAGAAGGGGTGCGAAAAGCCCTCGCTGCGCATCACCGCGAGCTGCGCCTGCCGCAACGCCTCTGCCTTTCCGGTGCCCGCCAGGAGCGCGCTGTAGAAGCGCGTCATCAGGTCGCGGGTGGCGTCATCCGCCACCGGCCAGAGGGAGCCCAGGGCGCTGCGGGCGCGCGCACGCAGTGCGGCACCCGCCAGCCCCAGCGGCGCCCGGTCGTCGCCCTCGGCCGTCTCGCACGCCGACAGGGTCAGCAACGCGATCTCGTCCCGGGGCGAGGACGACAGCACGGCGCGCATGCGGTCGATGGTGATCACCTGGTCGTGCGCCATGATGAAGGTTTCCTCGGCCGAACCGCCGAAGACGCCGTGGGAGGCGATGTGGATCAGGTCGTAGCGGCCGCTTTCGACCTGCGACTCGAAACCGGCCAGCGAGAAGGCCTCGTCCACCAGGCTGGTCCCGAGCCCGAGGCGCCCGAGCGCGGCGATCTCATCGCGCACGCCCGGCAGCGCCAGCGCCTGCTTCAGGGCGGCACTGCGCGCCTGGGGCGCGGCGGGCAGCGCGCCATCCTGGAAGCTGCGCAGGACCGACGCCGGGAGGCGCTCGACCACCTCACCCGGCAAGGCCAGCCCGGCCAGCAGGGCATGGTGCGACCTGCCCGCGCCGTCAGGCCCGCCGGGCGCCAGGCCCAGCCCGGCGGCCACCGCCACCGCGTAGTCCTCGATCACGTATCGCCCCGCCCGCTTGAGACTGGCGAACGGGAACAGGCGCAGGCTCGCGTCCGGAACGATGACGAGCGTCTTGAGGCCATCGCCGACCAGGCGCTCGACCGGCGCCAACAG
Source organism: Rhodocyclaceae bacterium (assembly GCA_020445805.1). Classification (GTDB taxonomy): domain Bacteria; phylum Pseudomonadota; class Gammaproteobacteria; order Burkholderiales; family Rhodocyclaceae; genus Cognatazoarcus. The sequence continues at coordinate 7,875 of JAGRFX010000030.1, forward strand.
CCAGCCATGGAGGGTTTCGGCGTCCGTGTCGGTCCAGCCCTGGGAGCGCAGGTCCCGCGCGTAGCGTCGCGCGACCTCGCCGAGCGCCTGGGCCGGCACCGCCACGGTCAGGGCCTCCAGGCGGGCGTCCCGCTGCACCAGGAGCACCAGGCGATCCGCCAGCATCACGGGATAGACCACGACGGTGCCTGTCGGCAGGGCATCCGCGTCGTCGAGTGAAGTCGCCGGCACGCAGCGATCGCCCAGGTAGTCCTCCAGCTCGCTCTGCTTGACCCGCTCCATGGCCCGTCGAACCTCCCTGAGCCGCCCCTCGCGGTGGGTCGGGTCGCCCGGGGCAACCAGCAGGAGTTCCGCCAGCCCCTGGAACACCGGCGCGAAGGTCGTGCGGAACGAGGAGCGTCCATCGGTGAAGGTCACGGGGATGTCCTGCCGGATGCGAACCAGGTGATCGGCGGCTTGCCGGTAGGCATCCAGCGCCCCCTGGAGATCGCCCTGCAGACGCAGCAGGCGGCCCCGTCGCCATTGCAGCGAAAACAGCAGGTCGGAGCGACCGGTCCGGCCGGCCGGTTCAAAGCCGGCTTCGTTGCTGACCATGGCCTGGATCGGGCGTCCGCCCTCCTCGTGCCACTGGGCCAGACGATCCAGCACGACGCCCTGCAAGTCCGGCCGCCCGGCACCTTGCGCCAGGGACAGTGCCCGGTCGAGCAGCGCGCCGCGGTCGGCCACCTCGGCCACCACGGCGAGGTTGATGCCGGCCTGCGCGGCAACGCCCGGATCGGCGGCCTGGGTGCCAGCCTCGAACCGCTTGCGGGCCTCCATCGCGTCGCCCCGGGCCAGGGCGATCCGCCCCTGGAGTTCGGCTGCCCGGGCGCCGAGCCCTGCCGCTTCGAGCCGGGCTGCATGCGATGCCAGCCAGGCACCCGCGCCCTCCGGGTCGCGGGCGGCCAGCATACACTCGCCCGCGTCGAGGACCCGGGCGGGCGCCACGGGATCCTCGGGCCGGCAGTCGGCAGCCTGGCCCAGCGGGGCCGCCAGCACGAGGGCAGCGGCCACCAGGATGCGGCGGATCAGGTGCCTAGAACACATAGCTCACCGCCAGGTGGATGCCCCGGTCCTGCAGGCGTCGCTCGGCCGTCTCGGGCCGGTCGTCGATCGCCCGGGCCCAGGACAATTCGCCGTGCAGGTGTTCGAAATGAATCGCGATGCCCAGGCCAAGGCTGCGCAGCAGCGCGCGCTCGCCGTTCCGGTTCCAGGCGGCACCCCGGTCGTGGAATACGAAGGGGTCGATCCCACCGCCGAGCCGCTCCGCCAGCCAGTGCCACTCCACCGAAGCGGCATAGCCGTTGTCCCGCACCAGGGTGTTCTCCCGATAGCCGCGCACCGTCGCATGGCCACCCACCGCGAATCGCTCGAGCCCCAGCAGGCGGTCCTGCGCCTTCTGGACGGCAAGCCGGGCCTGCAGCCAGCCGGAGCCCCGCCCGGGCCGCCACTGCCCGCTGGCCTGTCCCGTCCAGTGGAGAAAATCCGCCTCGGGCAGTTGTCCCGGGGGGATCCCGTCGACGGCGGTGACGTTGCCCGAGCCCACGCTGAAGGTCGATCTCAGGGCCAGCACGGCCCCGGGCCAGCGGCCGCTGAAGGACTGGGACAGGCGCCAGACCCGTACCCGGCTCAATCCGTCGTCCTCGCCGGGCGAAAACGAGAAGGGCTCGCCGAAGAGGCTGGAGCGCACGCTGCGTTCGGCATAGGACAGGCCAAGGCCCAGCATGCGATCCGCACTTCGAAGCACATCGTGCTCCAGCGAGACCTCGCTGGCGTGCAGGCGACTCTGGACGTCGGCATCATCCAGCGGCGCCTCGACGATGCGGGTGTCGCCGTTCTGGATCTGGACGGACAGCCGTGACGAGCCGTCATCCACGGGCAGTGTCCAGCCCCCGCTCGCCAGCTCGCCGCCACTTGCGCCGCGCACCTCCAGGTGCAGCGCATCACCGTAGCCGGTCAGATTGCGAATGCTGCCCAGGGCACCTGCCTGCATCTCGCCGGTGGATGCGCTGCGGTAGTTGTTGCCGAACAGCGTCAGTTCCCAGGGTCGCGCGCGCAACACCTGGATGTCGAGCGCGGCGGCCCCGGGCTCGATGCCGGGCTGGATCGCCACATCGACGCGTTCGAACAGGGGGTCCTCGATGAGCAGGCGGTACCTCGCCTGCAGCGCAGGGAGGTGCAGGACAGGGTCCTGCCCCAGCAAGCGGCGCAGGAGATAGGCGTCCGCCAGATCGCCCGTGCCGGAGATATGCACCGAGTCGATCGCGCCTTCGACCGCCCGCAGGCGAAGCTCACCCTCGACCCACAGGGGGTCGTCGAAAAGGACCCCCGAACTGACGTAGCCGCGCTCGGCATAGAGGCGAGACAGCTGCTGGCGCAGGGCCTCGATCTCGGCCACGCCGACGCGCCGCCCCGCAAGCGATTGCGTGATGGCTTCGATCTCCGCGTCGGGTATGACCCGGTTGCCCCGCACGACCACGCGCTCGACCCGCACCTCCGCCATCGCGCGCACGCCGGCCTGGGCCGCGGCGGCCCCTGGAGGCAGGGCGGCCCAGCACGAGAGCATCAGGAAGGACGCCGTCCGTAGATGACGGCGGAGCGGTCGCATCAGGCCTCTCCGAGTGGCTGGGGGCGCGCGCCGCCGGTAAGAAAAAGTCCGACGGCCGGATCAGCGGAAAATGATGCAAGATGTTTCCACCCCCGCAAAGCCATTGTGCATCGAGGGGTGTGACATCTCTCATGGCACGCTCATCTTCGTCCCCGCAGCGGACCTCAGCGGCCCCCGGCGTCGGGCGCGCCCTGCCCCCCATCCTTCAGGGACTGCCGAAGCGCCGTCTTCAGGACCTTGCCGTAATTGTTCTTGGGCAGTGTCGCAAGGCACAGGTAGCGGCGGGGGCGCTTGAAGCGGGCCATCCGCGCCAGGCACAGGGCGTCGAGCGCCGCGGGATCGAAGCGCGCGCCGGGCGCCGGCACCACGCAGGCGACCACGGACTCGCCCCATTCCGGATCGGGCTCACCAACCACCGCGACCTCGGCGACGGACGGGTGCCCCAGGAGCACCTCCTCGACCTCGCGCGGATACACGTTGGAACCGCCGGTGATGATCAGGTCCTTGGCGCGATCCATCAGGGTCAGGAAGCCGTCCTCGTCCAGCACCCCCACGTCGCCGGTGTGCAGCCAGCCGCTGCGCAGCGCGTCGGCCGAGGCCTCCGGGCGCTGCCAGTAGCCCTGCATCACGGTGGCCCCCCGCACGACGATTTCGCCCTGCCCGCCGGCCGGCAACCGGCGGCCGTCGGCATCGACGACGGCGACCTCCACCGCGCTGTGGGCGAAGCCCACCGAGCCGAGCCGGGCCCGGTGGCGCGGATGCGCGTGGTCGGCGATGTGTGCCCGCGGCAGGACCGTGATGGTCATCGGGCTCTCGCCCTGGCCGTAGATCTGCACGAAGCGCGGCCCCATCACTGCGAGGGCCCGCAGGATGTCTTCCACATACATCGGCCCGCCGCCATACACGATGGTCTCCAGCCCCTCGGGCGGACGCCCCTGGCGTTCGCAGGCATCCACCAGGCGCCGCACCATGGTGGGCGCCGCGAACATCGACACGTCCCGCAGGCCGCGCGACAGGGCGAGGATCTCGTCGGGTTCGAAGCCGCCCGACTCCGGCACCACGTGGCGGGCGCCGACCAGCATGTGGGCCATGCTGTAGAGGCCCGCGCCATGGGACATCGGCGCCGCGTAGAGGGTCGCGCCAGCGGCGGGGGCCGGGTCCACGTCCGACAGGTAGCACCAGGTCATGGCCATCAGGTTGCCGTGGCTCAGCATCACGCCCTTGGGTCGGCCGGTGGTCCCCGAGGTGTAGAAGAGCCAGGCCAGGTCGTCGCCGGCCCGCGTCACCGGCCAGGCGGGTCCGCCGTCACGCGGGGCGCTGCGCGCCTGCACGTCGAGCACACGGGCGCCGCCCTGGAGGTGACGGCCCAGTGCCTCGCAGCGCCCGGCCTCGGTGAAGACCAGCGCCGCCGCGGCGTCGTCGATGATCCATGCCGCCTCCGACGGATGCAGCTTGCTGTTGATGGGCACCGCCACCAGCCCGGCCCACCAGACGGCGTAGAGGGCCTCGAGGAAGCCGGTGCCGTTGTCGAGATGCAGGGCGACCCGGTCTCCCGGCCCCAGGCCATGGACGTCCCGGAGGACCCCGGCCCGGGCCGCCACGCGAGCGGCAAGGCCACCGTAGTCGCACACCAGGCGCTCGCCGAGCAGCAGGGCCGGCCGCCCGGGATCGCTGCGGGCGATCCGCAGCAGCAGACGTGCCAGATTCATATTCGCGTACCTCCTCGTCCGCCCGCCGGAACCCGTTGGCATGGACCGCGCCGCCCGGGCCGCCAAGCTATACTCGCGGCTCGACACATGATCCGGGATCGAGACGGCTTTGTCATGGCAGGGCCGCCCCCATGCGGGCCCTTGCCCACGCTGGCCGCGACACGATGACCCTGCACTCGACGCTCGCTCGTCTGGCGGTGCTCGCCCTCTGGTTCGTGCTGGCCTGGCCGCTGGCCAGCGAGGCCGCGCGTCCGCGGATCGCCCTCTTCGTCCCCCACACCGAGAATTTCTGGGGTCCCTTCACGGACCTGGCGCGGGCCGCTGCCCATGACCTGGGTGCAGACCTGATGGTGCACACCTCCGCGCGCTCGCCGCAGCGGATGCTGGAACAGGTCAGGACCGTCACGCGGGAAGGGATCGACGGCATCCTCTTCACCGACTTCGCGGGGATCGGCGAGGCCATCCTGCAGCAGGCGGAGGCCACCCGGACCCCGGCCCTGCTGGTCAATGCGGCCCTGCTGAACGAGGCCCTCGTGCCGCGCAACCACTACCGCTTCTGGATCGGCAGCGTATCGCCCGACGACCGCCAGGCGGGCGTACGCCTGACCACCCAGCTGCTGGACGCGGCCGCGCGCAAGGGGCTCGACGAAGTCCATGTGCTGGCCTTCACGGGCAACACCGAGCTGCCGATGCTGCGGCGGCAGGAAGGCCTGAAAGCCGTCCTCGAGGCCAGGCCCCATGCCCACCTGACCGCCACCGTGCCCTACAACGACGGCGAGGAGCGGCTCATCGCGGCCTTCGACGACGCGCTGCGGCGCTGGCCCGAGATCAACGCGGTGTGGACCTTCGCCGACGACCACGCGCTGCTGCTGGCCCGCCACTACCAGGACACGGGCGGCAAGGCGCCGATCGTCTTCGGCGGCATCAACTGGACGCCGGCCGCCATGACGGCGGTGCGCGAAGGCCTGATCGACGTGGACCTGGGCGGCCACCTGTTCGACGGTGCCCAGGGGGTCGTGATGATGTACGACTACCTCACCGGCAATGATTTCGGCGACCAGGCGATCACCTGGGACAGTGGCATGCTGGCGGCGACCCCCACCAACGTCGCCCGCTTCGAGCACATCCTGGCGAGCCCCGAGCGCATCGACTTCCGGGCCCTGAGCCGCACCCATTCACCGCAGCTCAAGCAGGTCCGCTTCGACCTCGACGCGATCGCCGGATCGGTACGCGGCGACCTGCAGCTCAGCGAGGCGGAGCGGGCCTGGATTGCCGCCCACCCGACCCTGACCGCAGGCGGCTCGGCCGACTGGGCCCCCTTCGATTTCCTGGGCCCGGATGGGCTGTACAGCGGCCTGGCCAACGACTACCTGCGCCTGATCGAAGCGCGCACCGGGCTCCGCTTCCAGGTCCGGACCGCCCCCTGGCAGGACATCCTGGGCGACCTCCAGTCGCGGCGGATCGACCTGGTGACGGCGGCGTACTTCACCGCCGAGCGGGCGGCCTACGCCACCTATTCGCCGGCCTACGCGGAATCCACCAACCACTTCTTCGTGCGCGAGAACCTGGACCTGCGGCGGGTCGAGGATCTCAAGGGGCACCGCGCGGCGATCCCCCGCGGCTACGCCCAGATCGACGAGTTGCGGGCACGTCACCCGGAGATTGCCATCATCGAAGTGGATAGCCTGGACGAGGCGATCCGCACCGTGATGGAAGGCCGCGCCGAGATCCTCTACGACGCCTACGCGGTGCTCTCCCACGCGCTGCGCCACCGGGGCATCTTCACCATCGTGCCCTTCCGCGCGGCCCCGGACATGCACAGCCACCCGATCCACATGATCACCCGCAGCGACGAGCCGCTGCTGGCCAGCATCGTCGCCAAGGCGCTCGGCAGCATCACGCCGGACGAGCGTGCCGCGATCCAGCAACGCTGGATCGGCAACCCGCGCGAGGCGGCCGGCCGCGATGCCCTGGCCCTGTCGGCCGAGGAGCGGCGCTGGCTCGACGCGCATCCGGAGATCCGCATCGACTACGGCCAGTTCCCGCCCTGGGAGCTGACCGGGCGGGACGGCAAGCCGAAGGGCATCACCATCGATGTGCTGCACCTGATCGAACAGCGGCTGGGCATCCGCTTCGCGCTGGCCGACCGCACCGACTGGCCCGCCACCGAGCAGGCCTTGCGGGCCCGCGAGCAGGACATGGTCGGCACCCTCGCCCACACCGCATCCCGCGAGGCCTATCTCGATTTCTCGCTCCCCTATTCCTCGTTCCTGGCGCCGGTCTACACCCGCAAGGGCGCACCGCCGGTCGAGGGGCTGGCCGATCTCGCCGGCCGCAGCGTGGTCGTCGAGCGCGGCTTCAACACCTTCGAGCAGCTCAGCCCCCGCTACCCGGGCATCCACTTCGAGTTCGTGGACGACACGGCCGCGGCGCTCAAGCGGCTCTCCGAAGGGGGAGCCGACGCCTACGTGGGCAATCAGGGCCTCGCCAACTGGCTGATCGAGGAGCTGAAGCTCACCAATCTCCAGGTGGCCTACCTGGCCGGCGAGATTGGCCCCACGCCCCTGCACTTCGGCATACGCAAGGACTGGCCCGAGCTGCGTACCCTGGTCGACAAGGCCATCGACAGCATCAGCGAAGCGGACATGCTGGAGATCCGCCGCAAGTGGCTGGGCGTGACCACCCAGCCCGTCTACCTCACCCTCAGCGCCGGCGAGCGCGAATGGCTGAAGGCCCATCCGGTGATCCGCTTTGCCGGCGACCCCAACTGGCTGCCCTACGAGGCCCGCGACCGGGACGGGCGCTACGTCGGCATCGTGGCCGACCACCTGGCGCTGGTGGCCCAGCAGCTCGGCATCCGCTTCGAGTACGTGCCCACCGCCTCCTGGTCGGAATCGGTCCGCCTCGCCCGCGAGGGGCAGGTGGACATGATCTCCGAGACCAACAACTCCAACCTCGCGCGGCAGCTCGAGTTCTGCGCCCCCTACCTCGAGAGTCCGGTGGTGCTCGTGATGCGGGCCGGCGCCGGGTTCGTGGACGACATGGCGGAGCTGGCCGAGCGCCGCGTGGCCGTCATCCGCGACTACGGCTACCTGCCCGACCTGTTCGCCCGCTACCCCGGCTTCGACTACCTGACCGTCGACTCGATCCAGGACGGACTCGACGCGGTGGCCACGGGCCGGGCCGACGTGCTCTTCGCGACACTCGCCCAGGCCACCTATCACATCGCCGAGCGGGGCATGAACAATCTGCGCATCGTCGGCCGCACCGGCGTGGACGTGCGCCTGGCCTTCGGCATCCAGCCGGGGCTCGCGCCGCTGGTCCCCCTGATGGACCGCGCGCTGGCGTCGATCCCGCCGGCCGAGAAGCGTCGCATCCTCGACGCCTGGGGGCGCGAGCGCTTCGCCGAGCGGATCGACTATCGCCACCTCGCCACCGTGGTGGCCATCGCCCTCGGCCTGCTGGCGCTCGCCACCCTGTGGATCCTCACCATGCGGCGCCACCAGCAGCGGCTGCAGTTCAGCGAGCAACGCTTCGCCCTCGCCATGGAGGCCGCCAGGGCCGGCTTCTGGGACTACCGGCTGGCGAGCGGCGAGGTTTACTTCAGTCCCATCTGGATGCGCATGCTGGGCTACGGCGCCGAGGAGTGGCCCCACACCATGGCCACCTTCCACACCCTCCTGCACCCGGACGATTCGGCCCGTGTCGCAGCGGCCGGCGCACGCATGCTGGCCCGGGCCGGGCCGCCCTTCGACGAGGAATTCCGCTTGCGCGCGCGGGATGGCAGCTACCGCTGGATCCACTCCCGCGGCCAGGTCTTCTCGCGCGACCGGCACGGCGTGGCGCAACGCGCCATCGGCACCCACATCGACGTCACCGACCGGCGCGAGGCGGAAGACCACCTGCGCATCTTCCGGCACTTCGCGGAGACCGCGAATCTCGGCTTCGGCATGGCCGCCATGGATGGCCGCATCGTCTACCTGAACGCCGCCCTGCGTCGACTGCTCGGACTGCCGGAAGGCGGCGATGCCCCCCCGGAGGGCTTTGCCCGCTTCTACCAGCCGGATGACCAGCGACGCCTGCGCGAGGAGGTTCTGCCCGCGGTGATGCGCGACGGGCGCTGGTCTGGCGAGACCGAACTGGTCCGCAGCGACGGCAGCACCTTCCCGGCGCTGGAGAGCTACTTCATCGTCCGCGACGAGGAGGGCAGCCCCCTGCGGGTCGGCAACATCGTCCGCGATCTCTCCGAGCGCCGTGCCGCCGAGGTCCAGTTCCAGCGGGTGGTGAACACCCTGCCGGTGTCGGTCACCATCGCCGACAGCCACGGCCGGATCCTCCTCGCCAACCCCCAGGCGGAGCGCGAGGCCGGCGTCGATCGCTCCCTGGTGGGCATGAACACCGCCCAGATCTACGCCGATCCGGGCGTGCGCGATGCGGTGGTGCGCGAGCTGCAGGCGCGGGGCTGTGTGGATGGCATGGAGTGCGCCTACCGCTCGGCCGACGGCCGCCCCCTCACCGGCCTGCTGTCGGCGATCCCCCTGCAGTTCGATGGCCAGCAGGCCATCCTCGGGGTCATCGTCAACATCACCGAGCGCCGCAAGATGGAGCACGAGCTCCAGCAGGCCAAGGACGAGGCCGAGGCCGCCAACCGCTTCAAGGGCCAGTTCCTCGCCAACATGAGCCACGAGATCCGCACCCCGATGAACGCCATCGTCGGGCTCGGTCACCTGCTCAACCGCACCGGGCTCACCGCCCAGCAGCAGGACTATCTGGGCAAGATCCAGGTCTCCGCCGGCGCGCTGCTGACGCTGATCGACGACATCCTCGATCTCTCGCGCATCGAGGCCGGCCAGCTGCGCATCGAGACCATCGACTTCGACCTCGGCGAGGTGCTCGACGGGGTCGCCACCCTCGCCAGCACGCGGCTCGCCGACAAGCACGTGGAATTCATCTACGACATCGCGCCGGAGGTGCCGCCGCGGCTGCGGGGCGACCCCCATCGACTGGCCCAGGTGCTCACCAATCTGGTCGGCAACGCCGCCAAGTTCACCGAGCAGGGCCACATCGTCCTGCGCATCGCCCCACGGTCCGACCAGGGCCCGGGCTGGATCGGCTTCCAGGTCGAGGACACCGGCATCGGCATCGACGCGGCGCAGATCGCGCGCCTGTTCCAGCCCTTCACCCAGGTGGATGGCTCGACCACGCGCCTCTACGGCGGGACTGGCCTCGGCCTGTCGATCTGCCGCCAGCTGTGCGAACTGATGGGCGGCCACATCGGTGCCGACAGCACCCCCGGCGTCGGCAGCCGCTTCCACTTTGCCCTGCCCTTCCAGGTCGCCGAAGGTTCGACCCGCGACCACAAGGGCCTCGATACCAGCCAGCTCCGCGTGCTGCTGGTGGACGACAACGCCATCGCCCGGCAGGTCCTCGCCGACCTGCTGCAGTCGCTGGCCTTCCGGGTCGAGGTGGTGGCGAGCGGCGAGGCGGCCCTCAAGCGCCTCGCCGACGCCACCCGCCCCTGCGACGTGGTGCTCCTGGACTGGCGCATGCCCGGCATGGACGGGCTCGACACGGCCCGCCGGATCCGCGCCGAACAGGGCGGCGACCGGCCGCGCATCATCCTCATGACCGCCTTCGGCCGCGAGGCACCCGACGAGGGTCTCGATGGCTTCCTCACCAAGCCCATCACCCCCTCCCAGCTCCTCGACGCAGTGGCCCTGGCCGTCGGACCCGAAAGGCCGGTCCAGCGCAACGGCCACCGCCGCGACCCCGCCGGTTCGCGCCGCCTCAGCGGCCACGTGTTGCTGGTGGAGGACAACCCGATCAACCAGCAGGTCGCCCGCGAACTGCTCCAGCACATGGGCCTCACGGTCCAGGTCGCCGCCAACGGGCGCGACAGCATCGCGCAGGTCGCCCGCCGGCGGCCGGACCTGGTGCTGATGGACATCCAGATGCCCGACATCGACGGCTACCAGGCCACCGCCGGCATCCGCAGCCTGCCCGGGGCGGCCGCCCTGCCCATCGTCGCCATGACCGCCAACACCATGGCCGGCGACGCCGAGCGATCGCTGGCGGCGGGCATGGATGGCCACGTGGCCAAGCCCATCGACCCCACGGTCCTCTTCGACACGCTCTGCGCCTGGCTGCCCCTTCGGTCGGACTCGCCAGCCGACGGCCCTGCCCCGGACGCCCTGTCGGATGCAAGGCTCCCTCCCGGCGACGCACTGGACACGGCCGGCGCCCTCGCGCGGGTGGCCGGCAACCAGCCCCTCTACGCCGATCTCTGCCGCGACTTTGCGGACCGCTACACGGCGGTGCTGGACCCGCTGCGGCAGCTGGCGGCCACCGACCGGCCCGCCCTCGCCGAGGCCGCCCATGCGCTCAAGGGCGTGGCCGGCAATATCGGCGCGCGACAGGTGCACGGTGCGGCCGACCGGATCGAAGCCCTGGCGCGGAGCGGCCACGACGCCGACCTGCCAGCGGCCATGGCCGACCTCGGTGCGGCGCTGCCCCCCGCGATCGCGCAGGCGCGACAGGTGGCGGCTGCGATCGAAGGCCCCGCGCCGGATCCGGCTGACGGTCCGGCGCTCTCGCAGCTCGAGCTGCACGAGCGGCTGGGACGGCTGACCGAACTGGTGGCGGCGGGGGACGCCGAGGCCCTGGACTGCCTGGCCGGGATCCGCGAGGAAGACCTGCCCGCCGCCGGCCGCCCGCTGCGTGCCGGCCTGGCGCGCGCGCTGGCCGATTTCGAGTTTCCCACCGCCGCGACCCTGCTCGCGGCGCTGATGACCCACTTCGACGCCCCCGGAGGTCCCCCCTGAACGAACGCCCGACCCTCCTGATCATCGACGACGAGACCCAGGTGCTGCAGGTGCTGCGCGAGCTGCTGCACGGCGACTACCGGGTCGTCATCGCGAAGCATGGCGAACAGGGCCTGGCGCGGCTCGACCCGGCCTCGCCGCCGGACCTGATCCTGCTCGACGTGGTGATGCCCGGCATCGATGGCTACGAGACCTGCCGTCGCATCAAGGCCGACCCGGTCGGTGGTGACATCCCGGTCATTTTCCTGACCGGACGCGACGACCCGGAGGGCGAAGCCTTCGGGCTGGGACTGGGCGCAGTCGACTACATCGCCAAGCCGATCAGCCCAGCCACCGTCAAGGCGCGGATCCGGACCCACCTGGCCCTGCGCGAGACCCGGCGTGCCCTCGAACGCCAGAACGTGTCACTCGAAGCCCGGGTCCGCCAGCGTACCGAGCGGCTGCGGCAGCTCTCGGCCGAGCTGGTGCTGGCCGAGGAGCGGGAGCGCCACCGGATCGCCCAGGAGCTGCACGACGGGCCGACCCAGCGGCTGGTGTTCTCGAAGATCGGCATCGGTCGGCTGCAGGCCGAGCTCGGCGAGGCCCACCGGGCCGAGCTGGACGAGCTCAGCCGCGACCTCGATACCACCCTGAAGGAAATGCGCACCCTGATGGTCCAGCTCAGCCCGCCCGCGCTCTATGAGCTGGGCCTCGGCCCGGCCGTGGAGTGGCTGGCCGAGACCATCCTGGGGCGGCATCGCATCGACCACCGGGTGGACAGCGACGAAGCCTACGACACCCTCGACGAGAGCACGCGGGTCTTCCTGTTCCATGCCGTCCGTGAGCTGATGATCAACATCGTGAAGCACGCCCGCGCGGGCCGCGCGTCCATATCGCTCAATGGCCATGACGGCGAACTGCACATCGAGGTGCGCGACGACGGCCGCGGTTTCGCCGATCCACCACTGACCGGCGGCCACGACGAGGCCGGCGGTTTCGGACTGTTCGCCCTGCGCGACCGAATCGATCTCCTGGGGGGACGGATGCAGATCGACAACTTCAACGGCACCTGCGTCACGCTCACCGTGCCCCTGCCCGGCCCGGAGGCCTCATGAGCCGGCGCCGCATCATGATCGTGGATGACCACCGCATCCTGCGCGAAGGCCTGCGCCGCCTGATCGGGGACGACCCGGCCTACGAGGTCGTCGCCGAGGCCGACAACGGCCGCGACGCGGTTCGCCTGGCGCGGCAGCTCGAGCCCGACATGATCCTCATGGACGTGGCCATGAGCGGAATGAACGGCATCGAGGCCACCCGCCAGATCATGGCCCAGCAGCCCGAGATCCGTATCCTCGGGCTGTCGATGCATTCCGACAGCCTGTTCGTCCGGCAGATGCTCGAGGCCGGCGCGCGCGGCTACCTGCTGAAGGAGAACGCCTTCGACGAGATCCTGACGGCGCTGAAGTCCCTCGCCCAGGGCAAGGTCTATGTCAGCCCGCAGGCCTCCGGCAGCCTGCTCCAGGACATGGCCAGCGGTCAGCCGGCGGACGCCGCCGAGGCCTCGCCCCTGACCGCCCGCGAGCGCGAGACCCTGCAGCTGATCGCCGAAGGCCACTCGACCGTTCAGATCGCCGAGCGGCTGTTCGTCAGCGCCAAGACCGTCGAGTCCCACCGCAAGAAGATCATGGACAAGCTCGATCTGCACAGCGTGGCCGAGCTCACCAAGTACGCCATCCGCCACGGCCTCACTTCGCTCGACGATTGAGCCGCGGCCCGCCGCCCCCCGTAATCCCCCTTCCCCACCAGGCTCCGCCCGACCGGTTCAGGAATTCCGAAGCGGTCGTTCAGGGCTTTCCCGATCGTGCGCGCACGCGCTGCTGCCGACAATTCAGGCACCAGAACAAACGGACCCACCTCGTCGATGCCCGCCCAACCCCGGGGCATCGCACGGAGCCCGCTATGCACGCACCCGCCGACGCCTCGCCCGATCCCGCCACGCTCGCCAGCGCCCAACGCTGGCTGTCCTCCCCGGCCACCCAGGGAGGTGACGGCCTGCTCGAGCGCCTCCGGGCCCATGGCGCGCGCGAACTGGGGCAGCGGACCCGTCCGGAACGGCTGTGGATCGTCGTGGCCGCGGCCACCCTGCTGGCCCTGGGCGGTCTCGCTGTCGGAGGCCTGCTGGCCCCCCTGCCCGCGCTCCTGGCCCTGCTGCCTGCCGCCTATGCCTGCAACCGGCTGGCCTCGGCCCTCTCCCGCTGCGACGCAGACTGCCTTCCGCCACTGGTACGCCGCTACCGGCAGGCCACCGTGCTGCTGGGCCTCGCCTGGGGCAGCCTGGTTGCGACCCTGATCCTCACCGCCCCGCAAGCGGCCCTGGCCGAGCTGGGTCTCATCGCCACCCTGGCCCTGGTGGTCGGGGCCTTCGCGGTCCTCGCCATCGAGCGCACCCTGTGGCTGGGGTTCTCCCTGGCGGTGTGGGCGCCGATCCTCGCCGCCACCGCCTTCGGCATGCCGTGGGCGTCGGCCGACAGCGGGTCGCTGATCGCCCTCGAACTGCTCTTCGCCGGCTGGAGCACGCTCCAGGGGCTGTGGCTGACGCGCGAACACGTCCGCGCCCACCTCGCCCGCTGGCGCCTGGAGGAGGCCATCCAGACCCTGGAGGCCCGCGACCATGAACTGCTCTCCGTACGCTCCCGGCGGGATTCCCTCGAGATGCATTCGCGCCAGCTCACCCACTTCGACCAGCTGACCCAGCTCGGCAGCCGCCTTCACCTGCAGGAGCGCCTGGAGGACGAGGTGGCGCGCTATCGCGAACGCCTCCGTCCCTTCGCCCTGCTGACCCTCGACATCAAGGGTTTCCGCGACATCAACGGCTCCCTCGGCCCGTCCGCCGGCGACGACTTGCTCCGGGCCGTCGCCCGGCGCATCACCGAGACCCAGCGCAGCGGCGACTTCGCGGCCCGGCTGCGCAATGACGAGTTCGCAGTGCTGATGCGCGACGTGAGCGACGCGGAGGCCGTGCGCATTGCCGACCGCTTCCACCAGGCGATCGAGGTGCCGGTGCGGGTCGGCAACCGCCTGATCTGCCCGCACCTGGCCATCGGGATCGCGATCTGCCCGACCGACAGCCTGGACACGGCCGGCCTGCTGGCCGCAGCCGAGCACGCCATGCAGGTCGCCCAGCGCCTGCCCCGCTACGGCAGCATCCGCTACGCGCCAGGCATGTCGGTCGCCGCGGCCCGCCGACTGACGGTCGAGCAGGAGCTGCTGACCGCCCTCTCCGACGAGCAATTCGTGCTCCACTTCCAGCCCCAGGTGGACGCCGACGGCACCCGGATCATCGGCGTCGAGGCCCTGGTTCGCTGGCACCACCCGGAGCGCGGCCAGATTCCGCCTCTGGATTTCATCCCGGTCGCGGAAAGCACCGGACTCATCGACGCCCTGGGCGAGTGGGTGCTCGATGCCGCCTGCCGGCAGGCGGTCGCCTGGCGCGAGGCCGGGCTCGCCTTCGGCACCATGGCCGTCAACATTTCGCCCCTCCAGCTGCGCGATCCACGCTTCGTCGACAAGGTGGACTCCGCCCTGCGGCGCAGCGGACTGCAGGCTGAGGAGCTTGAGCTGGAGATCACCGAGAGCGCGGTCCAGACCCAGGGCGACACCAGCATCACGCTGGCGCGTCTGCGGGCGCGGGGCGTTCGCATCGCCCTCGACGATTTCGGCACCGGCTATTCGTCTCTCGCTTCGCTGCGCGCCCTGCAGGTGGACCGGATCAAGATCGACCGGGCCTTCGTCGGCGACATGCTGCAGAGCGCCCGCAGCAGCGCCCTGCTGGGCACCATGGCGGCCATGGCCCACGCCCTGGACGCCACCGTGATCGCGGAAGGCGTCGAACAGGTGGAGCAGGCCACGGCGCTGCGCGCGCTCGGCTGCGACAGCCTGCAGGGCTACCTGTTCAGCCGCCCGGTCGACGCCGCCAGCCTGGCGGAACTCCTGCGCCAGGGCGCGCAGTCCGCCGGTGGCCTGCCGGTCCCGCTGCAGGCGGGTTGCGAGCTCACCCCATGAACGCCGCAGCGCCCGACCTGGGCACCCACCTCGCCGCCTTCGAGTTCGACCGGAACACCCGAAGCATCCGGCTCACCGGTACCGCGGGGCAGCTCCCGGGCTGGGGTCCGGAGCTGGATCTCGTGCACTTCCAGCGCCAGCTCGACGCGGACTCCCGATGTCGCCTGCGCGAATTCTGGCGCGCCCTGTCACGACGCCAGACCCCGACCGTCTCCCTGCGTTGCGATGGCGAGACCGGTCCCCGCTGGTTGCATGTGGTGGTGACGGCGAGCGAGCCCGTCGAAGGTCGGGTCCGCAAGGTGCTGGGCATCGTCCAGAGCACCCACGAGACCGCCATGGCCCACGAGCGCGAGTTGCCGAAGCCCCGGGGCATCGCCGGCCGCCGGGTTTTGCTGGTCAGCCCCGAGCCGGACGCCAGGCGCACGCTCGCCGCCCTGATTCGGCAGGCAGGCGCCCGCTGCGTCACCTGCAGCTCGGGCGCGGAGGCCATCGGCGCCGTGGTGGCCGATCAGCCCGATCCGATCGATGCCGTCCTCCTCCACATGCCCGAGCCCAGCCTCGATGCCGTGGCCATGCTGTTCCAGATACGCAATGTCATCCCCCACGCGCCGCTGGTGCTGCTGACCCCCGCGCTGGACGACGGGTTGACCGACCGCCTGCGGCTCCCGCCAAAGCGCATCCTCATGGGCGCGGCAAGCGACGCGCGGCGCATCGTGTCGACGCTGGCCGGTGCCCTGGCCGATGTGGCGAACCCGGCACTCGGCGCGGGCGCGCGGATCTTCGACGCCCATCGGCTCGCCGCGCGCCTCGGCCGCCGGGCCCACCTCCTCCCGCGCCTCATCGCGCACTTCTGCCAGAGACACGCGACCTCCTCCAACCAGCTGGCGCAGGCCCTGGCGTCCGGCGACGGAAACGCCCTCATGCGGATCGCCCACTCCCTCAAGGGCATGGCGGGGCACCTCGGTGCCGAAGAGCTGCACGCCTGCGCCGGGCACCTGCTGGACACCCCGCCGCGCCACGAGACCGCACGACGACGCGCCGTGCAGCAGACCATCGTCGCGCTCGAGCGACTGCTCGACCGGCTTGCAACCGAACGGCCCCGCTGACGCGCGAAACCCGTGCCCGGCGCCGCTCGGCGGTGCGCGGGCCGTCGCCGCCCGCCGGTGGCCCTTCTGTTTCCACTGCCGCTGCCGGACGGGCCCAGGGGTGGCAAGCTTGATCCGGATCAGAACATCGACGCATGGCCTCGCCAAAAAACGCACGATTGCCATCAAGCTGCTCGTCCCCCATCCGATAGACATAGAACCAATTGCATAACGGATGTGCCACCGGGCAGATCCGTCACATGTCCCATCGGCGAGGGAATTCCCGTGAAGCGCAACTTGCCCGTGAGCCAGCGTGAGGTCGGTTTTCCGCGCGGCCAGTACATCGTCTCCAAGACCGACCTGAAAGGCCGGATCACCTACGTCAATGAGGCCTTCGTCGCGATCAGCGGCTTTTCCCGCGACGAGCTGATCGGCGCCAGCCACAACATCATCCGCCACCCGGACATGCCTCCGGCCGCCTTCGAGGACCTGTGGGCGACCGTCAAGGGCAACCGCCCGTGGCGGGGCTTCGTCAAGAATCGCTGCAAGAACGGGGATCACTACTGGGTCGAGGCCCTCGTGGTTCCGATCCGCGCCGAAAATGCCACGATCGGCTATATGTCGGTGCGCACCGAGCCCGACCGCAAGCAGGTCGAAGCGGCCGAATCGCTCTACAGGCGCATCAGCGAAGGCCACGGCGCCTTGCCCACGGTCCCCCTCTGGAAACGCATCGGCATCCGCAGCAAGGAAATCGCGCTGGCCGCGACCCTGCTGGCCGCCCAGGCCCTGTGCGCGGCGGCGGTCCTGCTGCCCGGACTCGGTGCCGACCAGACCCGCCCGATGGTGCTGCTGGGCGCGGGCCTCAGCGTGGCGGCGGTACTGGGGCTGCTCTTCTCGCAGCACCAGATCCACACCGTCCTGCAGCGCATCATCACCCGCCTCGACCATATCGGGCGCGGCATCCTCACCGACTCGATTCCCCTCACCCGGCGCGACGAACTGGGCCGCCTGAACGACGCGCTGCTCTCCATGCAGACCCACCTCAAGGCCATGCTCGCCGAGATTTCGGAGGCTTCGCGCCAGGTGGACGCGGACGCCACGGCCGTGTCGCTCGGCATGGAATCCGCATCGACGGCCTCCCGGACCCAGGAAGCGGCGTCCCAGGAGATCGCCGCCTCGATCGAGCAGTTGCTGGGCTCGGTGAACGAGGTCGCCGCCGGTGCCGGCTCGGCCGTATCCCTGGTGGAAGACAGCCGCGCGCTGCTGGGCGAAGTGGCCGACCGGATGGCAGAGAGCCGCTGCGCGTCGCAGAACGTGGTGCGCACCGTGGACGAAGCCGGCGCCACCATGGCCGAACTCTTCCAGTCCATCTTCGCCATCAGCGAGGTCACCCAGGCCATCAAGGAGATCTCCGACCAGACCAACCTGCTGGCCCTCAATGCCGCCATCGAGGCGGCCCGCGCCGGCGAGGCCGGGCGGGGGTTCTCGGTGGTCGCCGTATCATTAAAAAAAAAAGCCGAAAATGCCAAGCAACGCACAGACGAGATCAGCGCCTCGATCACACGCATCCAGTCCCAGACCCAGAACGCGGTCGCGCGCATGGAGGCCGCAGGCCAGCACGTCTCCCAGACCGAACAGGCCGTGGACCGGGCCCAGTCCAGCCTGGAGAAGGCCGTGGCCCACGGCGACGAGGTCATCGCCGACGCCCGCGACATTGCGCGGGCCACCCACGAGCAGGTGAGC
>JAGRFX010000318.1 GCA_020445805.1 Rhodocyclaceae bacterium
CCACAGCACGTCGCTGATGAGGTTGGCGCGCTGGTCTTCCAGGTCGTTGGTGCGCACCAGCCACACCAGCGAGAGCATCGCGCCGATAAAGAGTGCCAGCAGCAGGTAGGGCAGGCGCCAGCGCCAGGCTGCCGGCTGGGGCAGGCCGGCCGTCGCGGCCGGGGTCACGGCTGCGCCCGGAGCAGGTCGGCGGGGGGCACTCGGGTCGTCATGGGGTGCTCGATCGGATGAGGTGGACGGGCTCCCGGATTCTAGGGCCAGATCGGCCGAATGCGACCTGTGGATTTCCGAGGCTCGCGCCGCGCAGCCTGCGGGCGCCGTCGCGCAGGGGCCGGCAGCCATTGCGTATGATGGGGGCCGAAGACGGATGGAATCTCGCATGAAGACACTGCTCGCCGCCCTGGGCCTGCTGGTCCTCGCCGCCTGTGCCCAGGCGGCGGACCCGATCATCATCAAGTTCAGCCACGTGGTGGCGATGGGCACGCCCAAGGGCAAGGCCGCCCAGCGCTTCAAGGAGCTGGCCGAGCAATACACGGGCGGCGCCGTGCGGGTCGAGGTCTATCCGGACAGCACGCTCTACAAGGACAAGGAGGAGCTGGAGGCCCTGCAGCTGGGGGCGGTGCAGATGATCGCGCCCTCGCTGGCCAAGTTCAGTCCGCTCGGCATCCGCAGCTTCGAGGTCTTCGACCTGCCCTTCCTGTTCGACGACGAGGGCAAGCTCCACCGGGTGACCAACGGGCCGGTCGGCGAGGAGCTGCTCGAGTCGCTGGAGTCGCGGGGCATCAAGGGGCTGGCCTTCTGGGACAACGGCTTCAAGTCCTTTTCGGCCAACCGTCCGATCCACCGGCCGGAGGACCTGCGCGGCCTGCGCATGCGCATCCAGTCCTCCCAGACCCTCTACGAGCAGATGCGGGCGCTGGGCGCCCAGCCGGAGGTCATGGGCTTCTCGGAGGTCTACCAGGCCCTCAAGGCCGGCGTGGTCGATGGCACCGAGAACCCCCATTCGAACCTCTACACCCAGCACATGCACGAGGTGCAGTCCCACGTGACGATCTCGCGCCACGGTTACCTGGGCTATGCGGTGCTCACCAATCTGCGCTTCTGGGAGTCCCTGCCGGGCGATGTCCGGGAGGCCCTGGCGCGCGCCATGAAGGAAGCCACCCTGTACGAGAACAGCATCGCCAGGGAAGAGAACGCGCGCGCCATCGAGCGGGTGCGGGCCTCGGGCAGCACCGAGGTCTACGAGCTCAGCGCCGCCGAGCGGGAGGCCTTCCGCCAGGCCCTGCTGCCGGTTCACCGCAAGATGGCTGCGCGCATCGGGCCCGACCTGATCGAGGCCGTCTATGAAGCGACGGGCTTCGATCCCTCGCCGCGCTGATGCCTTTGCGGGAATTGTGTTTGAGCAATTAAGTATCTGTTTTTAAAAATGTTTTGTAGCGGAACTCCACAATGGTTCCGCGATTTGAGAATTCCCATACTCCTCGCCGTCATCGGACCTATCCGGTGACGTTCCGGATTCGATCCGAATTCACCCGTGGAGGAGTAGGACATATGAAGATTCGTGCAGCGAT
Source organism: Rhodocyclaceae bacterium (assembly GCA_020445805.1). Classification (GTDB taxonomy): domain Bacteria; phylum Pseudomonadota; class Gammaproteobacteria; order Burkholderiales; family Rhodocyclaceae; genus Cognatazoarcus. The sequence goes on from JAGRFX010000318.1 coordinate 1,572, forward strand.
CGCCGGCCTGCTGGCGGCCGGACTGGTGGCGGTGGCCCAGGCGGCCGAGCCGGTGGTGATCAAGTTCAGCCACGTGGTGGCGGACGACACGCCGAAGGGCAAGGGCGCGGCCAAGTTCAAGGAACTGGCGGAGCAATACACGCAAGGGGCCGTCAAGGTCGAGGTCTACGCCAACAGCACGCTGTACAAGGACAAGGAAGAGATGGAGGCGCTGCAGCTGGGCGCCGTGCAGATGATCGCCCCCTCGCTGGCCAAGTTCGGCCCGCTGGGCGTGAAGACCTTCGAGGTCTTCGACCTGCCCTACATCTTCGATTCCGCCGCGGAACTGCACAAGGTCACCACGGGCCCCCTCGGCAAGAAGATGCTCTCCTCGCTCGAGCCCAAGGGCATCAAGGGCCTGGCCTTCTGGGACAACGGCTTCAAGTCCTTCTCCGCCAACCGTCCCCTCCATGCGCCGGCCGATTTCAAGGGCCTGAAGATGCGGATCCAGTCGTCCAAGGTGCTCGAGGCGCAGATGCGCGCGCTGGGCGCCCTGCCGCAGGTGATGGCCTTCTCCGAGGTCTACCAGGCCCTCCAGACCGGCGTCGTCGATGGCACCGAGAACCCCCACTCCAACCTCTTCACCCAGAAGATGCATGAAGTGCAGAAGCACGTGACGCTGTCCGATCACGGCTACCTGGGCTACGCCGTCATCACCAACAAGAAGTTCTGGGAAGGCCTCGAGCCGCCGGTGCGCGAGCAGCTCGAGAAGGCCCTGGCGGATGCCACCGAATACGCCAACGGCATCGCCCTCGAGGAGAACCAGAAGGCCATCGACGCCGTCCGTGCCTCCGGCAAGACCGAGGTCTACGCGCTGACCGCCGACGAGCGCAAGGCGCTCAAGAAGGCCCTGCTGCCGGTGCACGAAGAGATGGCCTCGCGGATCGGCAAGGAGACCATCGAAGCGGTCTACAAGGAAACCGGCTTCGATCCCGCGAAGTTCTGATGGGGAGGGCGCTGCCCGCGCCCGACTGACTGCCCTGGAGGCCAGCAGCGCTGGCCTCTTTTTTGGGCGGACGACGGATTGCCCTGCCCGCCTGCGGACCAGCCTGCCGGGTCCGCGGTCGTCGCGGCGCCCCGGAGGCGCGGCGCGGCCGGCGTCCCAACTGGAGACCATCCATGCTGCTGAAACTGATCGACCGCCTGGAGGAGCTGATCATCTCCTTCCTGATCGCGGCGGCGACCCTGATCATCTTCGTGGCGGTCCTGCACCGCTACGCCTCGGGCTGGGCCATCCCCGGCGTCCAGGACTGGCTGCTGTCCCTGAACCTCAGCTGGGCCCAGGAGCTGTGCATCATCCTGTTCGTCTGGATGGCCAAGTTCGGCGCGGCCTATGGCGTGCGCACCGGCATCCATGTGGGTGTCGATGTGCTGATCAACAAGCTCAAGGACCGTCCGCGCGCCGTCTTCGTTCAGCTCGGCCTCTTCTGCGGCGTGCTCTTCACCGGCCTGATCGCCTACTTCGGCGCTGCCTTCGTGTGGGAGAACGGCATGGCCTACGAGGCGCTCACCTGGCTCGGCCGTGACGTGGGCGACCACTTCGAAGGGCCGATCACGCCCGACCTCGAGTGGCCCACCTGGATGGTCTATTCGGCGGTCCCGCTGGGGTCGGCGCTGATGTGCTTCCGATTCCTGCAGGTCATGGTGACCTTTGCCCGCAGTGGCGAACTGCCGCACCACGCGGTGGCCCACGTGGAAGGGCTGGAGGACGAGGTTGTCACCATCGGCGAGGCCATCGAGGCCAGCGAGGAGATCGAGCATGCCCACGGCGGCATGAGCGACAAGGACTGGGCGAGGTCCCATCCGACCACGTCCCGCAAGGAGGACTGATCCATGAACACCCTCATCATCTTCGGTCTGCTGATGGGCCTGATGGCCATCGGCATGCCGGTCGGTGTGGCCCTCGGCCTCACCGTGCTGACCTTCATGTTCGGCTTCACCAGCGTGCCGGTCGAATCGGTGGCGCTCAAGATGTTCACCGGCATCGAGAAGTTCGAGATCATG
>JAGRFX010000319.1 GCA_020445805.1 Rhodocyclaceae bacterium
TCCGGCCGGTCCGAGCCAAAACGGCGCATGGCTTCCTCGTAGCGGATGCGGGGAAGAGGCAGCTCGACCTCAATTCCCGCTTCTTGCAACACCGGGCGCACCACGCGTTCCATGGTCTCCAGAACGTCGTCCTGCTCCACAAAGGCCATCTCGATATCCACCTGGGTGAACTCGGGTTGGCGGTCCGCCCTTGAATCCTCGTCCCGGAAGCATCGAACGATCTGGTAATAGCGGTCAAATCCCGCGATCATCAGCAGCTGCTTGAAGAGCTGGGGAGACTGGGGCAGGGCGAAGAACTGGCCGGGGTGGACCCGGCTGGGCACCAGGTAGTCGCGAGCGCCCTCCGGGGTGCTCTTGGTGAGCATCGGCGTTTCGACGTCGATGAAACCCTGCGCATCCAGGAATCGCCGAAAGGCCATCGCGGTCCGGTAGCGCAGCATCAGATTCTGCTGCATCTGGGGCCGGCGCAGGTCGATGACCCGGTGGGTGAGGCGCGTGGTCTCGGAGAGGTTCTCGTCGTCGAGCTGGAAGGGCGGGGTGGCGGAACTGTTGAGGATCTCGATCTCGTGACAGAGGACCTCGATCTCGCCCGACGTGAGGTTGGCGTTTTCGGTGCCCGCAGGGCGACGCCGCACCCGACCCTCGATGCGCAGGACGAACTCATTGCGGATCGACTCGGCCACCTCGAACATCTGCGGCCGATCGGGGTCGCAGACGACCTGCACCATCCCCTCGCGATCGCGCATGTCGATGAAGATCACGCCGCCATGGTCGCGGCGGCGATGCACCCACCCGCACAGGGTGACGGTTTGGTCGAGATAGCGGGTGTCGATCAGGCCACAGTAGTTGGTTCGCATTGCTCTGGAATCCGGGGCGCCGGTTCGGCGCGAAAAGGGGGTTAGCTGGACGGCGTCGGTTCTGCAAGCGGCTTGCCGTTGCGCTTGCCATTGGGCGACACGACGCCCATCGAGATGATGTACTTGAGGGCCTCGTCGACACTCATCTCGAGCTCGACCACGTCCTGGCGGGGAAGCATCAGGAAGAAGCCCGAGGTGGGGTTGGGCGTCGTGGGCACATAGACGCTCACGTAGTCGCCCACCAGATGCTTGGCCGGGTCACCACCGGGCTTTCCGGTCAGGAAGGCAATGGTCCAGGCGCCCTGGCGAGGGTACTGCACCAGGAGCGCCTTGCGGAACGCCTGCCCGCTACTTGAAAACAGTGTGTCGGAGACCTGCTTGACGCTGTTGTAGATCGATTTCACCACCGGAATGCGCGACAGCAGGCTCTCCCAGCCGCCCACGAGCTTCTGGCCCAGCACATTGGCCCCGACGAGGCCCGTGACGAGCACGATGGCCAGGGCCAGCACGACCCCGAGCCCCGGGACGTGGAAACCGAGTACGGTGTCGGGCCGGTACTGCTGCGGCACGAGCAGAAGCACCTGGTCGAGCGTGCTGACGATCCACGCCAGCACCATCATCGTGATGACCAGCGGGATCCAGATCAGCAGCCCGGTGATGAAATACTTCTTCATTCAGGCGGTCAGTGGCAGGCGCAGCTGCCGCCGCACGGCGTCGCTGCTGGGGCCTCGGACGACTTGGATTCGGCTGGTTTTGCGGGACAGCCCTTGAAGTCGGTGGCGTACCAGCCACTGCCCTTGAGCTGGAAGCCGGCGGCGCTGAGCAGTCGCTTGTAGGCGTCTGCGCCGCAACCGGGGCATTGCGTCAGGTGTGCATCGCTCATCTTCTGAAGATGCTCCTTCTCGAAGCCGCAAGCTTCGCAGCGATACTCGTAGATCGGCATGATAACCTCCGCAAAATCAAGCGCGTGAGTCTAGCGCATCGCAACATCGACTGAAAGCACAACGCGTGCTGGCCCCTCAGGTGGGGGCTGGACGGCGGAACTCAAGTCGGATCAGAGCGACGCCAGATAGGCGGTCGTGATGTCGTGGCCGAAGAACAGGGCGAGCAGGCCGGCCGCTGCGAGGTAGGGGCCGAACGGAATCGGCACGTTGCGGCCATGGCGGGCGACCACGATCAACGTCACGCCGACCACGGCACCGACGACCGAGGACAGGACGATGGTCAGGGGGAGCATCTGCCAGCCGAGCCAGGCCCCGATCGCGGCCAGGAGCTTGAAGTCCCCATAGCCCATGCCTTCCTTGCCGGTCAGCAGCTTGAACAGCCAGAAAACGCCCCACAGGACCAGATAGCCTGCGGCCGCGCCGATCACGGCAGCATTGAGGTCGGTGAAGGTGCCCGACAGGTTGACCAGCAGGCCGGCCCACAGCAGCGAGAGGGTCAGGCTGTCCGGGAGCAGCTGGGTGTCCAGATCGATGAAGGCCAGCGCAATCATCACCCAGATGAAGAACATGGCGAACAGCAGCTGGATCGACGGGCCGAAGCGCAGTGCCGCCGCCACACAGAGGGCGCCGGAGAGGCTCTCGACGATCGGGTAGCGGACGCCGATGCCTGCGCCGCAGTGTGCGCATTTGCCGCCCAGCAGCAGGTAGCTGACGACCGGAATGTTCTGCAGGGCCGATATGCCGTGCCCGCAATGGGGGCATCGGGAGCGCGGTACCGCCAGATTGAAGCGGTCGAGCGCGGGCGCTTCCTCACCTCTCACCTCGGCGGCCTGAGCCTGCCACTCGCGTTCCATCATGACCGGCAGGCGGTGAATCACCACGTTCAGGAAGCTGCCGACGAACAGGCCGACAAGCGCGGCCAGGGCGATGGTGAGGGGCAGTTCGATCATGTCCTTGGGGTCGGGGCTGTCGTGAGGGGCTGGTTCGGCTCAGACCACTTGGCCAAGCTTGAAGATCGGCAGGTACATGGCGACCACCAGGCCACCGATGACCGTGCCGAGGAACACCATGATCATGGGTTCGAGCAGTTGCGACAGGCCTGCCACGGCGTCATCCACATCGTTCTCGAAGAATTCGGCCACCTTGGCCAGCATCGAATCCAGCTGGCCCGACTCCTCGCCGATGGACACCATCTGCACGCACATGGTCGGGAACACCTTGACGTTCTGCATCGCCACCGTGAGGCTCGTGCCGGTGCTGACCTCCGACTGGATCTGCTTGGTGGCCGTCAGGTAGACGTAGTTGCCGGACGCGCCACCCACCGAGTCGAGCGCCTCGACCAGCGGCACGCCGGCGGCGAACATGGTCGACAGGGTGCGGGTCCAGCGGGCGATGGTCGCCTTGCGCACGATTTCTCCGATCACGGGGACCTGCAGCAGCATCCGGTCCATGGCGATCTGCATGGCGGGTGAGCGTCGGTAGGCGTATCCCATTCCCATGACGGTCCCGACCAGAATTGCGAAGAAGACGAACCAGTGGTCGACGAAGTAATCGGAAATTCCGATGACCACGAGGGTCGGCGCCGGCAGGTCGGCACCGAAGGATTCGAAGACCTTCTTGAATTCGGGAACCACGAACAACATGATGATGGTGACGACAATGGCCGCCACCACCATCACGGCGATCGGATAGAACATGGCCGACTTGATCTTGCTCTTGATGGCGAGGATCTTTTCCTTGTAGAGCGCGAGCCGGTCGAGCAGCGAGTCCAGGATACCGGCCTGCT
>JAGRFX010000320.1 GCA_020445805.1 Rhodocyclaceae bacterium
TTTCAGGAGGTGGATACCTTTGGTATCACGCTGCCCATCACCAAGCACAACTTCCTGGTGCGCAGCGCCCAGGAACTGCTGGAAGTCATTCCGGCCGCATTCCGCATTGCGACTTCGGGCCGGCCGGGGCCCGTTCTCGTTGATATTCCAAAGGACGTGCAGACCGCACGCTTGCGGTTGGATGAGTTCCCGTCGCAAGGGCTGCCCGATACACCGCGCGTCGCTGACGACACAGCCATCGCCGCGGCCGCGGCCATGCTCAACGCCGCGCAACGTCCGGTGTTGTATCTGGGTGGCGGGGTCATCAGTGCAGGCGCCGCCGCAGCCGCAGTCGAACTGGCGGAAAAAGCCAGCCTGCCGACCACCATGACGCTGATGGCATTAGGTGCAATGCCGGCCGATCATCCCTTGTGCCTGGGAATGCTGGGCATGCACGGCGCGCGCTACACCAACTACGTGCTCGAGGAGGCGGACCTGCTGATCTGTGTCGGCGCCCGCTTCGACGACCGGGCGATCGGCAAGGCGGCGCAGTTCTGCCCCAAGGCCAAGATCATCCACATCGACATCGACCCGTCCGAGCTGCACAAGATCAAGACCGCCCACGTGGCGATCACGGCCGATGTGGGCCAGGCCCTCGAGGCCCTGCTGCCGCGCATCAAGGTCACCCTGCGCAAGCGCTGGCTGTCCCACGTGGAGAGCCTCAAGACCCGCTTCCCGCTGCAGATGCCGGGAGAGGAGGACCCGCGCAGCCACTACGGACTGATCAAGGCCGTGGCCGCGGCCCTCGACGACAGCGCCGTGGTGGCCACCGACGTGGGGCAGCACCAGATGTGGGTGGCCCAGGCCTATCCCTTCCGCCGCCCGCGCCAGTGGCTGACCTCGGGTGGACTCGGCACCATGGGCTTCGGCATGCCGGCCGCCATCGGCGCGGCCCTGGCCGAGCCGCAGCGCACGGTGGTGTGCTTCTCGGGGGACGGCAGCTTCAAGATGAACATCCAGGAGCTGGCCACGCTCGCCGACGAGCAGCTCAACGTCAAGATCATCCTCATGAACAACAACTCGCTGGGGCTGGTGTACCAGCAGCAGAACCTGTTCTACGGAAAGCGCGTGTATGCCTCGAAGTACAAGCGCCAGATTGACTTCGTGAAGATCGCCGAGGGCTTCGGGATTCCCGCCATCGACCTCGACCAGTGCGACAACCCGCGGGCGACCCTCGCCCAGGTCATGGCGGAGCCGGGTCCCTGCCTGATCCACGCATCGATCGATCGCGAGCAGTTCGTCTATCCGATGGTGCCGCCGGGCGGCGCCAACACTGAAATGATTGGAGGCTGAGGCCATGGAACACGTTGCAGAACCGCTGGCCGAACAGGGCTTCCAGAAGGTCATCCTGGAGATCGACGTCCAGAACCACGCGGGCGTCATGTCCCACATTTGCGGCCTGTTTGCGCGCCGTGCCTTCAACGTCGAGGGCATCCTCTGCATGCCGGTGGGCAGCGGCAACACCAGCCGCATCTGGCTGCTGGTGTTTGAGGACCAGCGCCTCGAGCAGATGGTCCGCCAGCTCGAGAAGCTGGTGGACGTGATCTCGGTACGCCGCCATGGCGCCGAGCACGAGGTCTTCGAGCGGCTGGAGGGCTTCTTCCACTGAGGCCGGGCCAGCTTTCAAAACACGCGGGGGATGGCATACGCCATCCCCCGCGTGTTTTCCGGCAGCGTTACCGGTCGAATCCTCACCCGGGTCTTTCAGGGCGTCGGGTCTTCAGGTGGGACTCGTCAGCTGGGAAGGACATTCAAGCGGGCCTTCTGAGAGCAACCTCAGTTTCCGGTCGCAGCGGCGTCCCAGCCGCCGCCCAAAGCCCGCACGAGACTCGTGACGGCCGTGCGCTGGGCCGCCTCGGCGTTGATGGCAGCCAGTTCCGCCTGCAGCAGGTTGCGTTCGGCGTCGAGCACCTCCAGGCGGCTGGTGAGCCCCGCGTCGAAGCGCAGGCCGGCCTGGCGGGCGGTGTCGCGCAGGATGTCGGCCCGCATGCGCTCCGACTCGAGGATCCGGGTCGCCGCCCCCTGGGCGGCCACCGCGGTCTGCACATCGCCGAAGGCGGCGCGCAGGGCCTGGTCGTAGGCGAGGAGCTGCTCGCGCCGCTGGGATTCGGTGAGGGCCACGTTCTTCTGCAGCCGGCCGGCATTCCAGATGGGCTGGGTCAGCCCGAGGCCGAGGTTGATCACGTTGGCGCCGGAGGTCAGCAGTTTGGAGAGGGTAGCGCTCTCCTGGCCGAAGGCGGCGGTCAGGGAAATGCTGGGGTAGAGCAGGGCGCGGGCCTCGACGATGCGGGCGTCGGCCGCGGCCAGGCGGGCCTCCGCCAGGCGCAGGTCCGGACGCCGCAACAGCAGCTCCGAAGGCAGGCCGGCCGGTACCTGCAGGGGCAGGCGCTCGATGCCCCGGCCCCGCTGGATGTCCGCCTGCAGGATCGCCCGCGGGCTGCGACCCAGCAGGGTGGCCAGGCGGGCCTCGACGGCGGCCGTGTCGCTATCCAGCGCCGCCTGCTGGGTGATCACCGCGACGCGCTCGGCGCGAGTCTGGTTGAGGTCGAACTCGGAGGCGGTGCCCGCCTGGACCCGGCGGGCGAGCAGGTCGAGGGCGTCGTCGCGACCGGCCAGGGTGCGCTGCAGGGCGAGCTTCGAGGCGTCGGCCGCACGCAGCGCGTGGTAGCTGTCGATGACGTTGGCAATCAGCGACAGCCGGATGCCCTCCCGCGCCCACTGGGTGGCCAGCAGATCGGCGCGGGCCGCCTCGCTGGCGGCCCGATAGCGGCCCCACAGGTCCAGCTCGTAGCTGGCTTCGATGCCGATCTGGTGGGTGTTCTGGATCCGCGGCGTGCCCGCCGGCTGCTGCACGCTGCCCTCCAGGCTGCGCCGGTTGCGGGTGCTGGATGCCCCACCGCTGACCGAGGGATAGCGGTCGGTGTCCACGATGCCGGCCTGCAGGCGGGCCTGTTCGATGCGCTCGGCGGCGATGGCGAGGTCGCCGTTGGCGGCCAGGGCCTCGTCCACCAGCGCGTCGAGGGCCGGGTCTTCGAACAGCCGCCACCAGTGCGCATCCAGGGGGACCTCGGCGCCTTCCTGGGCGGGCCAGGCAAGCGGCAGGTCGATGACGGGCCGCGGAGGCGTGGCCCCCGGGGTCGCGCAGGCGGCGAGCAGGCTCAGCAATGCAGCGGGCAGCAGCGCCCGGCCCAGGCGCATGGGGTCAGTGGCCATGGCGGGGTTCCCCTTCGGCGGCGTCGCGCTCGATCTGTGCCAGGAGTTTCTGGTGGGCCTCCTCGTGTCGTTCCTGGATCTCATCGAAGAGCTCGCCGGTGCTGCGCTTTTCGCGCAGGCGGCGGTCGGCGATGACCCGGTAGAAGAGGGGGACGAAGAAGACCGCCAGGAAGGTCGCTGCCAGCATGCCGCCCATGACGCCGGTGCCGACGGCATGGCGCGCACCCGCGCCGGCGCCGGTCGAGATGGCCAGCGGCAGCACGCCCAGGATGAAGGCCAGCGAGGTCATCAGGATCGGACGCAGACGCAGCCG